>DJRJ01000071.1:901-11977 GCA_002438865.1 Clostridiales bacterium UBA6363
GACGATGCCCACATCGTCCCACAAAAATGTGCAAAAAAATCGGCAGGAGCAAGCCCCTGCCCTACGGTGTGTAGTTTGCATTAATTTGCACTAAAATCAATAATTTCAGATAAGAAAAAATGTTTCAGAACGGACAAATCAAGCCCGACGGCGTATATAAATACTCCGAGGTTTTTGTTTGTTCGTAGCAAAAAGCAATTTATATTATTGCATTTTGCGGTATGGACTTTTTTTGTCATTTACTCGAAAAATTTTCGGTCTAAACTCCTGTACTGTATCGCCTCGGCGATATGCGAAACGGTGATATTTTCCGATTCCTCAAGGTCGGCGATTGTGCGTGCGACCTTAAGTATTCTGCTGTGCGCACGTGCGCTTAATCCGAGACTGTTGAATGCGTTTTTTAAAAGCTCGTTTTCCGCTTTGCCTATTTTGCAGAATTCGTCGAGCATACCGGCGGTAAGCTGAGAATTGGAATAAATATTAAGTCCCTTATACCGTTCAAGCTGAATTTTGCGTGTTTTATTAACACGCTTTTTTATTTCTGCGCTTGTTTCGCCCTTTTTTCCCGAGCTTAAATCGCTGTAATTCACGCCCGTCACCTCAACCTGAATATCAATTCTGTCAAGGAGCGGTCCCGAAATTTTACTTCTGTATCGGCTTATCTGCGACGGCGTGCAGGTGCATTTGCGGCGGCTGTCGCCGAGGTAGCCGCACTTGCAAGGGTTCATACTTGCCATAAGCATAATATTGCAGGGGTATGTAAGCATAGCGTTTACACGTGAGATAGTCACTTTGCCGTCCTCAAGCGGCTGGCGCAGGACTTCAAGCACGTTTCTGTTAAATTCGGGCAGTTCGTCAAGGAAAAGTATGCCGTTGTGCGCAAGCGACAATTCGCCGGGGCGTGGGATTGTACCGCCGCCGGTAAGACCTGCCGCCGAGATTGTATGGTGCGGACTGCGGAACGGACGTTCCGAAACAATCGGCTGTTCGGGCGACAGAACGCCTGCAATCGAATGGATTTTTGTAACCTCCATAGACTCGTCAAACGACAAATCGGGAAGTATTCCGCTCATACGCTGTGCGAGCATGGTTTTTCCCGTACCGGGACTGCCTATCAAAAGCACGTTGTGATTTCCTGCGGCGGCAACTTCAAGCGCACGCTTGATATTTTCCTGTCCCTTTACATCGCAGAAATCGAGAGCGGACAGACTCCGCTGTGAGAAATATTCTTCAAGGTCGACAGTGTGCGGTGCAATGGGCGTTTCGCCCGAGAAATGCCTGCATATATCCTGCAGATTTTTCGCCGGATATACGCTTATCCCTTCCACCACTGCCGCCTCGTTTGCGTTTTCAAAAGGAACGAACACCTTTTTAAACCCCTGCTCGTATGCCGAGATAACTCTCGGCAAAACACCGGGGACGGCGTTTATCGAGCCGTCGAGCGACAGCTCGCCTATAAACATAGTCTTTTCGGGATCGGAAATTTCTATCTGCTCCGTGGCGGAGAGGACGGAAATCGTTATGGGAAGATCGTATCCCGAACCCTCTTTTCGCCTGTTTGCCGGTGCGAGATTTACGGTCACACGCTTTGACGGAAACCGCAGTCCCGAATTTTTGACGGCGGCACGCACACGCTCTTTTGCTTCACGCACCGTTGCGTCGGGGAGTCCCACTATTTCAAAGGAAACAAGTCCGTTTGATATGTCTGTCTGTACGCAGACAGGAAACCCGTCAATACCTTTAAGACCGCAGGAATATATTTGTGACAGCATTTTTTCATTCTCCAATCAAATTTTTTATTACCTCCGAGGCAATGGCAAAGCCTGCGGCGGGCGGAACAAACGCAACACTTCCCGGAAGATGCCGTCCGTTTTCCTCGATAACCTTTTCAAGCTTTATGCTTTCCTCTTTTGAATATACCACCTTAAGCTTTTTAACGCCCCTTGCCTTAAGCTCTCTGCGCATAACACGTGCGAGGGGGCAGACGGAGGTTTTGTATATATCGGCTATTTCAAAGCGTGTGGGGTCGAGTTTGTTTCCCGTACCCATTGAGCTTATAACCCGAACGCCCGAGCGGTACGCACGGGTGATTATTTCAAGCTTTCCCGTAACGGTGTCGATAGCGTCTATAACGTAATCAAATTCGGAAAAATCCATTTCCGTTTCGGGCATAAAGAATATTTTGTGCGCCGTAACCTCTGCGTCGGGGTTTATATCCTCAATCCGCTCCTTGACGGCGTCGGCTTTGTATCTGCCGACAGTGCTTGTGAGCGCAATTATCTGCCTGTTTATGTTCGATTCAGATATGGTGTCGTTGTCTATTATATCTATTTTCCCCACACCGCATCGGGCAAGCGCCTCGGCGGCATATCCGCCCACTCCGCCCACGCCGAATATTGCAACGTGCGAATTTTTTAATTTTTCAAGCGCCGCCTCACCGAGAAGCATTGCCGTTCTTTGAAATTTTCCGTCCATAAGTCCTCCGAAGAAAAAAATTTATACTATAAATTTACATCAATTATCATACTTTGTCAAGGCTATATTGCAGTCTTTGATTTTATGCTTGTTTTTATAGCGTAAAAAGCGGTTAAATTTTTTACATTTTTGTGCAAAATATATATTGAAAATACCTGTCATAAAAAGTATAATGTAGTTGATTATAGCGATTTGATACGCATAATTGAAAAAACACTAAAAAGGAGAATGAGAAAATGAAAATCAAAAAGTTATTATCATTACTGACAGTTGCGGCAATGATGCTCACAACTTGCTCCGTGACAGCTTTGGCAGCCGACGGCGATGTTGCGCAGATTGGCAATACTACATATGCAACGTTGTATGACGCTGTAGATGCGGCAAAGAACGGAGACACAATCAAGCTTATCGGCGATGCCGAAAACACAAAGCAGCTATTGATTGGAAAGAATATTACTCTTGACTTAAACGGTAAGAAGTTAAAATCTTCAAACGAAGAATCCAAAAATATCTTAATATATGGAGGAAAGCTCACGTTAAACGACAGTGTCGGAAATGGAAAGATTTATTCCGATACCAAGTATACCGCTACGGCACAGTACGGTATTATAGCTATACAAGATGGCGAAATGATTATGAACGGCGGCAATATCGAAGCAGCTTTTGATAATCCTGTCAATAACGGTAATTACGCAATTGCCGCACAGAAAAATTCAACATTTACAATGAACGGCGGAAAAATTACGGCAGGCTGGTACTGTGTAGCGGGAAATGGAGGCAATACCGACACTACTATTAACATAAACGGCGGAAAACTGTATTCAACAGTCGACTTTGCCATATATGCTCCGGCAAAGGGCAACAGTTCGGTAAACGTTACCGGCGGAACAGTAGCCGGCGCAGGCGGCGGTATTGCAGTGAGAAGCGGTAAGCTTAACGTTATCGGCGGCGAGATTTTATGCGATGGAACGGGAAACACCGGTAACTATGAGGACGGAACGGGAAACATGGATATTTCCGCAATAAGCGTTGTATCAAATTACGGTGACGTCGACGCTAACATTTCGGGCGGCAAAATAACGGCTGAAAACAATGCAAAGATTCTCAATGTGGTAGCTCCCCAAAATAAAGCCGATATGACTGTAACAGGCGGAACATTTAATAAAGATGTAAACAAGTATGTTAAGGCAGGACTTGAAACAAAAATAAATGCTGACGGCTCAATTGTAGTTAATCCCGTTGCCGAAATGAACGGAAAATACTACTCAGCATTACAGTATGCATTTGATGATGTAAAGAGCGACAGCACAATAAAACTTGTTTCCGATACAGACATAAGTGAAACAGGTGCAAAATATACAAACAGTTCAACAGTAACTCTCGACCTGAACGGCAAAACCGTAAAAGCAGCAAACACACAAGCCGGAAATATTCAGGTATTGGGAGGAAAACTTATTCTGACAGACGGTACAACAGACGGAAAGATTTACTCCGAAACAGTATGGAAAGGCGTACCGACAGGATATGGAGTTATTGATGTTAATAATGCTGAATTTGAAATGCAAGGCGGATATATAACATCCGTACGTGAAAACGCTGTTGATGAAGGCAATTTCGGTATTGAAGCAGGAACAAATTCAACTGTTACAATAAGCGGCGGAAAAATTGAAACAGGCTGGTACTGCGTATCAACAAATGGAAACAGCACAAACGCAAACATAGTAATAAACGGCGGTACATTAATTTCAACAGTGGATTTTGCAATATATGCTCCGGCAAGTTACAGTTTGCTTACAATAAACGGCGGTACGGTTTACGGTGCTGCGGGCGGCGTAGCTATGAGGAACGGAAAGCTTATAATAAACGGCGGTGAAGTTACTTCAAAAGGAAACGGTGATACCGGTAACTTCAATGACGGAACAAGCGGAATGAAACATGCCGCAATAAGCTTTGAGTCAAAATACGGCGATATTGATGCTGAAATCAAAGGCGGTAAAGTAACAGCTCCCGCAGGTATGGACGTTATTGCGTCTGTAAAGGGCGCTAAAGGCGATGTTGATCTTGCAATAACAGGCGGCGAATACAGCTCTGACCCGCTTAAGTTTATCGACAGCGTCAGCTATGCATCTGTAAAGGGCGAAACCTTATACACAGTTGAGGAACGTAAAGAAATCGTTTCCGACATAGCTGTAATGACAGAGAGCAGCAAAGCAGGCGAGAACGGCGAAAAGATATATCCGATAACAATTTTCGCAGGTCTTAGGTATCTTGACTACAAGAATGCCGGTTTTGAAATTACGGTAGACAATGAAAAGAAAGACGATATTACAACAACAACCGCCTACAATAAGATAAAGGTAGGCGAAACCACATATGACAAAGAAAACTTTGGCGGCAGCAGTTATGTGTTCGGTGCAATCCTTAATCTTAAGGAAAGCGATAAGACTATCAAATCATTAAAAATAAGACCTTTCGCAACAACACAGAACGGAACTAAGCTTTACGGTGAAGTAAGAACAGTAAATATCGGTGAGAATAAGGAGGCGGCGCAATAATGAGAACATATATAAAACCCGAAATGACTCTTAGCGCATTTGACGCAGAGGACATCATAAGAACAAGCGGAGAACGTGTAGGAATGGCATTGGAAGATATTTATGACGCAACCGGCGAGGGTGCAAATATTACTTTCGCAAAAGGCAAAGACATAACAATCAATCCGTTTAACTAAAATATAAAAAGCAAGGGGCTGTTGCAAAAAAACAGCTCCTTTGTTTTAACGGAAAGGGACAAACATAATGTTAAGAAAATTGATTTTGCTCCGTTTTGCCGAGCAGACAATCATCTGCGGAATACTGTCGTTTATATGCTCGCTCGTATTTTTGTCCGGCAAAGTACGGCTGACGGTATTCAACTGTACTATGATTTTGTTTGCGGCAAGTATACTGTTCATCATTGTAAACTCATATCTTTTATGGCAATGCTATGTTGATATAAGCGACACCAAGGCATACCTCAAGGTAAACCTCGGCGGATACGCCGTCTTTGCCGCTTTGAGTATGATTGCCGTTTTTATACTGCCGTCTGCGGAATACACGTGGGGTTTCGGCATAACAAAGCTGTGGGCGATTGCGTTCGGGTATTCGTTATCAAACCGATTGTCGGCAGTGATTTTTCACCTTATAATGCTCCTTATCGTGGCGGTATCGCCCGTGTTTATGAATTTGGTGAAAAAGGACGTTAAATTTTATGATGACTGCGGAGAAGACTTTGACGAATAAAAGCTGAAAGGAAAAAATTATGAAAAAGATTTTAAGTATACTGTTTGCCGTTCTTTTAATGAACACTGCGGCATTTGCGGACGGTATGACGGTTGACGATAATGCCGCACTTCCCGAATTCGATCTGGAAAGCATAACAAAAAATAACCCGTTTACCGATGTAAAGGAAAGCGACTGGTTCTACAGCGGCGTTAATTTTGCGTACAAAAACGGGATTATGAGCGGTACGGACGAGGGCGTTTTCTCGCCTTACGAGAGCCTTACCCGTGCTATGATGATAACCATGCTCTACCGCAAGGACGGCTCGCCCGCCGGTGCGGCGGCTGATTTTACCGATGTTTTGCCCGGGAGCTGGTATGAAAAAGCCGTAGGCTGGGGAAACGAGAAGAAAATCGTTTCCGGCACGGGCGAGAAAACATTCTCCCCGACCGACAGCATAACACGTGAACAGCTTGCCGTAATGCTTTACAATTACGCAAAAGCAACCGCAAAAAATCTCCCCGAAAAAGGCGATCTCACGGCATTTGCCGATTATAGTGACGTTTCCGAATGGGCGGCTGAGGCAATGGGATATATTGTCGGCGCAGGAATTATAGGCGGCAGCGAGAACAACTCGCTTTTGCCGAAAAACACCGCAACAAGAGCCGAGGCGGCAGTAATGTTAAGCAGATTTTTCAGCGAATAACCGCTGTTTTAACCACCGCAGACATTTTGTCTGCGGTGGTTTTTTTGTACGCACATGCCGAACCGCTCACTGCTCGGGATTTCGTTTCGGGTCGATGTGGGCATCGTCCCCTACCGATATTTGCGAAAACCGAAAAATGCGCCGTACGGGTCAATAAAAACACCGCATATGCGGCGTTTTTTTATTGCAAACACCGCTCTTTTGTGATATACTAAATGAAAATGGGCGTATTGCGCCCAACCGCAGAAAACAATTGGAGGGTCGCTATGAAAATTATAAATCTGCTCAAAGAAAAAAAGTTTTCGCTGTCTTTCGAGATTTTTCCGCCCAAGACCGACGCCACATACGACAGCGTGAAATACGCCTCGGAGGAAATCGCAAAGCTTAATCCGTCATTTATGAGCGTCACCTACGGCGCAGGCGGCGGCACAAGCAAATATACGCTCGAAATGGCGAAAAACATAAGCGATACATACCATGTTCCGTCAATTGCGCATCTTACGTGCGTATCGTCCACCGAGCAAACGGTGCATACTATGATAAACCGCTTTAAGGACGCCGGGATTGAAAACATAATGGCGTTAAGAGGAGATATTCCGCCCGAAATGATGAACAGTGACAGGAGCAGCTGGCATTTTCGCCATGCAACCGACTTGATTTACGAAATCAAAAAAATAAGCTCCGATTTCTGCATAGGCGGTGCGTGCTATCCGGAGGTTCACCCCGAAAGTGCGGACAGCCGTGACGATATTCTCCATCTCAAGGAAAAAGCAGAGGCAGGCTGTGAGTTCTTTACCACACAGATGTTTTTTGACAACAACCTCCTCTACAGATTTTTATACAAAATCCGTGAAGCAGGCATAACAGTACCCGTAATCGCAGGTATTATGCCAATAACACGTGCAAACCAGGTTGAGCGTGCAATCAAGCTTTCAGGCTCGTTTATGCCGCAGAGGTTCAAGAGCCTTATCGACAAGTTCGGCGCATATCCCGACGCAATGAAACAAGCCGGCATTGCATACGCAACCGACCAGATAATAGATTTATACGCAAACGGAATAACGCACGTCCACGTCTATTCAATGAACAAACCCGACGTGGCGGCGCAGATTAAGAATAATTTATCGGATATATTGGGAAAAGATGCTTGATAAGATTTTTGTGAAATTTTACGGCGATTTGCCGTACAACAGAAAAGAGATACTCCGCTATGCCGGCGTGAAAGAGGAATCGGAGGAAATAGGTGCGCTTTTGGACGAATGTATCGGCGAATACAGCGCCTCGTTCAAGGTGTGCTACCGTGAATTTCCCGTTTCGCTTGACGGCGAAACGCTCGACCTCACGTTTGCAAAAACGGACAGCAAATCGCTCAAAATAAACTTGAACGGCTGTGACAGCATAATACTTTTCGCCGCAACGGCAGGCATTGAAACCGACAGGCTGATTGCCAAGTATGCTAAAATTGCGCCGTCAAAATCGGTTATGTTTCAGGCGATAGGCACGGAGCGCATAGAAACGCTGTGCAATGCGTTCTGCGACGATTTTGCGGCAGAGCTTTCGGGAAAATACACACGTCCGAGATTTAGTCCCGGCTACGGAGATTTACCGCTTGAATTGCAGAAAAATATTTTTTCCGTGCTTGACTGCCACAGAAAAATCGGCATTTCGCTTAACGACAACCTGTTTATGTCGCCGTCAAAATCGGTTACGGCGATAATGGGAATAAGCAACACAAATTGCAGAAAACGCTCCGAAATGTGCGAATACTGCGAAAAAACAGACTGTAAACTGCGGGGGTAGGTTATGAACATAAGAGAAGCAATAAAAAAATCAACGGTTTATCTTGACGGCGGAATGGGTACGCTCCTGCAGGAGCGTGGACTTAAAGCCGGGGAACTCCCCGAGTTTTGGAATATTTCGCACCCGGACGTGATAACCGAGGTACACAAGGAATATTTCGACGCCGGCAGTAACATAGTAAACGCAAACACTTTCGGCGCAAACACGCTTAAATTTTCCGAAACGGAGCTTTTTGAAATAATAAAGCACGCCATAGAAAACGCAAAAAGAGCCGCCATGCTCTCAGTCGGAAACCAAGAAAAATACGTTGCGCTCGACATAGGCCCCACGGGAAGGCTTTTAAAGCCTTACGGCGATTTTGATTTTGAAGAAGCCGTAACAGTCTTTGCAAAAACCGTTGAAATCGGTGCGCAGTGCGGTGCTGATCTGATATTTATCGAAACGATGAACGACAGCTACGAAACAAAAGCGGCGGTGCTTGCGGCAAAGGAAAACTCTGATCTGCCCGTATTCGTATCCAACGCATACGGCGAGGACGGCAAGCTTATGACAGGCGCATCGCCTGCCGCAATGGCGGCTATGCTTGAGGGAATGGGCGTTGACGCAATCGGCGCAAACTGCTCATTGGGACCGAAACAGCTTGCCGGGGTTATAAAGGAAATAATAAAATACTCCTCTCTGCCCGTCATTTTAAAGCCGAACGCAGGGCTGCCCGTAAGCGACGGAAACAGAACGTACTATGATGTCGGTGCGGACGAATTTGCGGAGGACATATACGCTCTTGCGCAATGCGGAGTGAGCATAATAGGCGGCTGCTGCGGCACAACGCCCGAATACATCAGAAAAGCGGTGAAAAAAACAAAAAATCTGCCGTTTAAGCCGATTGAGAAGAAAAACCGCACGCTTGTATCATCGTACACGCATGCGGTGGAAATAAGCGATTACCCCGTTCTGATAGGCGAGAGAATAAATCCCACGGGCAAAAAGCGCTTTAAACAGGCGCTCAAAGAAAACGACATAGGCTACATTCTCCAGGAGGGAATAAATCAGCAGAACAAAGGTGTGCATATCCTTGACGTGAACGTAGGACTTCCCGACATTGACGAAACAAAAATGCTTACCGATGTTGTGTGCGAATTGCAGGCGGTTATCGACTTGCCTTTGCAGATTGACACCTCCTCGCCCGAGGCGATGGAAAGCGCTCTGCGCCGATACAACGGCAAAGCGATGATAAATTCCGTCAACGGCAAAAAGGAAGTTATAGACGCCGTCTTTCCGCTCGTGAAAAAATACGGCGGTGCGGTTGTTGCGCTCACGCTTGACGAGGGCGGCATACCCGAAACCGCCGAGGGCAGAATAGAAATAGCAAAAAAAATCCTTGCCGAGGCGGAAAAGTACGGCATAGAGAAAAAGGATATTGTGTTCGACACGCTGTGTATGGCGGTCAGTGCGGACTCACATGCGGCGCTCACAACGCTTAAATCGCTCAATTATATACACAACACTCTTGGCGTGAACACCGTTTTGGGTGTATCGAATATTTCGTTCGGGTTACCGGCAAGGGGCGTTGTAAACGCAAACTTCTTTGCGTTTGCACTTGAAAACGGACTCACCTCGGCAATCATAAACCCGTATTCGATTGATATGTTAAAAACGTACTACACGTTCTTAACGCTCCACGGAATGGACGAAAATTGTCTCGGATATATAAATTTTGCCGAAGAATATGATATTTCAGCGTCCGCATCAGCCGAGAAGAAGGAAAAAACCGACAAATCCGCCGGGGCGTCGGAGTTACAGGACGCAGTCGTACACGGACTTAAGGACAAGGCGGCGACTATCTGCGCCGAGCTTTTGAAAACCGTCCCTCCGCTCGAAATAGTCAACAATGAAATAATACCGGCCCTCGACATCGCCGGAAAGGGATTTGAGGAAAAGCGGATTTACCTTCCCCAGCTATTAATGAGCGCCGAGGCGGCAAAGAGTGCGTTTGAAAAGGTGAAAAGCCTTATCGCCGCAGACGGCACGCAGGAGAAAAAATGCACCGTTGTAATCGCCACGGTCAAGGGCGACATACACGACATAGGCAAAAACATTGTCAAGGTGTTGCTTGAAAATTACGGCTTTGAGGTTATCGACCTCGGACGTGACGTTCCGCCGGAGGACATATGCGGGGCGGTGAAAAAACTGCATGCCCCCGTATGCGGATTGAGTGCGCTTATGACAACAACCGTTCCGTACATGGCGGAAACGATAGAGCTTTTGAAAAAGGAAACGCCCTGGTGCAAAACCGTGGTCGGCGGTGCTGTACTAAACAAAGAATACGCCGATATGATAGGTGCGGACAAGTACGCAAAGGACGCAATGGAAACAGTGCGCTATGCGGAAACAATTTCGGAAGAAAACAAATGATTTCACGGCAGGGATTTGATCCCTGCCGTGTCGTTTAATCAGAGAATATAATCGGTGATGCAATCGTACCAGTGAACATAGGTTGTATCGTTTACGGTAAGTCTGTCGTTCTTCGGGAGCTGCTCACTCCACGGTATCTTATAGCAGTCGACAGCCCAGTCGTCACGGTTAAATCTGCGCCAAAGAATTGTCCTTCCGTTCTTATCCAAAAACTGCTCCGATACTACACCGCAGCCGCAGGCATCAATATTCATCACGCAGACGGTATCATAACTCTTTTCGCCAATCGTAACGGTGTAACGTCCTACAATGTCCAGCAAAAAATCTTTGTTTGCACTTGAAACAATTGTGCCCGTTCTCCGAATATCACCCTTAGGCTTCAAATCGGTTTCATTGCCGCAATTATCTTCGCCAAATCCCCAG
>DJRJ01000071.1:12028-44164 GCA_002438865.1 Clostridiales bacterium UBA6363
TTTCTGAATGTTGCAAGATAACGGCAATGAGTGTCTGTGAGCTGTGCAACAAATGTACGGTTTGCTGCTTTATTTTTATCGGAACAGGGTGTTTCCCGTGCAGTCAACTCCACGCCCTCGATACCGTGAACCTTAGCTTTGCCGGTAACTTGCATATCGTATATATGGCTGCACTTTCGGGACGGAATATCGTACATACCCCAGGAAATCTTTTCGCCGAGCTTAGGTACTAAAAACCAACCCATAAGCTCCTCCCATTTAACCGCAAAAGGAGCTTCGGTGCTTGCTTCGATTTTATATTCGGGAATAAATTCGGGTAATTTTTTCATATAGAGTTCTCCTTTCGATACATCAATTCGATACGGATACTTACTTTTGAATTTTTGTTTTGCTGTATGCAGTCTGCTTTTTACAGTCCCGACAGGGATATTCAGTTGCTTTGCGATTTCCGCTTGCGGCATCTCTTTCCAGAAGTAAAGGTAAAGTATCTGCTTATCCTTATCGCCGAGCAAGCTCAGCGTTGTTCTTACGGTATCAATTACAGAAACTCCCTGCCTGCCGTCCGACAGTTCCTTTTCTGTCAGCCCGTCAATCGGAATTTCGTACCGGGCGGCTTTTTTTCTGAAATAATCATTGCATTTGTTTCTTGCGATGCTGATGATCCATGCTTTGAATGAGTCCTTATTCTTCAGCTGATGAAACTTCCGATACGCTGTAAGGAATACCTCCTGCAGCACATCGTCCGCATCTGCTTTGGAACTTATCCGAAATCTCACAAACCGTGCCACAGAAACACGCTCTGCTTCCAGCAAGCTCTCAAACCCGTCCACATCATCTCCCCCTTTTGCCCGTGTTTCACTTATATAGACGGATACCGTTATCGAAAGGTTCATTTTCCGAAAAAACAACCACCGATTGAATTTAAAATCCAATCGGCGGTTAATTTTTTATCTTCTCTTTTTTGCGGCTTCTTTGGCACGTAAATCTGTTTTTAAAATTCTCTTTCTCATACGCAGATTTTGCGGAGTTACCTCCAAAAGCTCGTCCTCTGCGATAAAATCAAGACATTCCTCAAGCGTCATTTCTTTCGGCGGAACAAGCTTTAATGCGTCGTCCGAGCCTGACGCACGTGTATTTGTTGCGTGCTTTTTCTTGCACACGTTAACCGTTATATCCTCCAGCCTGGAGCTTTCGCCGACAATCATTCCCTCATACACTCTTACGTTCGGTCCGAGGAAGAGCGTACCTCGCTCCTGTGCGTTGAACAAGCCGTAGGTAATCGTTTCGCCGTCCTCCCACGCAATCAGCGCACCTCTCGAACGTCCGTGATACTCGCCCTTTACAGGCTCGTAACATTCCAGAATACTGTTTACGATAGCCGTACCCTTTGTTGCGGTCATAATCTCGCTTCTGAATCCGATAAGTCCTCTCGACGGTATGAGAAATTCAAGGCGCGTATAGTTCTGCGCCGTCGGAGTCATATTCGTCATCGAACCCATTCGCTGAATAACCTTATCCATAACAACGCCTGTGCAGTCATCGGGAACGTCAACCGTAAGACGCTCTATAGGCTCGCACTTTTTGCCGTCTATCTCCTTGAAAATAACAACCGGGTTTGATACCTGAAATTCATATCCCTCACGGCGCATATTTTCTATCAGCACCGAAAGATGCAGTTCGCCTCGTCCCGAAACGGTGAATGCCTCGGTTGAGTCCGTTTCTTCAACACGCAGGCTGACATTTGAGTCAAGCTCACGGAACAATCTCTCACGCAGATGGCGTGAAGTTACGAACTTTCCCTCTTTGCCCGCAAGCGGACTGTCGTTTACGCTGAACGTCATCGAAAGCACGGGGTCGTCTATCTTTACGAACGGCAGTGCTTCGGGAGTATTCGTATCGCACACCGTTTCGCCGATATTTATATCGGTGATACCCGATATTGCGACAACGTCGCCTGCGCCCACTTCATCGGTAACTCCTTTTGTAAGTCCCTCAAAGGTGTAAAGCTTTGTCGCTTTTGCATGGTCTATCTTACCGTTATGGCGGCATATCGAAAGCGGCATACCCGTTGTGATACGTCCGCGCTGTATCTTGCCGACAGCAATTCTGCCCGTGTAATCATCATAATCTATATTTGAAACAAGCATCTGGAACGGTGCGTCATCTTCGCAATCCGGACACGGGATTTCTCTTAAAATAAGCTCGAACAGCTCCTTTAAATCCTCTTTGGGATTTTCGGGGTCATATTCCGCCGTTGCCCAGCCGTCACGTCCCGAAGCATATATTACGGGCGTATCGAGCTGTTCCTCGGTTGCGCCTAAATCAATGAACAAATCGAGTATTTCATCAACCACCTCATACGGTCTTGCATTGGGGCGGTCAACCTTATTTACCACGATTATCGGCTTAAGATTAAGCGCAAGTGCCTTTGAGAGAACAAATCTCGTCTGCGGCATACAGCCCTCGAATGCGTCTACCAAAAGCAGAACGCCGTCCACCATCTCAAGACCACGCTCCACCTCACCGCCGAAATCGGCGTGTCCCGGCGTATCTATAATATTGATCTTCACGCCCTTGTAATAAAGAGAGGTGTTCTTTGCAAGAATTGTAATTCCTCTCTCACGCTCAAGGTCGTTCGAGTCCATAACTCTTTCCTCAACCGCTTCGTTTTCACGGAACGTACCGCTCTGCGCAAGCATTGCGTCAACGAGCGTTGTTTTGCCGTGGTCGACATGTGCGATTATTGCTATATTTCTTATATTTTCACGTTTTATCATAATATCATTACCTTCCGTGCCTTTCGGCGCAAATTTAACACATCTATTATATACCCTTTTTGCGGTAAACACAACACAACCCCTCAAAAAACGGAAAAATATACAAAATATCTATCAAATAAAAGCGGGTTAGCTGTTATATTGGCGACTTGTAAAAATTTGTCTTGAAAAATAAGGAAAAAAGTATTATAATATATGTCAGGATATATTTTGGGAGCGGCAATATGAACACGGATAAAATAAGATTTTATGTTTGTGACGATCAACAGGAGTTTATTGACGAAATCAAAAAACAAATGCGCTTGGTAACAGGCAGCATTAATTACGGAACAAAGGATTTTACGGACGGTGCGGAGCTGATAGAGTATTATGCTCAAAAAAGAGCGGACGCTGTGCTTATTGACATAAATATGCCAAATATGAACGGTTTCTCCGTTGCGGAAAAACTGTACGAGCTGGATCCCGATGTACTTATTGTATTTGTTACATCGCACGAGGATATGGTTTTTCGTTCTTTTGAGTACCGCCCTGTCGGCTTTGTCAGGAAAAGTCACCCCGACGACCTGGAATTTGTTATGCCGAGATTGCTTAATAAAATAGATTCGGTGCGCAAAAAGCATGACGGACGCTTTGAATTTAAAACAAATTCATCTTCGCTCCGTTTGGATATGAATACCCTTATGTATATTGAGGCGGTGGGACACAATATATGCATAAAGCGTAACGGCTCCGATGACATTATGACACGATGCAGAATATCTGACGCATACGATCAAGTCTACCCCCTGCATATGATTCGCATAAACAGCGGAATAATTGTAAACTGTCGGTTTATATCGAAAATCACAAGCCGTGAGTTGGTTCTGACAGACGGAACACGGCTTAATGTGAGCAGAAGCCGACTGGATAACGTACGAGCGGAATTTCAAAAATATATAAGGAGCAAGTAATTATGTTGGAAACAATCTTTGAAGTAGGCATCAATGCGCTCGAGATGTTTATTGTGGTATTTTTTATCACCCAATATCTCGGCTGTAAGTACACGGGGGCAAGGAAATATATAGGCTTTTTTGCAACATGGCTTGTGCTGTTTGCGGAACTGTGTATTATGAACCATTATGTTACGCTTGAAACCATAGGCGCATACATACCGGTACTGATATATTTTGTATATGCCCTTATACAGCTGAAAGGCAGCGTTGTGCTTAAAGTATGGGTTGCGGTACTTACACAGGCTATACTTTACGGAATAGCCATAGTTACAAATATGGTTTTCTGCAATTTGCTCGGTTATAACCCGGCACAGCTTATATATTCATTTAATGCAGCGAGAATTATATTTGTACTTACCACGAAGGTTGTACTTATAGTATTTGTATGGGCAATGCTGAAATACAAGCAAAAAAACCCGATTGATGAGAAAACATGGCTTATGCTTATGTTTGTACCTGCAATATCGGTTATTTCTCTGGGATTTTTGCTTAAAGCGGCAATGCTTCATCATGATATAATGCAATACGTCGCTTTTGGAATGGTATGCATCGTTCTTGCGAATGTTATGATGTACTATTTCTTCGGCGTGCTTAACAAGGATTACGAAACAAGGATGAAGCTTAATCTTCTGGAACAGCAAAACGCCAGCGCAAGACGAAATATAGAGGCGTCGGAGGCGTTTGTAAACCAGATGCGTGCGGTAAAGCATGATATAAAAAATCAAATGCTTATAATCCGCAAATATATCGAGGAGGGAAACTGTGAGAACGCAAAGCAATATGTGGACGATCTTATAGATACATATATTCCCGATATGCAGAGCTTTGTAAAAACCGATAATGAGGCGTTTGACGCAATAGTTAATGCAAAGCTTGCAGTCTGCCGCCGCAAGCACATATATATGGAGGTAAAATATGACGATAACGCCTTAGACTGTATGGAGGATTTTGATATTGCGGTGCTTTTCGGAAATCTTCTCGATAATGCCGTAGAGGCGGCGGAGAAAACGAAGAAGAGGCATATTTCCTTAACCGTCACCACGGAGGGCGAATATATGTCGGCGGTTATTTCAAACAGCATAAACAACTCTGTGCTTGAAGAAAACAAAACTCTTCAGACTTCAAAGTCAAACAAGAAAAACCACGGAATAGGCTTGAGAACCGTTCGTGCCACCGTGGATAAATATGACGGATTTATCGAATTCAGCGAGGAACACGGGGAATTTTTCTGTCACGTAATGATAAGCTTAAACCAATAATATAAGTGTTTGCCGTCATAAACGGTTTGTCTATAGTCTGAAAGCTGCGGCAAAATATGCCGCAGCTTTTTTGTGACTTTATAAAAACAGTGCGGAATGGACAACATATGTACTCCGAGCGGTGAAGTCCCCGGTAACACAAATCTCTTTTACTGCATACTATACACTAACTGAAGGGCAATTTTGCCGTCAGATATGTATAAAAGGAGGTTTTCTTATGGGCTTATTCGGAAACAACTGCGGCGGCGGCAGCGATCAGTGGATATGGATTTTAATAATTATCGTTCTGGTGGTTTGCTGCTGCGGTGACGGCGGATTATTCGGCGGCGGAAACGACTGCTGCTGTGAGCGTGAGCGCAAGTGCTGCGACCCGTGCGATCCCTGCTGCTGATAATTGCAAGGCGGAGTGCAAAAGCACTCCGCCTTACAGTTTTTTTTTGCTGTTTACGAAAAATTTACAAAAAACAGTAGTAATCCTTGAAAAGATGTGTTATAATAGATATAACTGTTTAATGACGGGCATTATATGCCATTAGGAGGTTACTATGAATTTATTCGATAAATTGTTCGGAACATATTCGGACAGGGAATTAAAGCGTGTGCGTCCGATTGCGGACAAGGTAATGGCGCTTGAGGAGGATATGGCAAAGCTGTCCGACTCGGAGCTGAAAGCCAAAACGGGCGAATTTAAAGAGCGCATTAAGAACGGGGAAACTCTTGACGATCTTCTTCCCGAAGCATTTGCGGTTATGCGTGAAGCGAGTTGGAGAGTACTCGGAATGAAGCACTTTTATGTTCAGGTGCTCGGCGGCGTTATCCTGCACCAGGGACGTATTGCCGAAATGAAAACAGGTGAAGGTAAAACTCTCGTATCCACACTGCCGGCATATCTTAATGCATTGAGCGGAAAAGGGGTACATATAGTTACCGTAAACGATTATCTTGCAAAGCGTGACAGCGAGTGGATGGGAAAGGTTTACCGTTTCCTCGGTATGAGCGTGGGTCTTATTATCCACGACCTTAACAACGAACAGCGCCGTGAGGCTTATGCAAGCGACATAACCTACGGCACAAACAACGAACTCGGCTTTGACTATCTGCGTGACAATATGGTTGTTCACAAGGAAGAAATGGTTCAGCGTGGACACAATTACGCAATCGTGGACGAGGTGGACTCCATTCTTATAGACGAGGCAAGAACACCGCTTATTATTTCGGGTATGGGTTCGGACGCAAACGACCTTTACAGAGTTGCGGATATGTTTGTAAAGCGCTTAAAAAAGCTTGTGCTCACCGAACATGATGACAAAACTCTCGATGTTGACGTTGACGCAGACTACATCGTTGACGAAAAAGCAAAAACCGCAACGCTTACCGAGCGTGGCGTTAAGAAAGCAGAGCAGGGATTCGGCGTGGAAAACCTTTCCGATCCGGAAAATATGCAGTTACAGCATCACATTAACCAGGCTTTGCACGCAAACGGCGTAATGCACCGTGATCAGCAGTACGTTGTAAAAGACGGACAGGTGCTTATAGTAGACGAATTTACGGGAAGAATTATGCCCGGCAGACGTTACAGCGACGGTCTGCACCAGGCTATAGAGGCAAAAGAGGGCGTTAAGATAGAAAATGAATCAAAAACGCTTGCGACAATCACATTCCAGAACTTCTTCAGATTGTACTCCAAGCTTTCGGGTATGACGGGTACGGCTCTGACCGAGGAGGAGGAATTCCAGCACATATACAAGCTTGACGTTGTTGCCGTTCCCACAAACAAACCCGTTATCCGAAAGGATATGCACGATTCCGTATACAGAACGGAAAAGGGCAAATATATGGCGGTTATAAAGCAGATAAAGGAATGTCACGAAAAGGGACAGCCGGTGCTTGTCGGTACGGTAAACGTTGACAAATCGGAACTTTTGAGCGCATTATTGAAGCGTGAAGGCATAAAGCACGAGGTATTAAACGCAAAATTCCACGAAAAGGAAGCCGAAATAATCGCACAGGCAGGTAAAAAAGGTGCGGTTACGATAGCAACCAATATGGCGGGCCGTGGTACGGATATTATGCTCGGCGGTAATGCCGAATATATGGCAAAGCACGAAATGGCAAAGCAGGGATTCAGCGAGGAGCTTATTAACGAGGCTACAGGTTTTGCGGAAACTGATGATGAGGAAATCATAAACGCACGTAACACCTTTAAGGAGCTTAACGAAAAGTTCAAGAAGGAAATTCAGCCGGAACGTGATGAGGTTAAGGCTTTGGGCGGATTGTTCATAATAGGTACGGAGCGCCACGAGTCAAGACGTATCGACAACCAGTTAAGAGGACGTGCCGGACGTCAGGGTGACCCCGGTGCATCAAGATTTTTCCTCTCGCTCGATGATGATTTGATGAGAATTTTCGGCAGTGACAGGGTTAAGGCAATGGTAAACGGACTCGGTCTGGAGGAGGACGAGCCGATTGAAGCGAAAATGCTCACAAGAGCGATAGAAAACGCTCAGAAAAACCTCGAAAGCAGAAACTTTGATTCACGTAAGCACGTTCTGCAGTATGACGAGGTTATGAACGAACAGCGTAAGATTATATACAAACAGCGTCAGATGGTGCTTGACGGCGAGGATATTCACAGCACGATACAGCAGATGATGGAATCAATTATAGATTCGGCTGTAGACGATTATATAGGAATTTCGGAAATTCCCGAGGAATGGAACATTCACGCTCTTACGGAGTTTGCCAATACGTATCTGCGTGCGGACGGAGAATTTGTAATTTCCGACTCCGACCTTGAAACAATAACAAAGAACGACGTAAAGAATATGCTCCTTGAAATCGCACAAAAGAGATATGCACAGCAGGAGGAAATATTCGGCCCGGCTATGCGTGAGCTTGAGAGAGTTATTATGCTCCGTGTTGTTGACACGCTTTGGATGGATCATCTTGACGAAATGGAACACGTTAAGCGTGAAATCGGCTTGCGTGCATACGGTCAGCACGATCCCGTTGTGGAATACAGAAATGTCGGTTCGGAGCTTTACGAGGGAATGCTCGAGGCTATAAAGAGAGATACCGTAAGATACCTGCTCTTTGCAATGCCGAGAATTAAGATTGAACGTGAGCAGGTTGCAAAGCCGATGGATACCGGCGGTGACGGCTCGCTTAAAAAGCAGCCGGCAAAAGCTGACAAAAAGGAAGTCGGCAGAAACGACCCGTGTCCGTGCGGCAGCGGCAAGAAATATAAGCATTGCTGCGGCAAAGATAAGTAAAAACAAAATGCGAGCCGATTAAGGCTCGCATTTGTTTTTACAGGATTGTTCGGTACGATACATTTATAATGATTGCAAACCGCACCGTCCAAAACCGGCGCAAACCGCCGTATGTTTACAATTTTTCGGTAGGGGACGATGCCTTTCATCGTCCCGAGTACATATTGCATAGAATAACGTTTAGGGTCGATGTGGGCATCGACCCATACGGATTTGCGGAAAACGCACACCGCATGGGACAATGTTTAGGGTCGATGAGGGCATCGACCCCTACCGGTATTTGCACACCAAACACAAAAAAACCGAGGTAAAACCTCGGTTTTTTTGTGTTTATTTTACTTATTCCAAGCGTAGAACTTTCTGATGTCTGCGCCGACTTTTTCAAGCTGATGCTCTGCTTTGTTGTTTCTACAAGCGATAAAGTGTGCTCTGCCGTTCTTGTTCTCCGCAATCCACTTTGAAGCAAATGTTCCGTCCTGAATTTCTTCGAGGACTTTCTTCATTTCCTTCTTTGTTTCATCGGTTACAAGGCGCTTACCTGTTTCATAATCACCGAATTCAGCTGTATCCGAGATTGAATATCTCATTCTTGAGAATCCGCCCTCATAGATAAGGTCAACGATAAGCTTCATTTCGTGGATACATTCAAAGTATGCGTTTCTGGGGTCGTAGCCTGCTTCAACAAGAGTTTCAAAACCTGCCTGCATTAAGGCTGTTACGCCGCCGCAGAGAACTGCCTGCTCACCGAACAGGTCTGTTTCCGTTTCGCACTGGAAGGTTGTTTCGAGAATAGCCGCTCTTGCGCCGCCTATTCCCGCACCGTATGCGAGAGCCATATCGAGAGCTTTGCCCGATGCGTCCTGCTCAACGGCAACCAGACACGGAACACCCTTGCCTGCAACATATTCCGAACGTACCGTATGTCCCGGACCTTTCGGAGCAATCATTGTAACGTCAACGTCTGCCGGAGGTACAATCTGCTTGAAATGAATATTGAAGCCGTGTGCGAACATAAGCATATTTCCTGCTTCAAGGTTCGGCTCAATGCTTTCCTTATAAATATCAGCCTGCTTTTCATCGGGAACAAGAATCATAATTATGTCGGCTTTCTTTGCCGCCTCGGCTGTATCGTATACGGGTATTCCGTATTCTTCAGCCTTCTTTGCGCTCTTTGAACCCGGTCTTAAGCCAACGATTACATTTGCACCGCTGTCTTTTAAGTTCATAGCGTGAGCATGTCCCTGCGAACCGAAACCGATTACCGCAATTGTCTTGCCCTGCAGTAACTGTAAGTTACAGTCGCTTTCATAAAATACTTTTGCTTCGTGGTCTAATGACTTTGCCATTTTAAATACCCTCTTTCTTTATTTATCACACTTAAGTGTGTTTGTACCTCTTTCCAGAGCCGTTAAGCCCGTTCTTGCTATTTCCTCGATGCCGTACTGCTCAACCATATCGATAAATGCGTTTATCTTGTTATCGTTTCCGGTAAGCTCTGCCATAAGCGTCGATGACGAAATATCAACAACCTTTGCTCTGAACACGTTTATAATTTCGATAATTTCGCTCCTCGTTTTGGGAGTTGCCTTTATCTTTACAAGAACAAGACCTCTCTTTACCGAGTCGCTTTCTTTCAAGGTCTTTATCTTAATGACCTCCATAATTTTGAAAAGCTGTTTTGAAATCTGTTCAATCATCTTTTCGTCGCCTTTGACCTCAATGGTTATGCGTGATATAAGCTCGTCCGACGTCGGACCGACCGACAGTGAATGAATGTTAAATCCGCGCCTTGAAAACAAACCGACCACTCTTGAAAGTACACCGGCGTTATTTTCCACAAGAACCGATAATGTATATTTTTCCATATAATCAGTCCTCCTTTCCCGGCAGAGTATCTTCGTTGAGCGAGTCGCCCGTCGGCTCGAACGGATCGACCGATACAACCAAAAGATACGATTCCCTGTCGGACATCATTTCGTCAATGGCTTTTTCAATACCGCTGTTTTTGTCAAGGTATCCGTTTCGTATTCCGTAAGCCTCCGCAAGCTTGTTGAAGTCGGGGCTTCCCTCTATCGAAACCGACTGATAGTTTGATTTGTACAGCAGATACTGATGCTCATGCACCATACCCAGACGGTCGTTTTTGAAAACAATCATCTTTACGGGAATGTGGTGCTGGCACATTGTGCCCATTTCCGGCAAATCCATCTGGAAACTTCCGTCACCCATAACGGCAAACACAGGCTTTTCGCTCTGTGCGGCTGACGCACCTATCGCCGCCGGCAGACCGTATCCCATTGTGCCGAAGCCTCCCGAGGTTATAAACGATCTCGGGCTTGTAAAATTAAAGTGGTTTGACGTCCATATCTGATTTTGACCTACCTCTGTCGAAAGGTACACGTCCGAATTTGTCTTTTTTGAAAGCACTTCAAGGAAATATTTCGGATCGACATAACCGCAGTCTGAGTGCTGTTCCGGCTTTTCGTATTTTTTGCGTATTTCCTTTGTTTCATTCTTCCATTCATCATCAACCGTGTAATCCTTAACAAGCGGAATAAGCTGAGTCAGAACGTCCTTTATATCCCCTACAACGGGAATATAGGGCTGTATGTTCTTGCCTATTTCGGCAGGGTCAATGTCTATATGCACGAGCTTGCTTCTTTTCTCAAAACCCTTTATATTGGAAACGCTTCTGTCACCGAGTCTTGTTCCCATGCCTATAACCAAATCGCTTTGGTTCAGAAGGTTGTTTGCACGCTTTGCGCCGTGCGAACCTATCATTCCGTAGTAATTATCATCATTTGAAGGCATTGTGCCTATACCCATCATTGTCGATACAACAGGTATATCGGTGTTTTTTACAAGCTCTCTGAGTTCCTCCGTTGCGTCCGAGATAACAACTCCGCCGCCCGAAAGAATAACAGGCTTTTTTGCCTTTTTGATTGCTGTAGCAACCTTTTTAATCTGCGATTCGCTCGCTTTTCCCAATAATTTATAGCCTCTGATATTAATTTCGGGGTCTTCGTCCGGATATTCGTGTTCCTGCTTTAAAAGATCCATCGGAAAATCAATAAGTACAGGGCCGGGTCGTCCGGTTGTTGCAATATGAAAAGCTTCGTCAACAATGCGTCCTATGTCCTTGCCGTCTTTTACCAGATAGCTGTGCTTCACAAACGGAAGCGTTGCGCCCGTAATGTCTACCTCCTGGAATGCGTCCCTGCCGATAAGCGGAGATGCAACCTGTCCCGTAAGAGCAATCATAGGAACGCTGTCCATATATGCGGTCGCAATTCCCGTAATAAGGTTTGTGGCTCCGGGACCCGAGGTGGCGGTACATACGCCGGCTGTCTTGGTTACTCTCGCATATCCCGACGCCATATGTGCGGCGCCCTGCTCGTTTCGGGTAAGAATATGTTTAATAGGTGAAAAAGACAGCCTGTCTATAATGGGACAGTTAGCGGCTCCGGGATACCCGAACACCACTTTTACACCGTTCTTTTCAAGCATTTTTACAACCATTTCAGCACCGGTCATTCTCAAAAAAATTCCTCCCTTGTATAATAGTTTTTGCGCAGGCGGTCTTGTGCACCGCACCGCTGACCATCTGTGATTTTTTAAGAGATGGCGCTGTTTTTATTCCGCTTCTGTGTGCGGAATTTTTTATTTGGATATAAGCTTATTTTATCAACATACCGCCGTATTGTCAACCGTTTAATTTTAAGATTGTGGGAGTTGATTATTTATGGGTACTTCTTTAAATGTTTTTTATATATTTTTTGTGCGGGGCACGGATTTTTTTTACAAATCCGTGCTTTTTACACAATTCTTGCTCCGTATAAAAGGTTATTTATTCTTATAATAAACTCTGCCGCCGCCGGGGAAAAATCCTCCGAACGGATATATCCGTAAAGCTTATCCTCATCACACAGCGCCGTTACGGGGGCGGCGGTGTCCCTTACCGCACGCATAAGCCCGTGCTTTAACATATCCTTGTAGTCGCCGTTTTCAAACCGGCACGGCGAGGTAAAAATATCCGTTATCCGTGCGTTTCGGCGGCGCATAAAATCGATATAATCCGTCTCTGATGCGGTATCGTCCGATATGAGCGTGTCGCTGACCGATTGCTTTAAAAGCGCCCTGAAAACGGGAAACGCCTTTTTTGCGGTTTCCGTATCGGTTTCGGGCGTTTCGGCATACTGCTTAACCGCCGCCCCACGCCGTGTTACTATCATATAATGCTCCGACGGCAGACAGTACACGTCTTTTAACACACCGCAGTCACAGCCGTGAACAAATATCCGCCGCAGTCCGTCCGCATCTGCCGTCAGCGGCTTTTTTGCCATTTCAAACAACAGTCTCTCATCGGACGAAAACAACACACGCTCTCCGTCACGCATATACGTAAGCTCCTGCCCTCTGCAGCACAAAAATACACGCTGGCGCATACAGTCGCAGATTGCAAAAACAAAGTTTCCTCTAAGGCGTTTTGCGCATTCCCCTCCGTAGTGTATGTAGGTGTAAAGCACCGTTTCTGCCTCGGAGTCGGTTATGAGCGAATATCCGCACGCTTTAAGCTTTTCCGCCTCCTCCGCTCTGCCGCAAAGCGTTCCGCTGTACGCTATGGAAAAATCATATCCCTCCACGGTACGATGCACCGGCTTTTCGCCGCCGCACAGCTGGATAAACAGCGAATGCTCGCCGATATGCCTGTTTCCGCTTATCGTTTCGCCGCCGCTTATTGTGTTTTTGGTAAAATCTATAAATCCGCATATCCCGTGCATAATATCCCCCTCCTTATGCTTTATAATATGAAAAACTTGAAAAAAAGGTGAATAGCTCTTGAAAACGCATACAGAATAATGTATAATAAGCATAGTATATTTTAAAATGGTGAAAGGAATGGTTTAAATGGATCTGCCATTAAAGGAAATAGAGCTTGCAGCTAAAAGACTGGAAAACACTATTCACAGAACAAAAATAGAAAGGTCGAAAACGTTTTCGGATATGTCGGGAGCAGAGGTTTACCTCAAGTACGAAAATCAGCAGAAAACGGGTTCGTTCAAGATAAGAGGAGCGTCAAACAAGATAGCGGCGCTTGTTGAAAGAGGCGAACTTAAGGCGGCTGTTGCATCATCTGCCGGAAACCACGCACAGGGTACGGCGTATGCATCGCACGTACACGGCATACCGGCAACCATCGTTATGCCCAAATCCACACCTATCGCAAAAGCGGCGGCAACAGAGGGTTACGGCGCAAAGGTTCTCCTTTACGGAGAATGCTATGACGACGCCTACAACAAAGCAATCGAAATAGTGGAAAAAGAGGGCGCAACCTTTATTCACCCTTATGATGACCTTGAGGTAATGGCAGGTCAGGGAACTATCGGCATTGAAATACTGGAGGATCTTCCGACGGTCGATATGGTGCTTGTACCGGCAGGCGGCGGCGGACTTCTCGCCGGAGTTGCGGCCTGCATTAAGCAGATAAACCCTCGTGTAAAGATAATCGGCGTGCAGTCCGAGGGCGCACCGGCGATAAATCTTACATTTAAAAATAAAAAGTACACATCAACCGACACCGTAAGCACCATTGCGGACGGTATCGCCGTTAAAATGCCCGGTAAAAAGACAACCGAGCTTATAAACAAATACGCCGACGACGTTGTAACCGTTTCGGACGCAGAGATTTCTTCCGCAATACTTTTGCTTTTGGAGCGCACAAAGCAGGTTGTTGAGCCTGCCGGCGCAACAACTCTTGCGGCGGTATTGAACAACAAAGTTGACGCAAAGGGCAAGAAAGTTGTCTGCGTGCTTTCGGGCGGTAACATAGACGTGTCGTTCATACAGCGTATTATCGAGCTTGGTCTTGTATCACGTGACCGAAAACTTAAATTCAAGACAACCCTCCTCGACCTCCCCGGAAGTCTGGAGCATCTTTCGAGCGTGCTTTCGTCGGTAAACGCAAACATAGTAATGGTTCAGCACGACAGAATGAGCGCCGAGCTTGACCCGAACGAGGCTATTATACATATAGCGTGCGAGGTAAGCGGCAGAGAACACGGCGACAAGGTCGTAAAAACGCTTGAAAAGAACGGCTATAAAGTAGTAAAAGAATAATCCGGAGGAAGCGGAATGATCAAAAAAGAACTGATTTCCCTGATATACGAATCTGCGTCGATACAGCGGTGGAATGACCATATCCGTC
The DNA here is from genome assembly GCA_002438865.1 of Clostridiales bacterium UBA6363. Lineage (GTDB taxonomy): Bacteria > Bacillota > Clostridia > UBA1381 > UBA1381 > UBA4716. The sequence goes on from DJRJ01000071.1 coordinate 26,534, forward strand.
CGTGGACGGGCTTTACCGAGATAGACAAGCAGGCGCACAAGATGTTTTACGCATACGTTCTCGCAAAATGCGAGGGTGATGGCGTTGATATGCTTAAGCTTATCGAGGGCGGAATATTTGAATTTTTCCACAGGAGCGTTCTGACGGACATAAAACCGCCGATATACCACAAGCTTGTAAAGGAAAAAGGCAGTCAGATAGACAACTGGGTGCTGTCGCAGCTGCGTGACATTGCGGACGGCATCGGCGGCGGATTTTTTGAGCGTATGGAGCGGTATTATGCCGACAAGGAGTACAGTGCGCTCGAAAAGCAGATTTTAAAGGCGGCGCACTACCATGCGACCAATTGGGAATTTCAGATAATCTATCCGCTTAACAAGGAAACGTTCGGCATAGAACAGGTTAAAACGGAAATGGCGCAGGGGCTTGCGGCGTGCGACACCTTCAGCGGTTTTCGGTATTTTGCCGGCAGTGAGTATTTAAAGCAGTTTACCTCGCTTTTAGGAAAACTGCGGTATCAGCAGCGCTGGGCGAAAGCCGTAAGAATGCCGGCAACCTTCGTAATGGGGCATATGCTCGTTGTTGCGATAATGTCGTACTTTATGACGCTTGAGCTGGAAAATCCGTGCGAAAAACGGCTTGTGAACAACTTTTTTGCGGGACTTTTCCACGATATTCCCGAAGCGCTCACACGTGATATTGTGTCACCGATAAAGAAATCCGTCGAGGGACTCGACAGCATCATAAACGAAATAGAGGACGAGCAGATGTCGCAGATAATATATCCTCTGCTGCCGGAATCGTGGCACGAGGAAATCCGCTATTTCACGAAAAACGAATTTGCCTCAAAGATAAAGGAAAACGGAGAGGTAAAACGGGTTACCTCCGATTTGATAAACGAAAAATACAACAGCAACGAGTTTTCACCGATTGACGGCGAAATTATCCGTGGCTGCGACCATTTATCGGCGTACATCGAGGCGTATTTGTCGCTTTCGTACGGTATACGCTCCGAGCAGATACAGAGCGGATACGAGCATCTTACGGGCAAATATGACAACAGACCCATAGGCGGAATAGATTTCGGTATTCCGTTCGGGTATTTTAATCTGGACAAATGAAAAAATTAGAAAATTACGAACAGGTAAAGGATAAGGCTCTGCGCCTTTTGACTTTTCGTGCGCACTCCGAAAAGGAGCTTTGCGACAAGCTGCGCACGGCAGGGGCAAAGAGCGAAGATATAGAAAAAGTGCTTGATTTCTGCCGAAGATACAACTTTGTGAACGATTTGCAGTTTGCAAAGGGCAAAGCAAGGGATTTGAAAAATCTGAAAAAGTACGGCAGGCGCAGAATAGAGGCAGAATTGTACTCAAAGGGAATTTCGGCGGAGTATGCCGCCGAGGCGCTGTCGGAGCTTGATTTTGACGATGCGGAGGAAAATCTTCTTCCGCTTGTGCGAAAAAAGCTCGGCGGTGATTTTGAGAAAAAGAGCGTCGACAGATGCATTCGGTATTTTTTGTACCGTGGTTATGAATTAAGAGAAGTTAAAGAATGTATAAGTACATTGCAAGGAGAGGCTGATGAATTGTAAAATAGGAATGGTTTCGCTCGGCTGTGCGAAAAATCAGACAGACGCCGAAACAATGCTCGGTATTCTGCTCGGTGACGGTGCGCAGATTGCGGAGGATCCCGCCGATGCGGACGTTATTATCGTAAACACGTGCGGATTTATCGAATCGGCAAAGCGTGAATCAATTGACGCACTGCTCGAAATGGCGCAGTACAAAGACGGTAAATGCAGACTGCTTATTGCAACGGGCTGTCTTGCGGAGCGGTACAGCGACGATATTGCAAAGGAAATCCCAGAGATTGACGCTATAGTCGGAACGGGCGATTACGACCGTATCGCCGAGGCGATACGCCGTGCGTTTGACGGCGAAAAGCCGGTTATATGCGGACATCGTGACAGAACGCCCGAGGAGCGTCTGCCGAGAATTTTAAGCACGCCGTCATACACGGCGTATCTTAAAATTGCGGATGGCTGTAACAACAACTGCACCTACTGCGCAATACCCAAAATACGAGGACATTTCAGGAGCAGAAAAATAGAGGATATTGTATCGGAGGCGGAGGAACTTGCGGAAAACGGCGTAAAGGAGCTTATTCTTATAGCGCAGGACACCACCCGTTACGGAATGGATTTATACGGCGAATATTCGCTTGACAAGCTTCTTCGTGAGCTTGTGAAGATAGAAAAAATATCGTGGATTCGTGTACATTATTTTTACACGGAGGCAGTCACGGAGTCGCTGATAGATGTAATGGCGGAAAACGAGAAAATCTGCAATTACATAGATATGCCCATTCAGCACATAAACAACGACATACTGCGCCGAATGGCACGCAGAACGAGCCGTGAGGAAACGATTGCAAAGATAGCAAAAATACGTGAAAAAATGCCCGATTGCGTTATAAGGACGTCAATTATAGTGGGTTTCCCGGGCGAAACGGACGAGCAGTTTGAGGAACTTTACGATTTTGTAAAAGAAACACGCTTTGACAGAATGGGCGTTTTTGCATATTCGCAGGAGGAGGGAACTCCTGCGGCGGAGTTTAAGGATCAGATTGACGATTCGGTAAAGCAAAAGCGGCTCGACTCGCTTATGACGCTCCAGCAGGGGATTTCGCTTGAACTTAACAAGGCAAAGGTCGGAAAAGTGCTTGAGGTTATTGTCGAGGGTTATGACGAGGAGAATTTCCTTTTCTACGGCAGAAGCCGTGGTGACAGCATAGATGTTGACGGTACGGTCTATTTCGGCACCGAGGACGAAGTCGAATGCGGTGATATTGTAAGGGTGAAAATCCTTGAGGGCGAGGAGTACGACCTGTACGGTCAGGCTGTTTCATACGAAAAATAAACGGCGTTGCGGGTCGATGAGGGCATCGACCCCTACGGATTTGCAAAAACCGCATGCCGTATGGCAGGGGCTTGCTCCTGCCGAAACGTATATCATACAGGACATCATTGCGGGTCGATGTGGGCATCGACACCTGCGGATTTGCAAAAACCGCACACTGTAGGGCAGGGGCTTGCTCCTGCCGAAACAATAAATTTAACTGACGGAGGTTTTTTTTATGAATACCGCAAATAAACTTACATTATTACGTGTCGTACTTGTGCCCGTATTTATGGCATTCCTTTTGACGGACGGGACTGCATGGCAATTTGCGGCGCTTGCCGTGTTTATCATAGCGTCGCTTACCGATATGCTTGACGGGCAGATAGCGAGAAAATGCAATCAGATAACCACTTTCGGCAAGTTTGCCGACCCGTTGGCTGACAAAATGCTCACAACGGCGGCATTTTTGGTATTTCTGCAAAGAGGATACATAAACTCATGGGCGGTTATGATTGTTCTGGCACGTGAATTTATGGTTGCCGGCGTGCGGCTCGAAGCCGTTGCGCAGGGTAAGGTTATAGCGGCGTCATTCTGGGGAAAACTCAAAACCGTTTCGCAGATGGCGGCAATTATAATCGCAATTTTGGTGCTTAATATCCCATTCTTCGATACAAGCGCTTTAATTATAACAAATGTGTGCGTATGGATTTCGGTTGCGCTCACCGTTATATCGGGGGCAGATTACCTCATAAAAAACTGGGGTATGATGAAACTGAAATAATATCTGTTCCGATATGAAAAGGAAAGCAAACTTTGTACTTATTCACGGCATTATCAATGTGATTTTGCCAGTAATTATAGTTTTAATGCATAACGGATTTTTGGGCATTTTTCCGATTGAAAATGCATGGAAATACATTTGGATTGCCGTTGCTTTGGTGTTTGCACCGCTTGTATCCTCTCTGATTGGAATTGTTACGGCTGTATTTTTGCTTGGAAAATATCCCGAAAAGAGAATTAAAGCAGGTTTAATTTTATCGGCGGCAGGATTGTTATTGCACATAATTTTTCGGTTTGTATTAAAATGGTAATAAAAAAACAGGCTGTAACAGCCTGTTTTTTTATTTTGTTTTCGGTGATGATTGATCATTGACCGAAATGCAATGCAAACGTGAGCAAATATCGGTAGGGGTTGATGCCCACATCGACCCTAAATGTTATTCTATGCAATATGCGTTCGGGACGATGAAAGGCATCGTCCCCTACTGAAAAATTGTATACATTATTCCCGTTTTCGGCAAGTGTTCCGTTCATTACAGCATTTCTTTTATCTGTCTGTCGCCCTCAAACAGCGCACGGAAACACTCCATAATCTCCTCCATACTCGGTACGGCGGGAGCGTCCTCCTCAATCATCTTTATAAGATATTCCATCTGCTTATCCGTAGGACGTGCGTCCTCGTTTATATTTATTATCTCATATCTGCGCTCGGGATAGCGGTACAGCTCAATAAGCTCGCCCTCCTCCTGATGCGAGGGGCGCTCGTTCGGGTCCATTATCCGAATACTGCCCTTTGGACCTGCAAATTCACGTGTTGACGCCGCCGTGAGCGTGTTTGACCAGCCTGCCTCATAATATGCGACCGAGCCGCCCGACAGGCGCATTGTCATCATCGAATAATTGTATTTGCCCTTCGGCAAATCCGGCTCCGTGCAAGCGCCTATCGCCGAAACGTGTTCTATTTTCTCCCCCGTAAACCACTGGCATACATCTGTATAATGCACGCCGCAGTCGATAAGCGGTGAGGTTTCCTCGATAAGATTTTTATATCTTGCCCAGTCCATTGTATGATGATTATGCACAAGACGTATCACAACGGGTTTGCCAATCACTCCGCTTTGTATCATCTCCGCCGCTTTCTGATATGCACTGCAGTGGCGCAGAAGATTACCCACAAGCACCTTACATTCGGGGTGGCTCTTTACCAGGCGGTAAAATTCCTCGCCCTTTTCAAGAGTATCGGCAATCGGTTTTTCGCAAAGCGCATGCTTGCCGTTTTCAAGGCAGATTTTAAGCATTTCGATATGCGTTGACGGATACGTTGCTATAATAACAATATCCGTGCCGGGGTCTTTTATACATTCCTCCGCATTGTCCGAGGCTTTCGCCGCACCGAACACCTTTTTATAATGCTCCGCCCTTTCAATATTGCGGTCGCATACGCAGTTTATTCTTATATTATCCCTTTCGCAAATTCTGCTAAGGTGCGTATGCCCCATTTTTCCGCAGCCGATAAGAGTGATTCCGTAAATTTTATTCATTGCCGTTCCTTTCAGTTTGCGGCAAACAGTTCTTCAAGATATATCTTTGTTTTTGCAATATCCTTGTCCTGCTGTTCGCCCGATATTTCTCTTTCAATCGTTACGGCGCCGTCATAGCCGATTTCTTTCAAAAGCTTGATAAACTTCGGGAAGTTTGTTTTTCCCTCGCCGACAGGTACTTCTGTACCGAGCTTTTCGCCGTCTGTCGGATAGAGTCCGTCTTTTGCGTGAACGCCTCGTACAAGCTTTCCGAAAATTTCAAGAGCGTCGATCGGGTTTGCTTTTCCGTAAAGGATAAGGTTTGCCGGGTCTATGTTTATACCCATATTTCCCGTTCCGACATCGTGGATTGTACGCATAAGCGTTGTCGGTGTTTCCTGACCCGTTTCAAAAAGCAGATACTGACCGTTATTCTTAAAATACTCCGCAACCTCACGGATTGCTATAACAAGAGTCATATATTCCTCCGTCATGGGATTTTCCGGAATAAAGCCCATGTGTGTGACTACGTCCGTAACACCTATCATTTTAGCAAAATCCGAGCCTTTTTTCAAGTCTTTTATTCTCTGCGCACGATAAGTTACCGGCACAAGACCCAAAGTATGCGGGCCTTCTTTGAAATTCCACTTCTGAGGTCCCGACCAGCCGCACCAGAACGCCGATACTTCCATACCGTACTTTTTCTCGTATTCCTTGGTTTTTTCGGCATATTCTTCCGTAAATTTATCAAGTTCCCAGCCTACAAGCTGACACGTGGTAAAGCCTGCGGCAGTCGCTTTTTTGAAATGCTCCTCAAGCTTTCCGTCCAAAGGTACTACTACACCAGTTTTCATAATCGTATACTTCCTTTCTTATTTAAGAGCGTCCATTTCACGCCAAACCAGTTGTGCCGACTTAATTCCCTCTGAAAGCGGAGCCATTTCTTTGCCGTTTCCGTTCAGTATTTCATCGACAAAGTAACGTATTTCCTCCGAATATCCACCGACCGCAGGTATGTTTATACCCAAATCCTTTGCGGACTCCTGCACGTCTATTTCCTCTATCTCATCGCCGTAAACAGTGATTTTTCCCTTTTCGCATACAACGGTTGCTTTTTCAAAATAAACCTTATAGCAGGCAAGAAATCCGAATGACGGTGTGCAGTCCCATGAAGCTTCTGCGCTTATTGTCTTGTCGCCGTAATCGAACATAACGTTAATGTGTCTGAGCTTTCCCCCGGCATTTTTAACGCCCATAACTTTCATATCCTTAAAATCATCACCAAAAGTATATCTTATAAAGTCTGCGTCATGAATATGTAAGTCAAGTCCGACGCCGCCGCATTTTGCGTCGTCCGAGTACCAGTCTGTCCAGCCCCATGTCGGCATTTCGCTCATTCGCATAAAGTTTGCCGAAAGAACTTTTCCGTACTTGCCGCTGTCAACAACGTTCTTGAGCCATACATAATCGTTCATAAAACGAACAACCTGTCCTATCTGGACTTTTTTGCCTGTTTCTTTCTGAACGTCCAGAAGCATTTTTGCTTCCTCCTCATTAAGGCATACCGGCTTTTCAAGGAATACGTTGTATCCTTTTCTCATAGCCGCAGCGGCATGCTCTGCGTGCAGGAACGTAGGCAGACAAATGTCGACAAAATCAACATCGGCATTTTCTATAAGTTCCATACCTGTTTCGTATGTCACACAGCCGTACTTTTCCTTTAATTCCGCTCTTTTTTCCTCCTGCAAATCGGCAGCGGCGGCTAAAGTTACCCTATCGCTTATAGCCTCATACGCACCCGAATGCGCTCTGCCCATTCCGCCGTAACCTATCAATCCTACTTTTAACATTATTAATACCTTCTTTCTCAAGTCTTGTATTGACTTTTCGTTAGCTTTATTATATATTATAAGTATGGGAAATATCAATAACGAATTTGCTGTATTTTAGCACAAAATTGCTTTGAGGTGATGAAATGATAAAATCAGGATTTTATGAAAAGATACCTGCGGAAAAGAATAATTATCCGATAAGGCTGTTGTATCAAAGACCGCTTGAGGCTATTCTTCCGCACTGGCACGAAAACACCGAGCTTTTGTATTTTACCGATACTGACGGCGAAACCGTGGTACACTGCGGAACGGAGGATTTTGAGGTTTTCTCCGATACGCTTATGGTGATAAATCCCAACGAAATCCACTCGATTTCGATAGATGGCAAAACGGAATACTGGTGCATTATACTTCACCCGTCATTTTTCAGTGATATGGAGTATCCGAATGTAACATATACCCACAAAATATATAATGACCCCAAAATAAAAGAATATTTTAATGAGATTTTTAACGAACACAAAAATGCGTTCCCCGGCTCGGACTTAAAGATAAAGGGGGACGTGTACAATCTTGCGGCATATCTTTTCAGAAATTACCGCACTGCCGAAATTTCCGACCGTGAGTATGAAATACGTATGACACGGTTAAAACGGCTCAATGATATTATGCAGTATGCAGAGGATCATTATGATGAAAAGCTTTCGGCGTCATTTTTTGCAAAGCGGTGTTTTTTGAGCGAATATTATTTTTGCCATATGTTCAAAAGCGAGATGGGAATTTCGTTTACGGAGTACATAAACCGTCTGCGCATACAAAAAGCACGTCTGCTTATAGAGAATACCACCGAAAGCATTACGGATATATCGGCAATGGTCGGATTTGACGATGTGAATTATTTCAGCCGTATATTTAAAAAGTACACGGGTGTAACGCCGAGCAGTCTGAGGAAAAAGCGTACGCCGTCGGAGTAATGCTTCGGGTCGATGCGGACATCAATCCCTGCTGAAACTCAACACCGTGCGTGGCTTTTGCGGGTCGATGAGGGCATCGACCCCCTACAGATTATGTAAACCGCACACCGCACGGGGTATCTACCCCTACCGAAAGAGCGGTAAAAAATTATTTTTTTACCGCTCTTTTTCTGTATCTTTCCGGCGGTAAACCGACCTTCTTTCTGAACACGGAAATAAAATAATTTGCGTCCGAAAAACCGCACGAATACGCCGTATCAAATATACTCATATCCGTATCGGCAAGCAATGCTTTTGCTTTTTTTATCCTTATATCCGTAAGGTATTGGTTTATCGTCATTCCCGATTTTCGCTTAAACAAATGGCTTATATGCGACTCGCTGCAATGGCAGTTGGCGGCAATGTCCCCGATTGTCAGCTTTTTGTTGTACTCGGTGTTCAGTATCGAAACAATATGCCCGTAAACGTAATCACCGCCGTTATCGGGTTCGGCGTGCTTTTCCATAGTCCGCAGAATGAGCATTGCGCACAGCGGATTTATAAGCGTGTTTATAAAATCTGCATCGGGAATATCGTCCGACAGACTTTTTTCGTAAATTCTTCTTGTTTCCTCTTTTGACAGTCCGTATTTTTCCGCCGAGTGATCACGCTTTTTTTCATCGCCTTTATAACCGCTCACGCTCACAAATCCCCAAATACGTCCGTCGTGTTCAACGGGAATGACAAATTCCCCCACTCCGTAACAGCAAGACCCGAAAAAAGCGCCGTCCGCACACTTTTCAAACACTTTTTTTTGACGTTGTATGCAGTTATTCCAGTTTTCACAGCAGGATTTTATGTAAAGGCAGTACGGATTTCCGTGTACGTTGTACGGCGCAAGACTGCCCATTCCGCCGAGTGCGCCGTCCGCCTCGTGGATTGTAACCGATAAATCGTACTTGCTGTTTAAAAAATCAAGATATTTTTTTATTTTTTCCGTCATTGCCTCTCACGCTCCGATTTGTGCAGGATTTTAAAGTTTTTATGCAGATTATTTAAGGTGTTTTTTTCATTATATTATATAATTATCTTAAAGTCAATGATTTTGAAAGGAATATAATTATGGAATACTATACACGCAAAGAAGAAAAAATACCCGTAATCGCCGAAACGGACGTACTCGTTGTGGGAGCAGGTCCGGGCGGAATAGGTGCGGCGGTGACGGCGGCAAGAAATAACGTAAGCGTTATGATAATCGAGCAGTGCGGAGCATTGGGCGGAATTTCAACCTCGGGACTTATGAGCCACTGGACAGGAAGAGTAAAAAGCAAGCTTTACAGCGAAATTCTGCAAAAAAGCGCCGAAAAAAATCTTTTTTCCGATGAAGTTACCGACTTAATCGACCCGGAAAATCTGAAAGCACTGTACGCAGAAATGCTTACTGCGGCAAACGTGCGGATTTTATTATACACTTTCGCAAGCGGAGTTGTTACGGAAAACAACAGGGTGTGCGGCGTAATAGTCGAGAACAAGTCGGGAACGGGACTTATAAAAGCAAAGGTTGTAATAGACGCAAGCGGTGACGGCGATATTGCCGCAAAATCGGGCGCAGAATATTTTAAAGGCAGAGAAGCGGACGGAAAAATGCAGCCGGCAACGCTTATGTTTAAGGTTGGCGGAGTTGATACGGAAAATGCTGTGACGCTGTGGAGTTTTGAGGACACATACCAAACGGAAAAGGGCGAACTTCAGGCGTTGGCACGGGAGCATCTTAAAGCGCCCGCAGGCCATGTTCTTCTGTATCCGACAACGCTCCCCGGAATAATCACCTGCAATATGACAAACTGCATCGATATTGACGGTACGGATGCAGAAGCGCTCACAAAAGCCGAATTGCAGTGCAGAGCGCAGATTGAGCCGATAGTAAAATTTTTGCGTGAGTTTGCGCCCGGGTATGAAAATTGCTTTGCAATAAGCTCGGCTTCGCTAATCGGCATACGTGAAACACGCCATTTCAAGGGTGTAAAGACGATAACCGAGGAGGATATTTCCAAGGCACGCATATTTGAAGATCGTGTGGTTGAGGACGCATATTTTAATTTTGACGTTCATAATATCAGCGGTGCGGGACTTGATGAGACGGGCGTTCAGCACAAGTTCACGCAAAAGAACGGATACACAATTCCTTACGGCTGTCTTGTGCCCGAAAAAATCGACGGACTTCTTCTTTCGGGCAGAAACATTTCCGGCACGCATATGGCGCACTCAAATTTCCGTGCAATGCCGATATGCCTTGCGATAGGCTGCGGCGCAGGTGCGGCGGCGGCCGTTGCGGTTAAGGATAACGTTGAAGTGCGTGACGTTGATGTGAAAAAAATACAGGAAATCCTGTTTTGAAAATAACCGTATATTGCAGGTATACAAAAAAATTGTATGTTTTTCGGCATGAATAAACCCCTGCCGAAAACGTTCCGAATTAATACACTGATTTCTCTGTATCGGCATAATATATACGGGGTGATTTTTTATGGTATATGACAGAGACGCCGCCGTGGAATATGCAAACAAATGGGCATACGGAAGAAATCCGCAATTTTACGATTTTTCCGACTTGGGCGGTGATTGTACAAACTTTGCATCGCAGTGCCTGTATGCCGGCAGTAAAGTTATGAATTATACGCCTGTTTACGGCTGGTATTATATAAGTTTGCAAAACAGAGCGCCGTCATGGACGGGCGTAAATGAGCTGTATCGGTTTCTTGTAAATAACATCGGTGCAGGTCCGAGAGCAGTACTTACGGGACTTGACGAAATAGAAAAAGGCGATATTATACAGCTAAGGCTTACCTCTGCCGATAAGTTTGACCATTCGCCCGTGGTGACGGACGCCGGAGACGGAACGCCGGAAACAATAATAGTTGCCGCACATTCGATCGACTCAAAGTGCCGTCCGCTTTCCTCGTACAGATATAAGGAATTGCGCCCGTTGCATATTGTGGGTGTAAACGGATAAATATTTCGGCAGGGACGAACCACAGCGGTTTGCAGTCATTGTAAACGCATCTGTAGGGGTCGATGCCCACATCGACCCGAAACGCTGTCCTGTATGATGTACGTTTCGGCAGGAGCAAGCCCTGCCCTACGGCGTGGACGTTGTTTTTGAACGGTGCGGCTTACAATTATTAAAAACGCATCTGTAGAGGTTAATGCAAACCCAAAAAGCGAGGTATCGGCTTTATTTTGCCGATACCTCGCTTTTTATCTGCTCGGGAGGAGCTTTTTTGCTTTTTATTTTTATAACATATTCCGTACCCCAGTCAAAGCTGTTTTCCTCAAACTGCGTATCCGTGTCGCCGTTTCTTATCAAATCAAGCGAACGCTTTACGGTGTTTTTGAAAACCGCCGTTTTTTCGGATACCGACTTTTCTTTAGACTCTTTCTTTTTCTCGTCCTCCGCCATTGCGTCTATCAAATCGTATGTCTGGTCGAGCGTGAGCTTATTAAGGCATATTGTCTGCGCCGCCTCAATCTGCCGCTTTTCACTGCCTATCCTCAACAGCGCCTTTGCCTGATTTTCCGAAAGCTTATATGTGCGCACAAGCTTTTTCACAAACGGCGAAAGCTGTAAAAGCCGCAGTTTATTCACTATTCCCGATTTACTTTTACCCATTTTGGCAGCCGTTTCAATCTCGGTCATACCCCTGTTATGAATAAGATTTTCATAGCTTTGGGCAATCTCGAAAAATGACAAATCCTCACGGTGCAGATTTTCCAAAAGCGATAAAAGCGCCGATTCCCTCACGTCCGCATCAAGCACGATAGCAGGGATTTTTTCATAATCGAGCGCCTGGCACGCACGAAATCTGCGTTCGCCTGTTATAAGCTCGTATTCCGTGCCGTTTTTCCGAACGGTCACGGGCTGTATCAGTCCGAATTCACGAATGGAATTTTTCAGCTCGTCCATTGCCGCCGCCTCAAAATATTTTCTCGGCTGGTTCGGGTTCTGGCTTATCATATCCATCGGTATGTAAACTATTCTTTTTTCCTTATTTAATCTTCTAAACAAATTAAACATATCTGCCTCATTGAAATTTTTTCAGGTGTTGTTAAAAGGAGCAAACAGCAATAATGAACATACTCTGATGTACAAATTTTAAATGCTTTTAGCGGTATATTCATTACCGCTGCTTACCCTCGGTGGTGGAAGGTGTAAGACACTTTGGGGGTATTACAGGGCCTTGGGGAAACCCTGTTGTGTAATGTACCTTTCAGATACTTTGTCTTACAAGAACTATTATACCATAAATTTCCAAAAAGAAAAGCAAAACCGTTCGACGGGTTTTGCTCTTTTCAGACAATATATTTTTATTTCTTCAAATTATAACATTTTCCGACAGAATTTTTTGTCGCAATTCCGGGTTTTGTGGGGAAACGTTTCGGAGTTTGTCGCACTTTTTTTACGATAATTATGCGATGTTTTAAGTCCGAGTACGGAATTTCCGCCTCAAACACGTCCTCAACCTCTCCGCCGAGTATGGAAATTGTGCGTTTTGCATCGGCAAGCTCCTCGTCAGCTGAGGGACCTTTAAGCGCCAGAAAATATCCGCCGACCTTTACAAAAGGCAGACACCACTCGCTGAGCCGTGTCATATTTGCAACCGCCCTCGATACAACGGTATCGTACTTTTCACGGAAACGGCTGTTTTGTCCGCCGTCCTCCGCACGCATATGCACTGTTTCAACGCCGTCAAAGCCAAGCTCCGATATAACGGCGTCAAGGAATTTTATGCGCTTGTTGAGCGAGTCCAGAAGCGTAAGCGATATATCGGGGAGCGCCGTTTTAAGCACCAATCCCGGAAATCCTGCGCCCGTTCCCACGTCTATCACACGCCCACGCACCTTGCCCGTTGAAACAGCCGTTAAGCTGTCGAGAAAATGCTTTACCGCAATTCCCTCATCGTCCGTTATTGCGGTAAGGTTTATCTTCCCGTTCCATTCCTTTAAAAGAGCGGCATATTTTATAAGCTGTTCCGCACGGCAATCATCAAGCGGTACGCCGAGTTTTGCCGAGCCGTTAATCAAAATATCCTTCATCAGCCTAAAATTCTTTCTATCATATCCGCAAGCGCTTTTGCCTTTTCGGAAATAACCGCCTTGTCCTTGCCCTCAATCATAACACGCACCAAAGGCTCCGTTCCCGACGGTCTTATGAGAACTCTGCCCTCGCCGGCAAACTCCTCCTCAAGCGCACTGCACGCCGCCGCAATTTCGGGGTTTTCCATATATTTATTCTTGTTTTCAAGCTTAACCGTTGCATTGCACAGCACCTGCGGCATAACCTCCACTATGCTTGCCGCCTCGGACGCTTTTTTACCCGTCTTTTTAAGCACGGCAAGGAACTGCAGTGCCGAAACAAGTCCGTCGCCCGTTGTGTTGTGGTCGAGGAATATGATATGTCCCGACTGCTCGCCGCCGATGTTGTATCCGTTTTTGAGCATTTCCTCAAGCACGTATCTGTCGCCGACCTTCGTGCGTGGGATATTTATTCCCATCTTTTCACCGGCAATAAACAGTCCCAGATTACTCATAACCGTTGCCACAAGCGTGTTTTGCTTTAATGTTCCGGTTTTACTCATATAGTCTGCGCACACAGCCATTATCTGGTCGCCGTCTATAAGATTTCCGTTTTCGTCCACCGCAAGAAGTCTGTCGGCGTCGCCGTCAAACGCAAGTCCCACGTCTGCACCGATTGACGTTGTGTATGCCTGCAAGCTTTCCATATGCGTTGAACCGCATTTGTAGTTTATGTTTACGCCATCTGGCGTGTTGTGTATTGCTTCAACGTTTGCCCCAAGCTTATTGAGCGCCTTGAATGCGGTCTGATAGCTTGCGCCGTTTGCGCAGTCTATGGCAACCTTGAGTCCGTCTAAACGGCAGTCTATAGTTGAGCAGGCAAATGCCACGTAGTCCTCCACGGCGTTATGGTTCATACTTACATATCCTACCTGACCGTGTGTGGGCAGCTCGCCGAGCTGTTTTTCGCCGAGGATATACGCTTCGATTTCCTCCTCTATGCCGTCCGACAGCTTATAGCCGTCGCCGTTGAAGAATTTTATGCCGTTGTATTCGCACGGATTATGCGATGCGGAGATTACAACGCCTGCGTCAGCCTTGTAAAGGCGTGTAAGATATGCAACCGCCGGAGTCGGTATTATGCCGAGCGGTATAACCTTTGCGCCCACGGAGCAAAGTCCCGCAGTAAGCGCCGCCTCGAGCATATCGCCCGATTTTCTTGTGTCTTTTCCTATAAGTATTCTCGGTCGTCTTGATGTGTGCTTTGTAAGCACGTACGCGCCGCACTGACCCGTCTTAAATGCCAGCTCGGCAGTGAGTTCCTTGTTTGCTATTCCTCTTATTCCGTCTGTTCCGAATAATTTTCCCATTAATATAATCAATCCTTTCCAAGCCTGTTAAAAAAACAGGCAGCGTTTTATTCCGCTACCTGAATTATACTATATACGGCAATGGTTGTAAATAGATTTTACCGTTTTGTAATCTAAATTTATCTTGCCGAAATATCCTTGTACTCTTTGCGCTCGGCAATTCCCATATATGCCGGGCGGATTATCTTTGCCGGATTTATCAGCTCCTCAAGCCTGTGTGCCGACCAGCCGGCGATACGTGCTATTGCAAAAAGCGGTGTGTACAGCTCTTTGGGAATATCGAGCATACTGTAGACAAGTCCCGAATAGAAATCCACATTTGCGCTTACACCCTTGTAAATTTTTCTCTCGCTTGCTATTACCTGCGGTGCAAGCCGTTCCACCTTTGAATACAATTCAAAATCCTCAAGGCGGTCTTTTTCCTCCGCAAGGCGCTTTACAAAGGATTTAAACACCTCGGCACGCGGGTCGGAAACGGAATAAACGGCGTGACCCATTCCGTAAATAAGTCCCGATTTGTCGAATGCACGCTTGCCGAGAAGATCCGCAAGATACTGCTCAACCTCCGAGTCGTTTTGCGGATTTTTTATGTTTTTCTTCATATCCTCAAACATAAGCGTAACCTTTATGTTTGCACCGCCGTGGCGGGGACCTTTCAGTGAACCCAGAGCCGCCGCAACGGCAGAGTATGTGTCTGTTCCCGACGAGGTCACAACGTGCGTTGTAAAGGTTGAGTTGTTACCGCCGCCATGCTCTGCATGCAGAGTAAGTGCAAGGTCAAGAACACGTGCCTCAAGCTCCGTAAAGGTGCAGTCATTGCGCAGCATATACAATATATTTTCCGCTGTCGAAAGCTCCTCTTTCGGCGTATGCACCACAAGCGAACCGCTTTCGTGGCTGTAGCAGTACGCCTGATAACCGTACACCGCCAAAAGCGGAAACTGCGCTATAAGATTAATCGACTGGCGCAGAACGTTGTCGATGGAAATGTCGTCCGCCTTGTCATCATACGTATAGAGCATAAGTATACTTCGTGAGAGCATATTCATCATATCCTTGCTCGGCGCTTTCATTATGACGTCACGCACAAAGCCGTCCGGCAGAGTGCGCCGTGACGCTATCACCTGACGGAATTTTGCGAGTTCGTTCTTATCGGGCAGTTTGCCGAAAAGCAAAAGATATACAGTTTCTTCAAAACCGAAATATCGGTTTTTTACCGCTCCGCGTATCAAATCCTCTATATCATAACCATGATAATAGAGCTTGCCCTTGCATGGCTTGCCGTTTTCCGATGCCTTCACATCTCCAATCTCCGTCAGCCCCGCTAAAACGCCGTGACCGTTTATATCTCTAAGACCTCTTTTAACATCGTATTCAGCGTACAGACCGGGGTTGATTTGCTTATTTTTTTTGCATAATTCAATCAATTCTTCGGGTATGTTACTCATTATTTTTTTCCTCCTGTCCGAGCGCAAAAAGCCTCCCAATATTACATTCTATTCTTATGTAAACTATTTTATCACAAAACGCCGTACTATTTCAATAAAATAATTGTAAATTTATTGTGAACGTGGTATAATGAATTCATCAAAGATGAATTCAGCTAAATTCGCCTGACGGCGAGTTAAATAGAGCAAGCTCTGCTAAATGTACTTACGTACGCTGAATGTGCTTACGCACGCTAAAGAGCGAATTTTCTTTAGCTGTCAACAGACAAATTAGCTTTGCAACGGAGTTGCGATATTTAGCTGATTTTGCCAAACTGCAAAATCAATTTAGCTTAAAAAGATAGGGCGTGAAAATGTGGCGGAAAGTGTAATGCTTAATAAATCGAAAGATTTTGCAGTGGACATTATAAATTTATGTAAGAATATTAAAAACACAAAAAAGGAAAGTGTTCTAACAAATCAGCTTATGCGCTCGGGAACATCTATAGGTGCAAATATTCATGAGTCCAAATATGCACACAGCACCGCAGACTTTATATCTAAAATGCAAATTGCCTTGAAAGAGTGTTATGAGTCGGAGTATTGGCTGGAACTCCTTAACAGAACCGGCTATATTGATGATAAACAATATAAAGCAATAGTCAGTAATTGCGGTCAAATTCGCAGAATGTTGATTTCATCAATAAAAACAGTCAAAGAACATACAAAATAAATGTCATTATAAAACAGAAAGGAAGATTTATATGGTATACGTATTGCTTGCGAACGGATTTGAGGAAGTGGAGGCAATAGAGCCTATTGATATTTTAAGAAGATGCGGAGCGGAGGTAAAGACCGCATCGGTTATGAAAACGAAAGAGGTATGCGGAGCGCACGGGATAACCGTTACCGCAGACATTATGATAAGCGAGCTTGACCCGGAGGATATGGAAATGGTAATGCTTCCCGGCGGAGGAATGGGACACGAGCTTTTAGATGCGTCAAACGACGTTCACGGCGTTATAAATTACGCCGTATCACACGGCAGATATGTTGCCGCAATATGCGCCGCACCGTCAATCCTCGGAAAAAAGCACTTGCTTAACGGAAAAAAAGCCACCTGTTTCCCCGGCTTTGAAAAATATCTCTACGGTGCGGAGGTTTCCTCCGAAAAAGTTGTTACGGACGGCAAATTCATCACCGCCAAAGGCGCCGGCGCAGCCGCCGACTTTGGTTTTGAGCTTGCGAAAATCCTCTGCGGTGCGGAAAAGGCAAGTGAAATAAAATCCCAAATGCAATACTGACACCGCAAATAAACGTCGCATCTCAACTCTTGTCCGCCCTCGGACAAATATCGGGTTCTTTGCGGCATACCTTATTACACACATTAATTTTAAACAGGGTGTTTTTATGAAAGACGAATTACGGAGCGCAATGAAGCAAAAACGGCGTGCGCTCACAAAAGAAGAAACCGAAATATGCGGTGCAAAAATTTCGGACAGGCTTTTTTGCCTGCCCGAAATAAAAAACGCCGATACCGTTATGACATATGTTTCGGCGTTTAACGAAGTTCCCACGGACGGAATAATTAACACGCTTTTTTCCATGAAAAAGCATATTGCCGTTCCCGTAAGCAATACCGATACCGAAACGATAACTGTTACCTACATCAACCAATCTGACGGCTTTTCAAAAGGGGCATATGGCATACGTGAGCCGAAAATCATACACAAAGCAAGCCTTTCCGACATAGATGTGATACTTGTGCCGGCGCTT
>DJRJ01000071.1:44188-58758 GCA_002438865.1 Clostridiales bacterium UBA6363
TTGATTTAAAGCTTAACCGAATGGGTTTCGGAAAGGGATATTACGATAAACTGCTGTCTGATTTTTGCGGTGTAAAAATCGGACTTTGCTACGATTTTCAGATAACCGATACAGTTTTTCCCGAGGCGCACGATGTGCCGATGAATATAATAATAACCGAAAAGAGGATAATAAATGCTTTTTGATACACATGCACACTACAATGATGAACAATTCAGGGACGATGCGGACGAACTTCTTTCAAAAATGCCCGAGAACAATGTCGGACTTATTCTCATTCCCTCGTCCAAACTGTCCGAAATGGACGATATTCTGTCCTTGTGCGAAAAATATCCGTACGTGTACGCCGCTGTTGGGGTGCACCCCGAGGAGATAGAAACGGCGGACGGCAACACGGCGGATTTGATAAAAAAATACGCCGAAAACGAAAAAGTAAAGGCGGTAGGCGAGATAGGACTCGACTACTATTACGGAACGGAAACAAAGGAAAAGCAAAAGCTCTGGCTTGCAAATCAGGTTGACATAGCGTGCGGACTCAAACTGCCCGTTATAATACACGACCGTGAGGCGCACGGCGATTGTATGGATATACTGCGTGCACATAATGTGTGTGACTGCGGCGGCGTGTTCCACTGCTACAGCGGAAGTGCGGAAATGGCGCGCGAAATCCTCAATTGGGGAATGTATATAGCGTTCGGCGGTTCGCTCACATTTAAGAATGCGCATCGCTTGCGTGAGGTTGCAAAGTATGTGCCGATGGACAGGATAGTTATCGAAACGGACAGTCCGTATCTTGCGCCCGTTCCGATGCGCGGAAAACGCAACAGCTCGCTGTACATTCATTATGTGGCGGAAATGCTTGCGGAAATCAAGGAAATGAGCGTTGAGGACGTGGAAAAAATAACTTTTGAAAACGGAAAAAAACTTTTTTTAATTTAATTGCAACATTTTGCCTTGCTCGATTGTATTATTAGTGAAGCCCTTCATAAAAAATATAAAATCGGGAGGAGGCGTATAGTCTGAAATTACCGTTCGGAAGGTAATTATGCGTAAACAAAATACGAAGGAGGGTTCTGCTTGGAGGATATTGAAAAGCGAATACATATTATTGCGGAAAAATATTCCGATATGATTTTCCGCGTTGCATATTCATATACAAACAACAGGCAGGACGCCGAGGACATCGTTCAGGATATGTTTGTCAAGCTCATTGAGCTTGACAAACCTTTTGAAAGCGATGAGCATGAAAAAGCATGGATTATCCGTGTGACAGTAAACCTGTGCAAGAACAGATTAAAACTTTTCTGGAACAAAAACACCTGTGCGCTGACCGAAATTTCGGACGCCGCACATTTTGACAACAAAGAGGGATTTGTACTGGAGGCGGTAATGAGCCTTGCGGAAAATTACAGAATAATTGTGTACCTGTATTATTACGAGGGATACAAAACTGCGGAAATAGCGAAAATATTGAAAAAACGGGAGGCGAGCGTCCGCTCCGCTCTGCACAGAGCGAGGGAACAGCTCAAGACTATTTTAAAGGAGGACTACGATTTTGAACAATAGCTATAAAAACGCAATGGACAAAATTGTTTTGTCCGACGAAGAAAAAGAAAAATTAATAAAAACTGCACTGTTAAAAACAAAGTCAAGAAAACGCCCCGTGTATAAATATGCCGCAAATATTGCCGCAGGCGTGATAATCTGCCTGGTTTCGATACCGGTAACGGGAATTTTCCTTCACCCGGAGCCTGACTATGTGCCGGTAATTACGGCAACGCCAAATCCGGCGGAAACACCGCAGGCGAGTGCTCCCCCTGCACCGACTGCACAAGCACCGCAGATCATGGCACAGCCGAAACCCGAAAGCACAAAAGCTCCGGCAGTGAAGAAGAAAAGCGAGAATACACCACAGCAAAAGACTGCACAGGTGCAAAGCACGCCTGCGCCAAAAGAGGAAATACCTGCAGAAAAGGACAGCGATACTTCTGCAGAGAAGAAAACAGCGGCGGATACCGTACAGGAAAAATCCGTTCAATCATTTAAAAGTGCCGAGGACAGCTTAGAGTATGCATCAAGCGGCGGCGGAGCTTCGGACAGTGCGGCGTTTGCCGCACGCTCGGTATCTCCGTACCAATCGTACGAAACAACGGACGAACTGCTTTCGGCTGTATCATTCATTCCTATAATTCCTAAGATAAGCGGATACAGCATAGAGGAGGCAGGCGTGCTTTTCGGCACAACAGTACAGATAATTTATACAAACGGCTCATCGCAGATTACATACCGTACCTGCGAGGGAAATGAGGATTGCAGCGGTGATTACAACAATTACAAGAATGTCAGAAACACCGTTTGCGGCGGCAGAGCCGTAACGCTTAAAACGGACGATGCGTTCGGAACGCTGATTGTCTGGAGCAGCGGCACAAAGTCGTATTCACTTCATTCCGATGCGGTTTTAACCGACAGCGAGGCGGAGGACATAATTTCGGGTATGTAATTTATCCAACAAAAAACAACGGTAAATTTTTTACCGTTGTTTTTTGTTTTCGGCAGGAGTCAAGCCCCTGCCCTACAGCGATTTACAATCATTGTAAACACAATCTGTAGGGGTTGATGCCTACATCAACCCGAAATGTTATTCGGTTTTATTTGGGGACGATGAGGGCATCGCCCCGTACAATTTATTATTCTGCTGCGGGAGTTTCTGTCGGAGCGTCTGTTGCTTCTTCTGCAGCCGGAGTTGCCTCGGGTTCTGCCGATTCCTCAGCCAACTGCTTTTCCTGCTCCTCACGTCTTTCCTTCTGCTTTGTATCTACAACGTTTCTTATTTCTTTCCACTTTGTATCGAGCGTTACTTCATCGCCGAAACCGTATGCGGTCTTGAAATCGTCGAAGTTTTCCTCGCCGACATACTGACGGAGAGTCATTTCGCCTTCAACCTTGCCCCATTCATCATTTTCCGTAACTTCGTCCGGTAAGCCAAGCTCCGACTTTAAAGTATCGAACGAGATACCGTAAACCTCCGCTACCTTTGACACGGGCATTGTATAGAATGCAGCCGACTCATATGTGTTTTTCGGCATATTCTTCGGAAGTGAGAACTGGTCTTTAAATTCATCAAGAGTCATACCTGCCTGCTCGGCAACTTCTTCAATCGTTCTGCCTGTTGTGTTGATATATTCTCTGTTATATTTATTGAACCAAATTCCGAAATATCCGAATGCATAAAGCAATACAGCCGCTATAATGATTGCCGCCGCAACAGCACCTGCCACGATAACGGGTACAACATTCTTTTTGCCCGGTGTTACGTTTTCGACATTTTCATCAAGTACGATTTCAGCCTCGGGTGCGGCGTCTGCAACATTTTCCGCAGTTTCTTTGACAAGATCTGCCGTTTCCTGTGCGGCCTCCTCCGCTGTTTCTGCCGGTGCGTCCGATTCCTCAACGGGAGCATCTACAGTATCCTCCGCTGTTTCCGAAACGATTTCCTCGGTGTTTTCGTTTAATTCTTCTTCGTTATTGAATTTGTTTTCTTCGCTCATAACAATTCTCCTTTAATTTATTTTACGGCAGGAGCAAGCCCCTGCCCTACGTTATGCGTTTTTGTTGTGGGTCGATGAGGGCATCGACCCCTACGGTTTGCATTTTTGTTGCACTTACAATGATAACCTATCCCCTACGGTTTGCATTTTTGTTGTGGGGCGATGAAAACATCGTTCCCCGTGATTTGCGTTATTCGGGTCACAACCCGTACAATTTATTATTCGCCGTCGGCGGGAGCCGCCGTTGCATCAGCCTCGGCTGTTTCCTCTGCCGGTGCGTCCGTTGCCGGCGCCGGAGTTGCATTCTGCATCTTCTTTATATATTCCTCCTGTGCGGCAAGTATCGTATCCTTTGTTTCGCCCCAGGTCATATCGCCTGTGATTGAGTCGTCAAGTCCATATGCTTTCTTTGCTTCCTCAAACTGTCCGCCGAAATATACATCAAGCGGAACAAGGTCTTTTGCTTCCGACCATATCATATTGCCGTCAGCCTTATCCGTAAGACCGTTTTCCTCAAGGAACGTTGCCAAATCCTTGCCCTCATACTTTGCAAGGTTATCTAATGTCATATGGTTTACCATTTCGCTCTCGGTCGTTTTGCCGTTTACGTCCTTATTATCGTTAAGACCGTATTCCGCAAGGTACTCGTCAACCGACATACCCGACTGATCCGCAAGATAGCTTACCGTCTTTTCGGCTTTGTTTTCCTCAATTGCCTTTGTCTGAAGGTTTTTGCTTATCTTTCCGTACACTGCATAGCCTCCCAGACCTACAACTACTGCGATAATTACAACTATCAGCGTAATGAACATTTTATCCGCCGATGTTGCTTTTTTTGAATTATTCATTAATTCTTTCTCCTCTCTTGTTTTGCACTATGTATGCAAATAATACATCATCTTATACACTATATCACTTTTGAGGAAAAAAATCAATAACTTTTTATTAACAGTTTGTAAATTTAAAAAAGGGCAGCCGATTTTTTTTCGGTTGCCCCTGCGTTTTAATTTATTTGCTCAAAATTTCTTCAGCCATTTTTATAAGTCCGTCAGACGAAAGTTTGCCGTCAATCTGCAATAGCTGACACAATATGCCGTCTTTTACCCAGGAAACGTGCCTTACCTGTTTGATTTCAACCTCGGAGGAACCGTAGGTGAATACAAGCTCGCCGTTTTCTTCGGCTTTTTTATCCTCATCGGTCAGTTTATAATCTGCCGGAACGACCTTGTTTGTATAGCTGTAATAATAAATATCAATACCGTTTACGGTTTTTATCACATCGCCTGCCATACATTTTTCGGAATTAAATTTATCCTGTGAAAAAATCACTTTGTCACCGTCTTTTTCATAGTCGAACGATACCGATTTGAATTTTTCAACCGAGCCGCCGTTTTCATCTTTAAGATTATTGTTTACAACGTTTCCGTCCTTAAAAGTATAGCCGTTTTCAAAACTGTCGATTAAAACAGTTTCATAGCCAATATCCTTCATAACCTGTTTTTCCGTCGGGAGCGAGGTATAATCGGGAGCGGACGAGGACGAACTTGACCAGGTCGACACAACTCCGTTTACGGCGAAAACCGTTATACCCAAAGCAAGGGTTGCCGCAATTACAATAAATGATATTCTCTTTTTTGATTTCATGGCAATAGACTTCCTTTCCGTATATGCGGACTCAAGTTTTGCATTGACCCTGCGCTTGACGGCGTTAATATCAATATTGAGCGGACCGCCGTTTTTATCGATATTCAATTCCTCAAACAAGTCGTTTTTCTTATTCATAACATTTCCTCCGCATCTGATAAAATTCTTTTTAGTTTGCGTTTGCCTCTCGAAAGCTTGGTTTTTATGGTAGAGATGTTTATTCCGGTTGCTTTTGAAATATCTCTGAGCTTTTCGTCAAACTTATAATATCTTACAAATATTTCGTTGTCCGGCTCGCCCAGACTCATAACGGCGTCCCACACAGCGTCTGCCAAAGATCTTTCGGCGGACGCCGTGTCGGGGATTTCAATATCATCAAGGCAGATACAGTTTTTCTTTTTATTTAATCTTTTTAATGCGAAATTACGAGCGGCGGCTGCGATATATGACCGTATCGTGCCTTTTTCCAAATCTATGTATTCCGCATTCTTCCAAAGCATAACGAATACGTCGGATACTATCTCCTCGATGTCCTCTCTTGAAAGCCTGTTCCCTGCCGTATTATAAAGAACGGTGCTTAAATATGGGGTATAGACTTCGATTGCTTCGTCTATTGAATTTCGTTCTCTGTTTTTGAGCCGCAAAAGCAGCTTTGCCTCGTCTGCCATTCCAAACCTACTTTCTTTTGCAAAGTTAAAAGCTTTTAGTCTTTACACTCTTATATATCCTTTAAATCGCAAAAAAGTTTCATATTTGAAAAAAATCCGCAGGATTTTTTATCCTGCGGAATTTTTATTTATTCTTCTACTTTTTTAATCTTGTTTACAAGATTCTGAATCTTTGTTACCGGGTCAAGCAGCTTTGAAATTGTATCGTCATGATTTAATGTATCGATAAGGAGCGAGATGTACTTTGACATATCAACCTCGCAATACCATTCTCTGTCCTTAAGACCGGGGTTTCTGTATATAAGGTTTGTTGTAAATATTTTATTTACCAGACCCTGCTCATACGCCTTGTCGAACACTTCAAGTCCGTTGCAGAACAGACCAAACGAGGTGAACACGAAAATTCTCTTTGCGCCCTGCTTTTTAAGGTTGGTTGCAACGTCTATAATCGACTCACCCGACGAAATCATATCGTCCACGATAATAACGTCTTTTCCTTCAACGTCACGTCCGAGATACTCGTGTGCGACAATGGGGTTTTTGCCGTCGACAATTCTTGAATAGTCACGGCGCTTATAGAACATACCCAAATCAAGCTTTAACACTGCGCTGTAGTACATACATCTTGACATTCCGCCCTCATCGGGTGAAATAACAACCGTATCAAACTTATCGAGCGAAATATCCGGCACTGCTCTTATGAGCGCCTTTATCATCTGATAAGTAGGCTGAACGTTATCAAATCCCGCAAGCGGAATAGCGTTTGAAATTCTCGGGTCGTGTGCGTCAAACGTGATTATGTTCGCCACTCCCATACTTACAAGCTCCTGCAGCATCTGCGCCGCATCGAGCGATTCACGTCCTGCTCTTCTGTGCTGTCTGCCCTCGTAAAGCATAGGCATTACAACGGTTACACGTCTTGCCTTGCCTCCCATAGCTGCGATAACTCTCTTTAAATCCTGGTAATGGTCGTCCGGACTCATATGGTTTTCCAGACCGTACATATTGTATGTAACGCCGTAATTAAAGCAGTCGCATATAATATACACATCATGGCCTCTTACCGTTTCGTCGATAACGCCCTTTCCCTCTCCTGTTCCGAATCTCGGGCAGTTAACGTGAGTTACGTACGTTTCCGAGTCGTCGTTTCCACGGAATTTTTTAAGATACCCGTCAATCTTCGCCGTGATTTCCTCACAACCCTTCATGCTGATTATACTCAGCTTGCCGACTATGGGTGCTTCACCAAAACTATTATTCATTGCTGTTCTCCTTTTTTGACCTCAAAAAGACTTATGTCTTTTCTATATATCCTCTATATAAAATATACCATAATATATAGCGTTTTGCAAGTGACATTATTTCCTTAATTTACACAAAATTCGAGGTTTTTTTTATACGTTTTGCAAATCGGCAAGCATTTCGATAACGGTTTTGCCGTTTACGGGGTTTTTTGCATACGGTGCAATCTGTGAGAGCGGCTCGAGAACGAAGCGCCTGTTTGCCATTTCTATATGCGGTATTTTGAGATTTTTCGTGTTTACAATCTCATCATCATAAAGGATTATATCAAGATCGAGAGTACGGGGACCCCAATGTACGAGCCGTTCTCTGCCGGCGGCTTTTTCTATGGCATTAAGCATTTCCAAAAGCTCCTGCGGAGTGAGGAGCGTTTCGATTTCCATACAGCCGTTTAAAAAATCGTCCTGCTCCACACCGCCTACAGGCTCGGTTACGATAAAATCCGACACCGCCTTTACGGTGCAGTTTTTATCGTCATTGACCGCCTTTACGGCGTCAGTCAGATATTTTTCCTTATCGCCCATATTTGAACCGAGCGCAACATACGCCGTATGCCTTTTGCGCACGACCGACACCGCCGGATATTCTAACGGAAGTCCCACGGGGGCGGACGGCTTTTTAACCGTAACGCATATTTCCTTTACGGTCGGGTATTCGTTCAATGCGAGATACGCTATATCCTCCGCCGCCGCCTCGATAAGACGGCACGGGTTTTCTTTTGTGTACTCCGATATTTTTTGACAAAGGCTTGCGTAATTCACCGTGCCGTCAAGCTTGTCGGTTTTTCCGGCATACCGCAGATCGGTATGCAGTTCGGCGTCTATGAAAAATTTCTGCCCCAGTCTGCGTTCCTCGTCCAGAACGCCGTGATATGCATATACTTCAAGATTTTTTATTATTATTTTATCCATTTTTCTCTCCCCAGAGCCTCGGTCATTTTTATTGCTCTCGCATTTTCCTTTACATCGTGAACACGCACGAACAGACAGCCCTTCTGTACGGCAAGAACCGTTGTGACGAGCGTTCCCTCAAGGCGTTCGTCCGTCGGCAAATCAAGCGTAAGTCCTATCATTGATTTTCGTGACGTACCCAAAAGCACGGGATAGCCGAGCTTTTTAAGCTCCTCGGTGTGTCCCGTAAGATACAGGTTTTCCTCAAGCGTTTTGGCAAAGCCTATGCCGGGGTCGGTCATAATTTTGTTATCGTCAATGCCTGCCGATTTTGCAAGTTGTATGCTTTCCTCCAAATCGCAAAGCACATCGCTCATAAAATCGCCGTACTCCGCATTTTGGCGGTTGTGCATAAGACAGCAGGCGGCGTCAAACTCCTTTACCGTTTCCGCCATTTTTCCGTCAAACTTAAACCCCCATATATCATTGACAAGGTCGGCGCCTTTTAAAAGCGCCTCACGTGCGACCGCACTTTTATAAGTATCTATCGAAACGGGAATATCAAACCGCTTTTTTATCTCCTCTATTACGGGCGCCGTTCTTTCGATTTCTTCGCTGTCGGAAATTTTTGTATGCCCGGGAANNCCGCCGCACCGTCATTTATCATCTGCTCCGTGTGGCGCAGGGCATTGTCGATATTGTTCCATTTTCCGCCGTCCGAAAACGAGTCGGGCGTTACGTTTAAAATTCCCATAATATATGTGTGTCCGAAAAATTCTTTGTTTCCTATTATCATTTTTATACCTCAATCAGTTTGTTTTTCTTTTCTTCGCTCCAGTAACATTCGTCATACGCCTTGCAGTTAAAGCAGTTTCTCGACAGCTTGTCGGCACGGTACAAAAGCTCTGAAAGCCCGTCCGCACCGCTTTTGCGGTGATTTACAACCGCACGGCATACCGTATCAATATCCGCTTTTCCGTATCCGCATTCACGCATTATGACCTCCGCAAACTCCGCACTTGCCATATGATGCTCCTTTTCGGAATTGTGCCGCCCTATATCATGCAAAAGCGCCGCCGCATAAATTATATCCTTACTGTACGGCAGATTATTCTCAAGCGCCGTGATGTATGCGATACGTGCGGTATCAAGCGAATGTTCCGTTCCGTGCAGGCAGAAAATTCTGTCCTTTTCGGCTTTTTCTATGTTTTTCAAAAGCTTTTTATACAGTGGATGTTCATATATCCGCTGATATTTTTTCATCAGAGCCGCTGTTTTTGCACGTTCCAAAAACGACAGCGACCCGAAGCAGACCGTCACACGGCTGTCCTCCGCCTGCCATACAGCCGTCTCAATATCGGATACAGTAACGTTTTCGTTATATTTTTTTACCGTTTCGGCAAGCGTTTCCGCCTCAAGCCCACGCTCGGACGGCGGCTTTACCGTATATATTTTCTTGCACAGCGGTGCGGTAAGCTCCGCCGTTTTTTCATAATCCTTGTCACGGAACATTCCGAAAACGAACGTTACGTCCTCTTTTTTGAAATACCGCTTTACCGTCCGTGCAAGCTCCGCTGCACCGTCGGGATTGTGCGCACCGTCGAGGATAACGAGCGGTTCACGGCTTATCACCTCAAACCTGTACGCCCAGCGTGCCTTTTCCACGCCCTCGCTTATTGCTTTCTCGCTTATACCCATTCGCTGTGCCGCACATATGGCAAGTGCGGCGTTCTGCGCCTGATACAGTCCCGAAAGCGAGGTATGATAGGTTTTTCCTTTATAGGAGAAATCAATGCCGTCAAGTCCGCTGTTTATAATTTCCGCCTTGTCGGCAAATTCCAGCGGAGTGCAAAGCTCACGGCATTTTTCCGCAATAACCGCCGCCGCATCATCGCACTGGCGTGCCGATACGGCAAATCCGCCCTGTTTTATTATTCCTGCCTTTTCCGACGCAATCTCCGCAATGGTATTTCCCAAAAACGCCGTATGATCCGTACTTATTTTTGTTATAACACTGCACACGGGCGATTTTATCACGTTTGTTGCGTCAAGTCTGCCGCCCATACCGCACTCTATAAGTGCAAAATCGCATTTTTTCATCTTAAAAAGCACAAACGCCGCCGCCGTTTCCGTCTCGAACGGCGTGGGGAAAAATCCCTCACGCTCTATCCGCTTTGCCGCATCACGCACAATGCTCATACACTGCGCATAATCGTCCTCCGACACCGCCGTTCCGTTTATGAGAAAGCTCTCAAGCGTACCGCCCACCGCCGGCGAAACGTACCGCCCCGTATAATATCCCTCACATTCGAGAATTTTTCCGAGATACGCCCCGACCGAGCCTTTGCCGTTCGTTCCCGCAATATGCACCGTTTTTATGCAATCCTGCGGATTGCCGAGCGTTTCACACAAGCGTATCATATTGGAAAGACCGGGAACAATCCCTCTGTCCTTTAAGCCTTCAACATACTCCAAAGCCTCATTATAAGTCATATTTTGCACTAAAAAAAACACCTCCTCCAACAGCCTGCCGAAAAAGAGATGCTCTTAATTTCCAGCGGGATGCGGATAATGTACCGCAAGCACAAGGCTTTTCGTTCCGGCGGCAACTCCCCGTCCGACGGACACTTTACGCACAAAATCCTACTCTGTTTTTTGTATATTTACATTATATAACGTTTTTTTTGATTTTGCAATAGTTTTTTATTTGATTTTCGTTTTGATTATTGCAAACCGCACCGCACAAAATCAACACCGTACGCCGTAGGGCAGGGGCTTGCTCCTGCCGAACCGCACACGCACGGGACGGCATTTCGGGTCGATGAGGGCATCGACCCCTACCCGTATTTGTTTACTTTTGCGAAAACCGTACGCTGTAACAAATTGTTCACAAACTAAATACAAAATATTCATTGACATTTTCCGAAAAAGGGATATAATATATTTAGAAAGTCAAAGAAAGTCAAAGTCAAGAGGTGATTGAAATGGGTATCAGCGACAAGATAGAATGTTTTATAACGGAGCTTTTGAAAGAGGAGGACGAAAACGACTGGCTGGAGCTTAAGCGAAACGAGCTTGCGTCGTTCTTCAACTGCGTACCGTCACAGATAAACTACGTTATCGCCACACGGTTTAATCCTCAGCATGGATTTATCGTGGAATCAAGGCGGGGCGGCGGCGGATACCTGAGGATAAAGCGTGTTGCAAACAACAATCCGCTTTCCGATACGATAACTTCTGTCGGAAACTCGCTTTCCTACCCCGATGCGGAGGCGTATGTATCATACCTTATGCGCACGGGAGTTTTGAAAAAAGAAAATGCGGCAATAATTCTAAGCGGCGTCAATGACAATTCGCTTACAATCCCTCAGCCCGATAAAGACAGGCTGAGAGCCAATATATTCAAAAATATGCTGTCGGCATTACAGAAAGGATGATTTTTATGTATGATTTATTTTCGGATTTTGAAAACCTGTTCGGCTCGCTTGACGCATTCATGCAGCCGATGACTTATAAAGACGAACGCAAATGCCCCGTATGCGGACATACCTGGTCGGATTTCAGACGCACGGGCAGATTCGGCTGCGGCGAATGTTACAAAACATTCCGCACACCTGCCGAGAACACTCTGCGGCAAATTCATTCGACCGCCGCACATACGGGAAAAATCCCGTCAAAGTCGGGCAGCGAGCTTAAGAAAAAGCGCCAATACGAAGCTTTGAAAGCACAGCTTCAGGAGGCGGTTAAAAACGAAGATTACGAAAAAGCGGCAAAACTGCACAAGCAGATCCGTGAAATGGAAAACAATAAATAAGAAAGGATGCGGCAATTATGATTTGGTATAAAAACAATAAAGGCGGAATAGTTATTTCAACAAGAATTCGTCTTGCCAGAAATATAGATTCCGTACCTTTCCCGTCATCATTAAAAGACAAAGAAAAGGTAACAAACGATATAAAAAATGCGGTGCTGAAATCAAATTCAACGCTTGCAAAGGATTTCGAGTTTATCAACCTCGACAGCCTTTCAAAACAAAAAAGGCTCTCTCTTGAAGAAGAACATCTGATAAGTCCGCAGATGCTGGACGGAAACGGCAAGTCGGTTTTGATAAACAAAGACAAAACAATGAGCATTATGCTTATGGAGGAGGATCATATACGGTTACAGGTTATCCAATCGGGACTTGCGCTTGACGAGGCTTACGAAACCGCAAGCAGAGTAGATGACGTTATCGAGGAAAGCCTGACATACGCATTTGACGAAACATTCGGCTATCTGACCGCCTGCCCGACAAACGCCGGTACGGGACTCCGTGCGTCGGTTATGATGCATCTGCCCGCACTTACGCTTACAAAGAACATCGGCAGAGTGGCAAACGCATCGACAGGCTTCGGTATCGAAGTAAGAGGACTTTACGGCGAAGGCACTGCGGCGGACGGTAATCTGTATCAGATTTCCAACCGTGTAACAATGGGTCTTTCCGAAAAGGAAATTCTCGAAAAGCTTAAGGGCGTTGTCCATCAGATAACCGAAATGGAGGAAAAAGCAAGAAAATCGCTTGAAGAAAATAACCTTAACGCATTAAGCGACAGAATATTCCGTTCATACGGAATTTTGAAATACGCACGGAGCATCGCATCGGCAGAGGCGCAGGAGCGCCTGTCGGATATTATGCTCGGAGCGGATATGGGAATAATCAAGCCGGACGGCAAAATTTCGCCGCTCGAATGTATGATTAAATCCGCACCGTCACTGATAAGCGGCGGCGAGGAGCTTCCGCCCGAAAAGCGTGATACTCTGCGTGCGGAATTTATAAGAAACAACATCTAAACGAAAGGGGAGATAATTATGTTATTTTCAAACTTCACAGAAAAAGCAAGAATTGCAATAAGCGAGGCGCACGAATGTGCGGTTGAGCTGGGACACAACTATATAGGCAGCGAGCATTTGCTTGCAGGTCTTATCCGTGAGGGCAGCGGCGTTGCCGCAAAGGCTCTCGAAAAAGCCGGTATGACCGAAGAAAAGGTTGTGGATAAAATTAAAGAATATATCGGCAGCGGATCTCCTCTGCCGTCCGAAACGGAGCTGCCGCTCACACCGAGAACAAAAAGAATACTCGAAATAAGCGCATATGAGGCTCGCAGACTCGGACACAGCTACATCGGCACGGAGCACATATTAATGGCTATTATCCGTGACGGCGACGGCGTTGCCGCAAGAATACTCACCGCCTGCGGAATTAACCTCAATTCGTTCTACGGCGATACGGTAAATTCCATAGAGGGCAAAGCCGATTTTGAAAGCGGCACGGGCAGCAGCGGCACAAACGCCAATTCGCAGACCCCGACGCTTGACCAGTTCGGCAGAGATTTTACGGCTCTTGCAAAAGAGAACAAATTTGACCCTGTTATAGGACGTTCAAAAGAGATTGAGCGTGTTACGCAGATATTGTCAAGACGTACAAAGAACAACCCGTGTCTTATCGGTGAGCCGGGTGTAGGTAAAACGGCGGTAATCGAGGGACTTGCTCAGAAAATTGCGTCGGGCGACGTTCCGGAGCCGTTAAAGACAAAGCGTCTTGTATCGGTTGACTTGTCATCAATGGTTGCGGGCGCAAAGTACAGGGGCGAATTTGAGGAACGTCTTAAAAAGGTAATAAACGAAGTCCTTGCGGCTAAAAACGTTATTCTGTTTATAGACGAGTTTCACACCATTGTCGGCGCAGGCAGTGCGGAAGGCTCAATGGACGCATCGAACATCTTAAAGCCGTTCCTTGCGAGAGGTGAATTGCAGTTAATAGGCGCTACAACGCTTAAAGAATACAAGAAATATATCGAAAAGGACGCCGCTTTGGAAAGACGTTTTCAGCCTGTAACAGTTGGCGAACCGTCGGTTGACGAAACCGTTCAGATATTAAAGGGCATACGTGACAAGTACGAGGCGCACCACGGTGTTACAATCACCGACGACGCTCTCGAAGCGGCGGCAAAGCTTTCTTCAAGATATATTACCGACCGTTTCCTTCCCGATAAGGCTATCGACCTGATAGACGAGGCGGCGTCAAAGAAACGTCTCGGTTCGCAGACAGAGCCTGACGAGCTTAAGAACAAAGAGGCTCGGCTTGAGGTATTAAAGAGCGAAAAAGAAGAGGCAATCACCGCCCAGGACTTTGAAAAAGCGGCTAAGATACGTGATGAGGAAAAGCTCATTGCAAAAGAGGCTGAGGAATTAAAGAGCCAGTGGAAAGGCAGCGGCACATCATCGGGACTTACGGTAGACGAAAACGATATTGCCGAAATACTTGCCGACTGGACGCACATTCCCGCCGCAAAGCTCAAAGAAGAGGAAACCGAAAGATTAAAGCATCTTGAGGAAACGCTCCACGCAAGGGTTATAGGTCAGAACGAAGCCGTAACCGCAGTTGCAAAAGCAATAAAGAGGGGCAGAGCCGGATTAAAAGACCCGAAACGTCCGATAGGCTCGTTCCTGTTCTTAGGTCCTACGGGTGTAGGTAAAAC
>DJRJ01000071.1:58815-65473 GCA_002438865.1 Clostridiales bacterium UBA6363
ATAGATATGTCGGAGTATATGGAGAAGCACGCAGTGTCTAAGTTCATCGGTTCGCCTCCCGGATACGTAGGATTTGAGGAGGGCGGTCAGCTGACGGAGAAAATCAGAAAGCACCCGTACTCGGTAATCCTTTTTGATGAAATCGAAAAGGCGCACCCCGATGTATTTAACATTATGCTTCAGATTCTTGACGACGGTATTCTTACGGACGCACAGGGCAGACGCATTGACTTTAAAAACACGGTTATCATAATGACGTCAAACCTTGGTGCAAAGGAGATACTCGGCAAGGTAGGCTCAAAGCTCGGATTCGGCAAAGAGGACGACGAGAGCGGCGAGGAAAAGAGCGAACACGAAAAGATTAAAGAAAAAGTTATGGCTGAGGTAAAACGTACCTTCAAGCCCGAGTTCATCAACAGAATTGACGAAATCATCGTATTCGACAGACTTACCGAGGACGACATCAAGAAGATTGCAAGGCTTATGCTCAAATCGCTTGAAGCACGGCTTAAGGAAAACGAAATCACCGTAGCGTTTACCGATGCGGCGGTTGAAAAGATTGCCAAGGAGGGCTTTGACCCGACTTACGGTGCAAGACCGTTAAGACGTGTTATCCAGACGCAGATTGAGGATATGCTCTCGGAGGAAATCATTGACGGCGATATTAAGCCGGGCAGCAGCGTTACGGTTGACGCCGAGGACGATAAATTTATTGTAAAATAAATTGTTCGGTATGCTTGCAAATTCCGGTAGGGGACGATGCCCACATCGTCCCTAATTAAACCGCACATTGTTTCGGGTCGATGAGGGCATCGACCCAAACACAACCCCCCCTGCGGAAAAATTCCGCAGAGGGGGTTCTTTTTTAGGTAATGGGAAACAATCCCCTATTCCAATGTCGCTATATCGCTGCTCTCCGCTATACTGCTTATCCCGTAC
This sequence comes from Clostridiales bacterium UBA6363, assembly GCA_002438865.1. GTDB lineage: Bacteria > Bacillota > Clostridia > UBA1381 > UBA1381 > UBA4716. The sequence continues at coordinate 59,755 of DJRJ01000071.1, forward strand.
AGGAACAGCACCCTGTCATAGCCTTTCTCCTTTGCAAGTTCCGACACAGACTCATGATAATACCGCAAATCAACCATATCCACCTCGCTGTAATGGTTCACCAGAAACGGTACAAAGCACTGCGCAAAGCTGTCCTTTATCACCAACAGCTTATCCCCGTCGGGATTGCCGTTGTTTATTATTTCCTCTATAGCGTGGTTTCCGTCAAGATAGACGGGGTATTTATCCGGCTCGGACAAATGATGCATAAAAAACATTCTGCTGCTGACATTTTCCTCGCCGTCAATATTCATCGTAACATCATACGGATAATCCCACAATTCTATTGTATCGGCTCTTTCACGCCACAGCGCACTCTTTGAATACGCCGTACCGTAAAAGCCGTCATACGCTGTTTTGTCAAATTCCCAAAGCGGCTCATAGCCTATCTCCTTGCAATACTCGACATATGCATTGTACGCACCGTTTTCCGTCCAGTGGTGATCCGTTCTGTAATAAAGCTGTACCTCGTCCTTATCCTTTAAAAACGCCTTTTCAACGTCCGCATACCCTATTACCGCCTCGGACTCCTTATGCACGTAATCTATTATTTCACTGTCACGGTACTCCATATGGTTTTTCGGGAGCTTGTCCGACATAATATATCCCTTGCTCGGCACTATCATAAGCGTTGACGGTATGCCCGTATTTTGCGTAAACTCCGTCATGGCGGCGATATTTGCATTTATTTTATTATAATCCGCCTTTACCGGCACGCCGATAAGATAGCCGTCCTCGCCCCTGTACACTCCGTTTGCGCCGTTTCTGCCCGTATACAGAGCAGTGTATGCGTTTACGGCGGTAAGCCCGTCACGCAAAGGGAAATGGTCGGTCAGATATGTTTCCGTATCCTTTTCAAATTTTCCGCTCAGCACGTTTTTGACCGATAATTCGGGCGCTTTTGCAAGCGTGCGCTTTTCATTCACCGAAATCTGCGCCTTGGGCAGCAAAAACAAGCCTGCCGGAGCAGAGAACAAAAACGCAATAAATATAATCAAAAGCACCTTATCACGAAATTTAGACACTTAATAACACCTCATTAAAATCTGAAATACAAAAACGGATTATAGCTGTCATTCACAAGCGACGCCGTGCACATAAAGAGCAGTGCGCACACAACGAGTATCTCAAACAGAGCGGTCCATTTTTGGTTTCTTATACGGCTGTACACATTCCTCCACAGCGGAACGCACGCAAGTACCGACACGGCAAGCAGAGGAGCATATGATTTTACAAGGCTCATAACATCTGTGCCTGCAAAAAATCCGCCCGAGCCGAACATCTGCATAACATACGAATTAAGCGCTCCGAAATCCTCAAAGCAAAACAGCACCCAGCCGAGCATTATGAAGAACAGCGCATATATATGCCGAAAAACGGACGGCAGATGCGAAAGTGCCTTGCCGTACACATATTTTTCAAGCACAAGCAAGACAAAATAATACACGCCCCACAGTACAAAATTAAAGCTTGCGCCGTGCCACAGACCCGTAAGCGCCCATACAACGAACAGATTGAATATGCATCTGCCCGTTTTACAGCGGTTGCCGCCGAGCGGTATATACACGTAATCTTTAAACCAACTGCTTAACGATATGTGCCATCTGCGCCAAAAGTCCGTTATGCTCTTTGAAATGTACGGATAATTAAAGTTTTCCACAAATTCAAAGCCGAACATTCTGCCGAGACCGATCGCCATATCGGAGTATCCCGAAAAGTCAAAATATATTTGCAGTGAGAACGCCGCAATGCCCGTCCATGCGCCGACTGCGCCCATATTCGGCATTTCACGCAATGTATCCCACAAAAGTCCCATCTGATTTGCCAAAAGCACCTTTTTTGCAAGACCTATCGCAAACCGCTTTATTCCCGATGCGAAATTCGATACGGTTTCCTCTCTTGAAACAAGCTGTTTTGCAATATCGCTGTAGCGGACAATCGGACCTGCTATCAACTGCGGGAAGAATGACACGTATGTACCGAAATTTATTATATTTTTTTGAGCCTTTACGTCCTTTCGGTAAACGTCTATCGTGTACGAAAGCGTCTGGAACGTATAGAACGAAATACCTATCGGCAGTGCAAGCTTTATTTTCGGGAGCATTGCCAAAAACGGGAGTTTTCTCAAAATATCGGTCAGGAAACCGGCATACTTGAACACGCCCAAAAGACCCAGGCTTATTATTAAATCGAAAATTAAGAACGTCTTTGCAAGACGTTCTTTACTGCGGTATTTTTCAATCAGTATTCCGAATATATAATTCACCAGTACGGACACTGCCATAACCAGTATGAGTACCGGCTCTCCCCAACCGTAAAAAACGAGATTTACAAGCAGGAGAAAGAAGTTTCTGCATTTGTGCGGAAGTATATAGTATCCGATAAGCACCGCCGGCAGATACAGAAACAGAAATAAAAGACTTGAAAAGTACAAGTACTGACACCCCTATTATTTTAAATTTTGTTTTATTATTTCCTGTGCCTTTGCGCTGTCCTTTGACACAACCATAACGGCATAATCGCCGTACACCGCCGTGAATGCGTCCTCAAGCTTGGGCATTTCGTCGGCGTTATAGTCGGCGTATACTTTTTTTTGAGCGTCGATATGGTTTAAAAACGATTTTTCGACATTTTCCGCTGCCTGTGACGAAACTGCCTTTATGATAACTATTTCGTCCACAACCGCTCTCGTGCCGGAATAAGCCGTACATTCCGCAACGTCCTCTGCGGACACCGCAACACGCTTTTCCGCAACGGAGGGCTTTACCTCGGAGAGATTTTCGTCAAAAATCCCTGCCGACATAAGGCTTGCCGCCGCCGAGGCGCCGTCAAGCTGTTTTGCCGTTCCGCACGATATGCACAGCGCACACATAACCGCACACAAAAATGCGCATAAAATTTTTCGCATAAGTCTGTTTCCTCCCGTTAATCAAGCGATTTTGCGGGAGCCTTTGTTGAACTGCTGCCCGATGAATTACCCGATGATGATGAACTTCCGCTCGATGATGATCCGCTTGACGAGGAAGAATTGCCCGATGAGGAAGAACTCTTTCCGCTTGATGATGAGCTTCCGCCTGACGAGGACTTACCCGAAGAAGATGATGAACCTCCGCTCGAACTTCCCGAAGATGAAGAACCGCTGTTACTTGATGATGAGCCGCTCGACGAGCTTCCCGACGAGGAGGACGATGACGAGGACTTACCGCTTGACGAGGTTATACTGTCAACCGTTTCGTCATCATAGTTTTTCTGAATATATATAAGACACTTCTTGTAGTAATCGTTTCCGAAATGTATTCCGTCCGTTGCCGCACCCTTGGGGAGAACGCCGTTCTCGTCCGCACAGGCATTATAGATATTACAGTAAACAACCTTCTGGTCACTTGCTATCTGCTTTATAAGTTTATTAATTTTTATAATGTTCTCATTTGTTTCCCCGTCCGTGCCGACGTTTGAAACCTCCTCGGTTATGGGCGTTACGGAGAGAAGATATATTGTTGCCTCGGGCTGATACTGCTTTGCTTTCTTGACAATTCTCGTGTACTCGTCAACAAATGTCTGCGTATTGCTCCAGCCGAGTTCGTTCTCGCCGAACATAAGGAACACTTTTTTATACACCTTTGTCGAATTAAGCTCCTCTATTACGGGCACTGTTCCGTTTTCGGTGGAGTCGGTGAAGGCAGTTTTTACGTTAAGACCCACCTTGCCGAAATAATCGGCGCCGTCAACCAAATCATAGATAACCATTCCCTCGATAAAAGAGTTGCCCAAAAATGCCGAATCCTCAAAATATGTCTGATCTATTCCCGATTTATCCGTGGCAATGGGGGTGGGACTCGGTGAGGGTGACATACTTACCTGCGCATTTTTTTCGGCTTTGTTTGCCGCAATTCCCTTTACGCAGCTGCGTATTCCGAAAACCACAAGCACAATTACAAGCAAGCAAAAAACAGCGGCTATGCATCGATTTTTGAAAATCTGCTTCTTTCTGCGCTCCGCCTTTCTTTTTTGTATTTCTTCCATTCTTGCCTTATGGCTCTCTGTATCCATTGCTTTTCCCCCTAATATTTTATATATAATACAATATCACGAATTCGGTTTATAGTCAAGATGTTTTGGAAATTTTCTGACAATTTTCGACGAAAAAACGTCCGTTTTCCGTTCGGTAATTTATGTAAGCTCGAAATATGAGGAAAACTTTTTAAATATCGGATAAATTTCAAAAATACGGTCGTACAATTTGCAGAAAAATCCTATCAGCGAGCCGTTCACCAGAGCGATAATCAAAGTACCCCAATTTATGCCCCTAAAGCCTTTAAACCACACAAGCGACAGCGCTGCGGCAACGATAAGGCAGAAAATATCGAACGAGGTTTTGAACACGGCGATTTTTATTTTGAACTTACCGCCCACGCCTTTTACAAAAAAGTCGTACACTTGCGGATACAGGTACGTTTTATAGAACATTGCCACCGAGATTGAAGTTAAAACCACGCCTGCGGCAAACATACAAAGCCTTGCAAAAAGCGGCATACTGCCCGGCACGGTCACGCTCGGATTGAACAGCGGAACGAGCCGCCACAAATCAAGCACCGCCCCGTATACAAGGCACGTTACGAACGATGACAGATACACCGTCCGAAATCCGCCCATAATGATGCAGAACACAATAAACAATCCTGCCTGTATGACATACTCTGCCTGTCCGAACGACAAAAAACCCGTTTTAAGGCTTAAAAGATATGCCGGCGCAACTATCATGGAAATGCCGAAATTTGCCGCCGACAGCATTGCAACCGAAAACGCCAGCAAGACAATGCCCGCCAAGTACATAATTTCACTCGGAACTCTTATTTTTTTCATAATTTATACCTCCTCAAAAAAACCGGTAGTGTCAAGTAGACACCCCTGTTTATATATTTTAACTCTCGTTAAAACCTTGATTTTAGGGAAGTTTCACGATTTTTGCATAAAAATATAGCAATAACCTCCCTTTTGCTGTATAATTGAGTTGCAACAACAATTAAATAAACAGTCCAAAAGGAGACTATTGCTATGAACTCTATTATACACCATTTACTTGTACAAAATCAATACCTTTTGCAAATAATTTTATTTCTTTTTAAATTTATCTGCAAATTTATACCTCTCAGGCAATTTGCTTTTGATGATTCACATTCGCCCGAATATCAAAAATTCAAAATCGATAAGCCTCCGCGTATCGTAAAACACGAAGTATGGCATTACTCCGATTACATACCTTACATCAAAGCAAGATACGGTGTCGATATCAAGCCGGTTAACCGCCGTAAACCCTGCGACATACCCGATGACACCGTTTGCCCCTGCTGCAATGCTCCCAAGGAATATCTTTACAAAAACAACGGTTCCAAAGGTCAGCTTTTTTGCAAAGTCTGCTTAAACAAGTTCAGTCCGGAAGAATCGAGATTTACAAAGCTGCACTCTCTTCGCTGTCCTTATTGCAATCATATTCTTGTCCCCAAGAAAGACCGTAAGCATTTTATTGTTCACAAATGCGTCAACAAGAAATGCTCCTATTACCTCCAAAACCTCAAAAAGGTTAAGAAACAAGACCTTGATGAGCCGTACGGCAAAAACAAATACAAGCTTCATTACCTATACAGAGAATTCAACATTAACTTTTTCAAAATGGACATTA
>DJRJ01000071.1:65562-66562 GCA_002438865.1 Clostridiales bacterium UBA6363
TTGTGTCTTACATATCATGTCAATCTCGGCTTATCTTTAAGAAAAACCGCACAGGCTATGCGTGATATTCACAATATCCGTATATCGCATACCATGGTTGCAAACTATGCCAAAACCGCCGCATTGCTTGTTAAGCCTTTTACGGATAACTTTAATTATCCCAAATCCGACACATTTGTCGCTGATGAAACATACATAAAAGTCAAAGGTATTAAAGGTTATCTTTGGCTTATTATGGACGCTGTTTCCCGTTCGATTATCGGTTACAGAGTTTCCGATAACCGCGGCGTCGGACCTTGTATTTTAGCTATGCGTATGGCTTTTAAGAATATTGTGAAACTGCCAAAAACATTTAAGTTTATCGCTGACGGATATCCCGCCTATCCCTTAGCTGCACAGCAGTTTGCTTTAAACAAGGATAATCCTCTCAATTTTGATATCACTCAAGTAATCGGATTAACCAATGATGATGCGGTTTCCAAAGAATTCAGACCGTTTAAGCAAATGATTGAACGGCTTAACAGAACCTTTAAAGCTTCTTATCGCTGTACCTGCGGTTATGATAACTTTGACGGCTCAAACTATGCCGTTGCTCTTTGGGTGTGCTATTACAACTTTCTAAGACCCCATAAATTCAACAGTTATCAGGTACTTAACAAGGTTGATATGCTTGAAAGTGCTGATAATATGCCCGGCAAATGGCAGCTGCTTATTTATCTCGGTCAGAAGACTGTTGCACATATGCAATCACAGCAACCTAACGCTTAATTTGTTCTTAGATTTTGAACCTGAGGCAAAGTCAGTCACAAAATCTTTGATTTTGCTTGCCCTTTACAGTGTGGTAAAACAATGCTACACTGTTTTTGCTGACGGTAAAATTCAATTTGTTCTTGAGTTTCTCACCGTCGGCACGGTATTTTAAGCATTGTTTTGCCTAAGCTGTCAAGGGTGACGGTAGATTTTCGCATACTTCTTTTTTCATATGCTACTTTACACTACC
>DJRJ01000060.1:0-2609 GCA_002438865.1 Clostridiales bacterium UBA6363
CACAAAATGAGGGATTGCCCCTCTCATTACTGAGTTTTCAGCTCTGTAACTTGCCTTATCCGGCAGCAGGCATTTGCGCTCTTAGTGTTTTTCTATATCAGATGTTTATATTCGTCTTTCAAATATCCTTCAATATCGGCAAGCTTTATCGGAAATTCCACAAACCCACGTGCATAGTAGGACAATTCATACGGCTGATAGAAAATTACAAGCTTGTTATCCTCTATGTAAAAATTATCCTCGGAGTGTATTGACGGATGCTCCCATAGGTCGCTGTATTCGTCTTTTTTATTCTCAAGAATTACGTCAATCAGTCTGTTAAGTTCGGTTTTATAGCTGTCGTCCTTAAAAAGGTCGGACAGTTTTATTATTCTGCCGCCGAGGGTATCGATATTCCTCGGATACCACAGCGTTGAGCCGTGCGCTCCGCCGGTGTATACATAATGTTCCTCTATTATGCTTATAAAATCATCGGAATTGTTTTTCACAAGCTGATTTATTTCAAGTACGCATTTGTTTCCCATACGAATTTTGTCCGTGGAGTCAGACGCCATGGTGTCAAAGGAAACCGCCGCACCATCGACGTCCTGCGCAATTGTTTTGTTAATCAAATCCTCAAAAGCGGAGTCTTTTAAGCCGGAAAAATGTATCAGCTCTATATGCGCCGATGATATGTCCGTTTCATACTCTTTGCAGGAAGTTTTAATCTTTGCACTGCCGCTGCCGCATGAACATAACAGCAGGCACGCAATGGCGGCAGAGACCGCTTTTATTAAAGTATAATGCATATCAGACCGCCGCTTCCTTCGTTTATTATTCTTTGCAGAGTTTCACGAAGTTTGTTGCGTGACGCATCGGGCATACGTGAAAGCTTGTTATGTAAACCTTCATTCACCAGTTCATATAAAGATTTTCCGAAGATATTTGACTCCCATATCTTAGCCGGATTTGTTTCAAATTCGCTTAAAAGATAATGTACAAGCTCCTCACTTTGCTTTTCCGTTCCCACTATCGGACTTACCACCGTTTCTATATCCGCACGCATCATATGTATTGACGGAGCGCTTGCACGGAGTCTGACTCCGAAGCGTCCGCCCTGCTTGACGATTTTCGGTTCATCAAGAGTAAGCTCGTCGGTTGACGGGGAGACAACCCCGTAACCCTTTTCACGCACTTCGTGCAGTGCAAACGCCACCTTGTCGTACTCTTTTTTCATCTTGCCAAGCTCCGACATCAGCTTGATAAGTCCTTCCTCGCTGTCTATCTCAAATCCCGACTGCTCGCCGAGAACCTTATAGAACAGCTCCTCCGGCAGGGTCAAGGTCATTTTAACGGTTCCGTCTCCGAGGTCAATACCGTTTATTTCGGAGGAAAGTATAAAATCATATGCTCCGAGGTTTTCACAAAGCGGACGGGTATCACGGATTTTTGAGACATTGTTTATTTTATCAATAACAGCGGAATATATATCGGATTTCAGCCAATGATCGGACGGTACGGCTTCAAGCCATGCCGGAATGGCAATATTGATTTCTTTGAGCGGAAATTCAAAAAGCACGCTCTCGATAATGTCGTGTATGTCGTTTGCTTCAAGCTCCTCACAGTTTACCGCAATAACCGGTACGCCGTGCGTGCTTTCAATTTCTGCTTTTACACGCTGTGCATCGGCGGATTTCGGATCAACCGAGTTTAAGACAACGATAAACGGCTTGTTTATCGCCTTAAGCTCGTTTATTACACGTGTTTCGGCATCAATGTAGTCTCGGCGGTCAATCTCGGTTATCGAGCCGTCCGTAGTGACGACAAGTCCTATTGTGGAGTGCTCCGTAATAACCTTTTTCGTGCCTATTTCAGCGGCTTCGTTAAAGGCTATGGGGTGATCGAACCACGGAGTTCTGACCATTCTCGGCTGACCGTCCTCCGAATATCCGAGTGAGCTGTCCACTATGTAACCTACGCAGTCAATCATACGCACATTCATATGTGCGTTGTCGCCGAGCGAGATTGTAACGGCTTCATTCGGGATAAACTTCGGTTCGGTAGTCATAATTGTGCGCCCTGCGGCGGATTGGGGGAGTTCGTCACGTGCACGCTCCGCCTGATATGAGTCCTCAATATTCGGAATGACAAGCATATCCATAAATTTTTTGATAAACGTTGATTTGCCGGTACGTACAGGGCCAACTACTCCTATGTAAACATCTCCCCGGTTTCGCTCGGCAATGTCGCTGTAAATGTTGTATTCTTCCACTTATTTTTCCTCCTTTAAGTCCGGCAAATGCTTTTGCCTGTACTAAATATGTTATATTTATATGAACGGCAGAAAAAAAGTATGTGCATTAAAATAAAAATTTAAACGGATATTGTAAATTTAAAATAAACGTGATATAATCTCAATTAAGAAAAACGGGGGTGTGGGAAATGACCGATTTAGAGATAATGCAAAGGGCGAAAATGTATATGGATAAACTGGCAAACGGTATTAATCCGCTTGACGATACAACGCTTTCGGACAGCGATATTGTAAATAACGTTCGTATTTCACGATGCTTGTTTTACGTTTCCGATGTCTTAAGGCGGGTAATAGAAAACGGCGGAACGGTTACACA
>DJRJ01000060.1:2621-3518 GCA_002438865.1 Clostridiales bacterium UBA6363
ACACAAAAACGGACGGCGAAAGAGAATTTCAGCATTTCGTTTGATGATATTCAGAAATTCGTATTTTCCGAACAGCCGATACCGATAAGCGAAATAGCAAAGAGGATTAATGACCTTACCCAAAACGAAAATATGAAAAAAATTTCGCATAAGCATCTTACCGATTGGCTGATAAGCGTCGGAATGCTTTACGTAGAGACCAAGTCTGACGGAAAAACAACAAAAAGACCTACCGAAAACGGAAAAGAACTTGGAATTACAACGGAAATAAGACACGGCATGCAGGACGATTATACGATTGTTTTGTATAATCGTGCCGCACAGCAGTTTATAATTGATAACATAGAAGCCGTAGTGGAAATGATGCGAAAATAAAATTAAAAGCACAGCCTAAGCTGTGCTTTTAATTTTATTATGAATTATATCCGTTGGGGTTCTGCGACTGCCATCTCCATGAGTCCTCGCACATTTCGGCAAGATCTCTTTCGGCTGTCCAGTTAAGCTCGTTCTTTGCTTTTGTCGGATCGGCATAACATTCCGCAATATCGCCGGGACGTCTGGGGTCTATCTGGTACGGGATTTCCTTGCCGCACGCTTTTGAGAAAGCGGCGATAATATCAAGTACGCTGTAGCCGTTGCCCGTTCCGAGATTGTATATATGTACGCCGGCTTTGTCGCTGCAGTGTTCAATAGCCTTAAGGTGTCCCAAAGCAAGGTCGACAACGTGTATGTAATCACGAACGCCCGTGCCGTCGGGGGTGGGGTAATCGTTTCCGAATACGTGTACCTTTTCAAGCTTGCCTACTGCAACCTGTGCAACATAGGGGAGAAGATTGTTCGGAATACCCTTCGGGTCTTCGCCAATCAGACCGCTCTCGTGCGCTCCAATGGGGTTGA
>DJRJ01000054.1 GCA_002438865.1 Clostridiales bacterium UBA6363
TGCTTCCGCCGGCAAATATATCAGGTGCTGTTCCGCTCTGCAGTGCCAGCTCAAGATTTTGCGTAATGCTGTCGCCGCCCTGGAGCGTGTATTCGATTTCGATACCGTCTTTCTTGCCCTGATTCTGATTGTAGTTGTCAATCAACTCACGTACAACCGCCTCTGCGTGTGAGTCTCCGCTCCAATATGTAACCTTGGTTACATCTCCGCTCGCCTCCTGCTTTTTGCCGCAGCCTGCAAGCATACCCATTGCCATAACCGCACTTACCGCAAGTGCGGTCAGTTTGATTGATTTCTTCATCATGTATTCCTCCCTGAATATTTTTTCATATTTTCTGTCCGTCAACGACGTACAGCATCTTATACATATATTATACCGCATCGGAACTTACGGCACAAGTTACTCTTTCGTAAACATTTTAAGGGTATACCGCTTTTGCGGTATACCCTTAAAATATCTTATTTGTTTCCCTCGATAAATCTCTGCATAATTGCCGCTGTTTCAGCTCTGGTTGCGTTATCCTGCGGTGCGAAGTTATTATTGTCCTTGCCTTGCATAATATTTTTTAGCTTGCAATACATAACAGCCTCCGCCGCATAATCGGATATTTCGCCGAGGTCGGCGTAATCCATACTGATTGCCCATTCGCCTGTCGGTGCAACGCCCTTATACTTTGCGTATCTGAACATAATAGCCGCAATCTGTTCTCTTGTGATGTTTTGGTCGGGTGCAAACTCAGTTTCTGAATATCCGTTCACAATTCCCTCGCTCGCCGCCCAGCGTACCGCTTCGGCGAAGTAGCTTTCCTCGTCCACATCATTAAAGGGCATAGCGTAATTTACCTGCGGTTTTCCCTCGGCTCTCCAAAGAACCGTTACGAGCATTGCACGGGTAAGCAGTCCGTTCGGGTCAAACGTTGTTTCGGTTACTCCGCCGAACAAACCGTTTTCAACCGCATATCTGATGTTTTCATAATACCATTTGTCTTTTTCAACGTCTGTAAACGGATTTTTCCATTCCGGGTTCACAGGCGTATCGGGTTCGGTATCCTTTTTAGTCCATGCGGCATAGAGCGTGAAGCTTTGCGTTACCTTTTCGGAAAAATCATACTTGGTTTTAAGCTCTTTATCCGTATACCAGCCGCCGAACGTGTATCCGTCCTTTTCAGGCATTGTCGGCTCCGATACCTTTTCGTTCTTATCAACCTTAACGCTCGATACCGCACTTCCGCCGTTTGTTTCAAACTTTACAGTGTACGATGTCGGTGCAGAGTTTCCGCCTCCGCCACCGCCCGAACTTGCGGGCTTAACGGTAAATTCACCGTTTACCATAGTATGTGTTGCATCAGCCGATGTGCCTGTGAGCGTTACCGTAACGGTGTATTCTTTTCCTGCCGCAAAACTGCCGTTTAAAATATAATTCTTATTGAGCGCTGCCGCCGCAGCTCCCGTTATGGCAACAACATTATTTCCGCTGTCCTTTACGGTAAAGTTTGCGGCAGCAAGCCCCTCAACCGCTCTGTCAAGCACAACGGTAATATATGAGCTTTTTGCTGTTCCTGCGCTTGCGGTTACACCGATTTTTGTAATATGGACATTTCCCTTTTCGTAGTGTATATCATAATTGTTTGATGTACGACCGCTTGCAAAAATCCTTTCCGAATAATCGCCTACCGCTGTTTCACTGTTTATGTCATCGGCATATGTAAGCTGTAATTCACCGCCGAGAACAGCTTCCGTTTCGCCGTTCTTAAAGCCTGTGTATTCAACCTCGGGTGTCGGATTGTCCGCACCGTATTCACGTGTTACGTCCTTAACCTTAACAGTCAACAATGCTTTTTTTACGGTGAGTTTACCCATACTTTCAACCGTAATATCAAAGTTATCGGTTGTATCGGTTGTAAGCGTTGCGTTGATTTCATAACCGTTCTCCGTAACAGCGGCGTCAGCTGCCGAGCCGTCACATTCAAAACTTGCAAGAGCGTTTATTGCGCTTATGTCCGCAAATGATGCATCGGCGGAATTTACAAGTTCAAGCGCATAATTCGGAGCAGGCTCGCCGTATTCTTTTTGAGCGTCCGCCACCTTAACCTTTACATTGGCTTTATTGATTACAAACTCTTTCGTAATCTCAAAGCTGTAATTGCCCTTGCCCGTAACGGTAACCGACGCTGTGCCTGCGTTTGTGTTATTGCTGTAGCGTACCGTATAGTCAGTTTCGGGGTTAAGCGTTGTTGTTCCGTCCGTTACGGTAACGGCAGGAGTTTTTGCCGTGCCGTCATACGTGAATATTGTATTATCGAGCGATACACTATCGGGCGTAACCGTTCTTCTGCTTATAACATACGGTAAATCTTTCTCACCGCTGAAATTGCCGATACCCTCGATTTTAATATTCTTCACTCCGGCATTTTTCGCATCGGACGGATATGTAAGCCTATAATCCACACTATATCGGAGAGGTACACCGTTCATTTTAACGAGTATAACCGGCACGTGGGAATTGCCGTCATAAACAAAGGTGTCCGCATACTCGATATTAACGGCACTGTCCCCGATTTGCCTTTTTCGGATTTCATAAGTCTTTGTGCTCTTATAAATCTCGCTCTTGGTGTCGCACACTACCGTAACGGTGTACTCGCCTGCATCTGTGGGCGTATTGCCAAGCTTTACGCCGTCTTTTGCATAGCTTACGGTTTGTTTTAATGTACCCGTCGGCGCTGTGTATTCGGGCATTGCGGGCGTATCGCCGTATGTGAAGCTGTTCATTGCAGCGCCGAGTTCCTTTTCCTCTCTGTCGTGTGCAATGAGCCTGATTTGGAGGATTATGTCCTGATAGTGCTTATCATGAGCATTTCCGATTATTATGCAGAACATCTCGCCGTTTTGTTTTCCGCTGAGTCCCGTGACTTCGATATGCACCGCACCGTTACTGTCACCGTTTTGCACCGCTATTTGGAAATCGCTTGTACTCGGGTCATAGGGTTGGAACTGACCGTTTTCCTGAACCGAAACAGTATATGAGTCTATTTCGATAGTTTCCGCATCAAAGGGTGAAATATTCTTCAAGTCAAGTTCATCATACGAAACGGTGTTCGGATTATTGTAAACGGTTACCTCGGGTCCGTAAGAAAAGGTATTCGTATTAGCCGTAACAGTGACATTAAGCACTATGCTTGCGCCTATTGTGTTTTCGGTATCTCCGACAATGACTTTAAGCTTGTAACTGCCAAGTTCCTCCGGTTTTCTGTCAAGCTTTGTGTCGCCGTCATACCATTCCCAGTTAAATGACGCTCCGTTTTCGGAGTCTGTTATTTCAAACCATTCTTTCCTCGGCTCGGGAACAGCTCCGTACTCACAGGTTTCTGGATAGCCCTTAAGGGAACCGCTGTTATTTGCAATTTTCGCCTGACGTTTTGCTATTTCTGTCGTCAATTCCGACTGCAAGCCGTTATGGTTTTTATCGCCCTCAATTTTATAGTACACGGTATATTCATCGGCTTTTTCCGCTGTGGGAACATCGGTACTCCAGTTTTCGCCGTCAAGGCTGTACTTTATTGTACCGTGCGCCGTTGCGCCTTGTGTTTCCAACAATCCCTGCTGACTGCCGTTATAAATAAGTCCCGTTTTTGCCGTAGGTGCGGTATATACGGGGTCAGCCTTATCCACATTAACCTCGCAGGACACCGTTCTCGAATATCCGTCAAGCATGATTACGCACTCATATTTGTGCTTTCCCGCATCGAGTACCGAATTGTCGGTATATTCGCTCTGCGCTGCACCGCTGGTTTCCATGCCGTCCTTATACCATTTGTATGATGCCGTACCCTCGCCGGTAAATGTTGCGGTAAGCGTTACTTTATCTTTCGCACCGTAAACCATACTTGTGCAGTCGGCATCAAGTCTTTCATTGATAATCGGCTTTGTTTTAATCTCAACATTTTCAATCTGCTTTGCACCAAGCTCCGCATCTGTTGCCCATGTGCCGTCGGTGTGTTTTAATGTTTTGTTTGCTTTTAAAAAGTCGGCTATGGTGTAATCCCCGTCCGAAACCTCGATTTTGCCGTAGCTGCCATATTCAAGCAGGAAATTTTCGTTTCTGTCAAAAATCTTTAATGTTCCGACAACGCTTCCGCTTTCAGGCAACGCTACTCCGCCGTTTTCAACTGTAATTGAGCTTATATCGCCTCCAAACCACAAACGTCCGCCGTTTTTCACTATCAGTGATTTTCCGTCGGCAAAAATGAGCTTTCCGCCATTGGTGTAGTACTGTATCTTTGCTCCGTCCAGCACAATATCCTCTGACGTGGTATAGCCATCGCACATAATGCGTACATATTTATCCTCCGTAATCGTACCGCTGAAAACGTCTTTTATATCTGTATAGTATTTGCGGTTACTGCCGTACGGATAACTGCCTATCGCACCTGCAAGCCTTATGTTACAGTATTTGCACAGGTTCCCGTCAGGCTCAAGATGCGTACACTTTACAACCTTTAATACACAATCACCGAACGTCACTTTCGAGTCGCTGAAGGCTTGCTTATTCATAAAGCACTCGCCGCTGTCCGCATTTGAGAAAATATATCCGTCCTCAAGCAGATTTATGCCCGATATATTGTTTCCTCTGATTGCGCCGAATTTTCCGCCCGAAAGCGAAAGAGCCGGGTTTTGTTTTTCAATGATAAGCATACCGATATATGCGTCGGAATTTACCTTAAACGGCTCGATTGCCGAAGCGTTATCGACAAACTTAACGGTATCAATACCGCAATTTTCCGAAACGGTAAGCTCTGCATTATTTGATATGACAATTTCCGTTTTCAGTAAAACATATTCCGACGATTTCACCGTCATTTTTCCGCCGGAAAGCTCGATTTTGCTTAAATCCGCTTGTTTGCCGTTTAAATCGAGCGTAAGATTGCCGTTATTGATTGCAATCGGCTCGGACAGAGTAACATCTTTTAACAGCTTTACGGTGCTATCATTATTTTCCGCTGCCGCAAAAGCCTCGGCAACTGTCTTGTAATATGACTTATTACCATTCAAGCTAACCTCTGCCGCCATTTGCAGTCCGCATGTACCGCACACGCCCGTTTCCGAAATGTTCTGATGTGCGCACTCAACTCCGCAGTTTTTACATACGCCGTCCTCATAATTATGCTCACACACGGCTGCGGTAATCTTTTTTGTGCCGTCTACCACACGACAGCCAAGATAATCAACCCAAATATCTAACTCATACTCACCGCTCTGATCGGGCAAAACACACTCATAAACAAAGTCCGCACTGTCATTGCTACAAAAAGTAATCGACGTAGCTGCCCCTGATGAAGAAACGGTTGAAACCCCAACCCGATACGGCTTTGAACTGCTTATCGGCTGTTCCCCGTCATCAAGCTGTACGGTCGCTTTTACATATATCTTCTGTCCCGTGTAGAACGTATCGGAATCGGTTGTTCCGTTCGGGTCGGTTGTTACAATGATATTTTTAATCTCATACGGAGCTTTTTGAACCGTAACGTCATTCAGCACCTTTGTACCTCTATTTTCTATCCAGCCGTCCGCCCCTTTAATTCCGTATCCCACTGCATGCAGGGTCAAAACGCCGTCGGGGCTTTCGATTGTTCCGTAAGTACCGCCGAGCAGTTCGGTCATAGCATATCTTTCGGAGTATAAAGATGTAATTTCGCCGCTGCCGGCAATCCTGATAAAGGAGTTATTGTTTATAATCAGCTTATGACCGTTTTTGACTGTGTAATCCGACCGTTTTGTAAAGCTGATACCTTTTCCGTTTAAATCGATTGTAATCGGGTTTCCGTAACTGCCCTTATTGTCGATTACAATATCCTTTTGCGGCTGAATTGAACCGCAAATCACGATTGTATCGCCGTCCTCCGCCACATTGAGTGCCTCTTCAAAATCGGAATAGTAAACCGTATTTTCGCCCCTTGTTATGCTCGCCGCCGCTTCAATTCCGCAGTCACAGCCGATATAATACATTCCGTAGGGCAATGGCTGACGGCTGTACACGTGGTTTGTATGTTCTGCCACAAAGACCGGGTCGGCGCTGTCAATCGGTCCGAATGACGTTGTGTAAAGTGCGGAGTACAGTTTTGAGTTTCCCTTTGCATCTTTGCGGTAAAAAGCATATCCGCTTTCCGTTATATCCGCCACGGTGTATACATCGCCACCGACTCCGAGCGAATAAAAGCTTCCGCCTTTGATTTTCACCATACCGCCGTTTTGGCAGGTAATTCCGAACAAGTCGGAATGGTCGGTGCTCTGTTTTCCGTAAGTACCGCCGATTATTGTTACAACTGTTTCGCCGAACTTTTTTCCCGCACTGTCCGCCGTAATGCTCTTTGTAAGGCTCACACCGTCCGCAGTTGTAAGATTAAACTCACCTGCGTCCGAAATAGTCCAGTCGCTGTCCAAATCCTTAAAGAGCGTGAGCGTAATATCCTTGCCGCCTATATTGTGCATAGCCTTAACCCTATACGCTGCCAGCTCCGCACTGTCGCAAAATTCCGTTTCCTTAACGCCTAATCTGATGTATGACAGCTTTGCCGCCGCTTGCTCGCCGCAGCTTGTGCATTTTCCGCTTTGCTCATCATAATTGTTATGCGCACATTTCAAACCGCAGGCACACACACCGCCCGTAAAGCCGTGGCTGTGCTTAACAACCTGAACGTTGTCACTTATTTGAAGCAGGTCCGCTCCGAACTCGTCATATATCGGGACAATCGCACTCGGATCGTCCGCCTTTGCAAGCGAATATCCCGGTGCTAAAAGATCATAGATTGTTTTGCCTTCAGCTTTGATGGTAGGTTTGTTGCCTTTCAAAGACTCACTTGAACAAATAAAGCTTCCGCTTGTAAGCGGCTCTATTTCGGAATTTTCGTCCGCCTCAAATCCGTTTGCCAGAACTACATTTTCTTTTATCGCAAGCTTTCCGCCCATAACACTGATGGCATGACACTGCCAAAGCAGACTTAATCCGCCTTGAACCGTTATATTTTCAAGCGTAAGCTTACCGCCTTTTACATATATTGCTGCATCGTTGGTAGTTGATACACCCGCAAGATTTATTTTTCCGTTTTTCAAGGTAATATCGGCTTTATCTCCGATTATCAATACCGTGTTTACACGAACCCCCTCTCCGTTTACCGACCCGAATGTATGTCCGCCGAAATCAATGGTGAATGTACCGGAGTTGATATTTACCGCCTTCCATAATTCAAGTGCTTCATGATAAATTAAATCGAAATTGATTAAATCAGTATGTATTGTAACAACACTTCCGGGGAGTTTCATCGCCTTATCAACGGCTTCTTTAAAGGTTGTGAAAGCAAATTCGTCCTCGCCCGACTTAACCGACGCGGTTCTGTTCAATCCGCAGACGGAGCATATTTCGTTTTCAAAGCTGTGCTTTTCCGTTTTGCTTTTGTATCCGCAGACATTGCACATATATGAATGTGTCATACCGTCCCCGTCCGCAGTATATGCATATGTATGCGAAACGAATGTTTCCGCCTTTTCACCGCAGGCGCATTTGAACTTATGCCCCTCCGCATTGTATTCATCGGACGGGAGTTCGTATTTATGCTCCGCCTCGCCCGAGGTACTGCATAATTCACAAAAACATTTATGCTTGCCGACAGTTTCGGACGCTTCGTACCTGAATTTATGCTCCGTACACTTTGTAAAAGTTACCGATACGCCGTCCGTATTTTTGTAATCGCCCTTTTCGTCGGGACTGTCTGTTTTTACTACTTTAATATCATCTGCAAGCACTGCCGACACGGTATCATCGATCGGCTGTGCCTGTTCGGATTTAACCGTAAGATTTCCGCCGTACACGTTAAGCTTGCCGATACCGATTGTGTTTGCTTTGTTTACAGCCGAAATATTTCCGCCGTAAAGGTTCAGCGTGCCGCTGCCGCCGATTAAAGCCGTATCGCTTTGTCCTTCAAGCGTGATTTTGCCTTCGGCTCCGCTTTGGCAATAAACCGAAAGCTCACCGTCCGCAATCAATCCGCCGTTATTGATTGTTACCTCTGCATCGTCAACAAGAATAAAATTAACCTTACCGCTTATTGTCCAATCGGAGGTTACATCAAATTTACCGCTTATGACATACCATTTTCCTGCGTCGTTTCCGTTAAACACGGAGGTGTCTGCGCTGTTTATAATAGTATAATCGGTACACTGTGCGGAATTGCCGTCCGCATCTATGTAGTCTATCGGTATGATAAGGTTTTCAACAACCTTCACTCCGCTCGGAAGCGTGTTGGGGTTTCCCGAAATATCTACCTTTACATTGTTTTGATCGACAAAGGTGTACCCGTCTGCAAGAAGATCGGCGGCAGTTCCGCCCTTGATTAAAATACCCCTGCCGGACGACGAGATAAACGTACCGCCGGAAAGCTTTGTTCCCCAATCGCCGTTTCGGCAAAGTCCTGCTTTGGTTCCACGCACCTCAGCATCGCCCGAAACGTACACTTTTCCGTAATTACTCGTTAAAATCCCGTAGCAGCTTCCTTTTATTTTTCCGCCGGAAACGGTTGCCGTACCATGCTCCGCATAGATAACCGCCGACATAGAACTTTCTGTCTGGTTTTTCGTCATTTCAACCGTTCCGCTCAATACCTTCAAATCCGCATTTCCGCTGCAAAGGTAAATAACCGGTGTATAGGCGCCCCTGCAGAGATTGGTTATCTTTCCGTCTGCGGAACTGCTTTTATCACACACGGTAAGCGTCACCGTTTCTTCCTTGGGATATTTATTTGCTCCGAGCATAATAAACCCACGGTCATCATTATCATAACTGCCCGACAGCGTACACCCGTTAAGGTCAAGCGTGATGTTTCCGCTTTTGAGAACAACATTATTGCTGCCTAAATCCGCATCGCCCGTAAGCTTAATCTCGGCGCTGTCTGCCGTCTGAGCGGCTGTAAACGCCGCTTCAATATCGGAATACGCCGTTTCCGTTGAGGAGTCGCCGTTAAGCGTTACGGTTGCAACATTTGCCGCATACTCCGCAATTCCGCCGTTTTCCTCCTCTGCCGATACGCCGATCGGTATAATTCCGAAAAGCATGGTCAGGCATAAAAACATACTTAAAATTCGTTTTTGCATTCTTTTCTCCCTTTCTTGAATGAACTGAAATCTTATATTGTCTTAGGTATCTTTTCAATCATTGCGTCAATTACGTTTTTTGCAATGGTTTCATAATCAAATTGCTTGACAAAGGCAATTGCCTCCTTGATTTTCTCCTGCCCGATGTCATAAATCTTAAATGTTGACTCTAAAAATGCGTCTACCTTTTTATCCATCGTAAACCACATATCGCACGGAATTGTCATAAACCCGCGCATTATACCGCCCGACGCAATCTCACGCATATAAAAATCCTTAGTTTCCAAATCGGGCAGATGCGCCTTGAAGATTACCTCCAGCTTTTCGGTTATCATCTCCTGTATAATTTTAGTCGTACTCGTCAGGGAATATGCCGTGCAGTAAAGCTCACGTATGTTCTCGTTTGCCTCTACAATATAAAGCTGAAGCACCGTTTCTGCGGCATAAAACAGAATTTCGTCATCTGTTTTTCCCCTCACCATTTCTCTTGCGTTTCCGAACTGTTCCTCCAAAACATATTTTACCAAAACGGCGAGAATATTTTCCTTACTGCCGAATGTCCGTGTAAGAACACCCGTATTCGTTCCCGCCTCTGCCGAAATCTCTTTAAGCGAGGTCATTGCATAGCCTTTTTGCAGAAAAAGCTGTGCCGCCGTATACAGCATTTTACTGCGCATAATTTCATAGTGTTCGCCGTGTCCGTAATTCGCCATTTCAATCACCCCCTTGAATATATTTTCAAAACCGTAATGCGTTACGTATCATAATAAAAGTTTAACATAAAAATGTTGGATTGTCAATGCTTTGGGGTAAATTTTTATCACAGGATAAAAATACATCTGGACAATCGCAATCGGCAAATGTATAATATATTTGTAAGCATAACGGTTAATGCGGAAAGGAAGAGATATATGAAACGAAGAATAATTAATATAGATAAAGACAAGTGCGACGGCTGCGGATTATGCGTGCAGGCGTGCCACGAGGGGGCTATCGTCCTTAAAGACGGCAAGGCGGCGCTTATGCGTGACGATTACTGCGACGGCTTGGGGGATTGTCTGCCGGTATGTCCCGCCGGAGCGATAACGTTTATCGAGCGCGAGGCGGCGGAATATGACGCCGCGGCGGTGGAGGAAAACAAAAAGCGCAAAAATATTCCCCATACGGGAGGGTGTCCGGGAAGCCGTGCAATGGCGATAGACAGGGATATTCCCGACGCCGTTACGGCATACAATCCGTCACAGCTGCGCCAGTGGCCCGTACAGATAAAGCTTGTGCCGACAAACGCACAATATTTCGACGGCGCCGATTTGCTTGTAGCGGCAGACTGTACGGCATATGCGTACGGCAATTTTCATAACGAAATAATGCGCAAAAAAATTACGGTTATCGGCTGTCCCAAGCTTGACAGCGTTGACTATACCGAAAAGCTTACGGCGATTATTTCGGAAAACGATATAAAAAGCCTTACGGTTGTGAAAATGGAGGTTCCCTGCTGTAAGGGAATAGAAAATGCGGCTGTCACCGCACTTAAAAACAGCGGTAAGTTTATTCCGTGGCAGGTAATAACGATTTCCACGGACGGAAAAATAATTTAAGCAAAAAGCGCTCCTTCTTTGAAGGAGCGCTTTTCAGACTGAAGACAAACCGTCTAAGGTTTGTCTTCTTTGTTATCGGGAGTTTGAGGTGCTAACCTCAAGTT
>DJRJ01000134.1 GCA_002438865.1 Clostridiales bacterium UBA6363
CAGCCTTAAAGGTTGCTTCATACTTTGTCATATCGTCTGTCATTTCAAACATAGCAATGCCTTCGCCCTGATTGTCCGCTTTACGGCGTGCAATACCAAGCGTCGGCTTTTCGCCGGCAACTGCCGCCTTTGCATAGAATGATACCTTATACCATTTACCCGACTCAATCTGTCTTGTTGTACTTGTTCCCGTACCTGTAGCGGTTGTTTTGGGACCGTAATCTACCCTTGAAGTTTCCCATTCGCACAAGCCTACGGAATAACCGTATGTATCTGTAGTTACAAGCTTTGCGGCAGAACCCGGTGAACGATAACCCTCCGTTACAAATGGTCCGTTCCAAAGGTTATTCCATAAATAAGCCTGCATCCAGTCGCCTTTATCAAAGCCGGTGTATGCTACCAATGTATCGGGAACGGTAATTGCTTTTGTAATCGTTGCGGTTATACCTTTTGTATCGGTAACAACAATTGTAACATTGCCGTCCTTAATTGCCGCAAGACCAAAATTGATTGTCTTTGCGTCCGTTCCTACAACGGCGTCGGTTGTTTTTCCGTTATACGTAACCTGTGCCGACGCAATATCTTTATCAAATGTCATTGAATACTCATTGTAGCCAAGCTCGGCATTTGTTCCCTCTGCGGGAAGTGTTGTGCTTACCTCCTCGGCTGTGGGGATTATGTCAATTCTTATATCATCTATATAAAGATTTGCCGGAATATTGAAGAAAATCGGAAGCTCGGTTGTTTCTGCTGTAAACGTTGTTTCAAAATAGTTCCACTGCTGTTTCGGCATTGTACTGTATTTTGCACTGTCACCTGCTATTTTCCAACTATATCCTCCGGATGCATTTTTAACAAGCACGTGCGGTGTAACTACCGTTGCCGCCTCGTCCGCATATACCCAGTATGAATATTTATATGTTTTTCCTACTTCAAGACCCGTGAAGTTTGCACCGCCTTTGGAATATGCCCAGCCACCGTTTTTACCGTTTATAAGAGCGGTGTTACCGCTTGACTCAGCTATCGTGTGCAGTGAATATGCACCCGAATGAACCTGCGTGCCTGTGAGTTCTACGCTTGCACTCGTGAAACCTTCTATAAATCCGTATGCCTTGGCAGCAAAGTTGCTCACATTATATCTGTTTTCAAAGTCGGTAAACGCTACCCAGTCGTCGCTTATATTGAACGTTCTCGTTACCGTCACTTCTCCGCCCTCTGTGCCGACAGCCGTTACGGAAACAGTTTTTTCGCCCGCACCGCCGAACAGCGTTTCAAACGAAACTGCTTTTCCGTTTACCTTTACTGCGTCCGCCGATAAGGCTGTTCCGTTTACCGTTACGGAAGCCGAAGCAATATCCTTATCAAAGGTTACGCTGTAGGTATTTCTGCCGACCGTTTCTTCCGCACCGTCGTCGGGTAAGGTTGTCGAAACCATCTGCGGATTTATAACATACTTCTGTGTAGTTGTATTGTAAAGCGCTCTGCCGATGTAATCGCAGGCGCTGACAGCAACGGTTACGTCGCTTCCGTATTCAAGGCTCTTTGACGGAACAATCGCTGCGGTTTTTGTTGTATCGTCATATACAACAGACTGCGGTACTTCGCCGTTTATCATATATGCTTTCGGGTTTGTTACGTCACTGCTCATCTCCTGCGAGAACTTAATCAGAATTTCATCGGCTGAAAGCTTGGCTATCTCCGATGTCGGGTCTGTTCCGTCAAGAATTGATGTATCGTTAATCTGTACTACTCTGAAATCGTCAATCAAAGCAACACCGTCATTTCTTACGCTGTTTGAATTATAGAAAAATGCGGGAGTTTTAACAAGCTTAGCGCCGCCGCCCAAATCCTGACCGCCTACAAATTTATAACTCACCGATCTCCAGCCGTCATCTGTAGGATTTAATATATCCTGATTTCCCCATATCCATAGTTTATCATCTGTTCGCATACCATAGTAGAACGTATCTTTGTTGGGTGATATATCCTTCACCTTAAAGCTCATTATGTATGTTACGCCATCGGCAAACGAAAACTCAGCCGCTTTACCGTCCCAGCCATGATACGGCATAAAAGCCGAATACTCATCATTTTTTGTCTCCATTTTTACGCTTCTGTTGCCGGAAAATCCTTCTTCGTCAGTATAGCCCACTTTTCCCTCAAGAGAGCCGTTATACCAAGCCCAAAGATTTGAATCGTATTTTGCTTCATCATAATTCAAATCATACAGAACTTCATAAGGAGCGCTCGGAGTTGTTTCGTCCTCCGCCATTGCCGCCGGCATAACAAGCGTTGCCGAAAGCATTGAAAGCGCCAAAAAAGTTGATAATAATTTTTTCATTTTTTAATCCTTTCTTTAAAATCCTTCCTTCAATTTATTCAAATTCGCATAACGTTCGGATACCGAGCCTTTTATACCTTACGGTATGCCGAGAAACGCTCCGTATCCTATACGCCGCCGCAAAATTTTGACTTTATTTTATATGGGGCAGGGGCGCACCCTGCCCTTTATTATCCCTTTACACTTCCAACGGTAAGACCTTTTGTAAAGTACTTTTGGAAGAACGGGAACAGCACGACAATCGGTCCTGCGGCAAGAATACACATAGCCATTCTTGCGCCGTAGGTCGGGATTTCCTGCCCTGCTTTGACAGCGCCGTACTGCATTGCCTCCTCACTGTTTAAGAAGTCGATATTTGCCATAATCTTCATAAGCAGATACTGCAGAGGAAATTTGCTTTCCGTATCTATGTACAGTAATCCCTGCATATAATCGTTCCATGTACCGAGCGTAAGGAACAGCGCAATTGTTGCAATTCCCGCCTTGGAAATAGGAGCGATAATCTGAAGGAATATTCTGAACTCCCCTGCTCCGTCAATCTTTGCCGATTCTATAAGCTCTTTCGGAAGTCCGGCAAAGAAGCCTTTCATCAGAATAAGGTTCCATGCGCTTACGCACATCGGCAAAATCATTGCCCATATCGAATCCTTAAGGTGCAGCCACCTTGAAATAAGGATATATGACGGAACCATTCCGCCCGAGAACAGCATACAGAAGAACACATAGTATGACAGGATATGCCTGTAGGCATAATCCTTTCTCGACATTACATATCCGCCCATTGATGTGACAAACGTTCCGATTGCGACAGTCGCTACGGTTACGATAATTGTTGTCTTGTACGCATTTGCAATCGCTGTCGGATTTGCAAAAATCATCTTGTACGCATCGAGCGTATATGCGTTTGTAAGCACCTTATAACCGTTGTTTACAATCGTTTCCTGTGACTGAAACGATGAGCTTAATATTATAAGAAACGGGTATAAACACGCAAATGCAAGGAGCGCAAGAATGAGCGTCATAATTATCTGACCTATTTTTTCTCCGTTGGTTTTTATTCCGCTGTGCTGAATTTCCTTTGTTTTTGTTTTTACTTTCATATTGCTCACCCCTCTTTACAGCATTGCGTTATCGGGATTGATTTTCTTTACTATTGCGTTGGACACAATAACAAGGAAAAATCCTACAACCGACTGATAGAAGCTTGCCGCAGCCGACATACCTATATCGCCCATTCCCATAAGCGCTCGGTATGTAAACGTACTCAGTACGTCCGTGGTCGGATACAGAAGCGTGGAATCGAGCGGCAGATTGTAGAACATACCGAAGTCCGAACTGAATATTTTGCCTATATTGAGTATAAGCATCATACTTATCATCGGCATAAGATTCGGTATTGACAAATACCAAATCTGTGCAATTCTGCCGGCACCGTCCACTCTTGCCGCCTCGTATATCTGCTCGTCTGCGCTCATTAATGACGCATAGTATATCAAAGACGAATATCCCATACCTTTCCATACGTGCGCTATAAGCAGTATCGGCGGCCAATATTTCGGCTCATTGTACCACATTATCGGCGAAAGCCCAAGGGTTTCACGAATTTTGTTGAACATACCGTAATCCATATCAAGGAACGCACGGAGTGCGTACGATACGACAACCCATGACAGGAAGTACGGAAGAAGGAGCATTGTCTGGCTCGCTTTTACAACCTTGCGTGACATTTCAAAAAGCATAAGCGCAATAATTATACAAATCGATGTTCCGACCAGTATAAACACCACGTTGTACAAAACCGTGTTTGCGGTTGCCCGAAGAGCGTCGTGGCTCTTTACGAGGAACTTAAAGTTCTCAAGTCCTACCCATTTACTGCCCCAAATTCCGAGACTTACTTTATAGTTTTTAAACGGAATTAACAATCCGTACAGCGGCATATAGCAAAATACAAACAAAAACACTATTGACGGCAGAGCCAAAATCGTCAGCGGCAGGTTTGTTTTAAAAGTTCTTATGCCCGACGCAAACTTGCCTCTTTCTTTTTTTTCACGTCTGCACTCTGTTGTTTTTTTCACTTATATCCCTCCGTTATTTCTTATTGGCTTTCCATTCTGTATACTGGCGGTTAGCCTCGTCGATTATCTTATCTATACCGTTCTGTTCAAGCTTTGAGTAAGCTTCCGCAAGGTATGCGTCAACATCTGCAACGGAACCTACGTTAAGGTTTGCTCCGTACTCCTTAACCGTTGATGCAACAGCGGCACATTCAGCCTTTACGGAAGATGAGTCGAAATAGAAACCGAGTGTTGATGAAACCTCTGCCTTTTTGTTTTCCTCCTGCATCTTTTCAAGAGCTTCTTTTCTGTTCCATGTCGAATCCCACTGATCCCAAAGCGGTCCTAAGTAGTTGTGCCAGATTGCCCACTTCTGATTTTTACCCGAATTAGGAATAACCGACTTCATATCGGGAGTGCTTCTTTCCTCGTCTATAACGTAGTCCGTGCCCTCGATACCGTAAGCAAGCAGGTTTGACAAATCGGGGTCTTTCCATACAAGGTTAAGTACCTGCAAAGCCTCCTCGGGGTGCTTTGAGCTTGCGCTGATTGCCGACATTGATGAAGTAACTACACCGGTTGATATAGCCGAGTTGCCTTCATATGCCTCAACGCAGGGGAAGCCGTAGTATGAGGTTGACTTTTCACCGTCCTCGGTGTATGCGCCCGTTGTCTTTAAAACTGCATACTTGCCCGTTTTTGCGTCTGACAGATACTCTGTTCTTGTAGCGGCATCCAGCGGAATATAACCCTTTTTATAAAATTCGCTGAGCTTCTTCCAGTTTTCCACACGTCCGGGTATCTTCATTGCGTTTACGAACTTCTGATCCTTTTCCGAGAAATCAAGTCCCTTAATCTGGTCGTCCGTATAATTTTCATCAATATAAGTTGAAATTGTACCGCCTGCGGTCTGAAGCATCGGGGTTATTCCCGGCTCGTTTTCCTTAATCAGCTTAAGGTACGGCTCAAGGTCGGAATAAGTCTTTACATTCTTATAATCGAAGTTATATTTTTCAACCAAATCCTTTTTAAATACCATTGCCGAAGATGATGACATCGGCGCCTGGCTCGGGATTGCGTAAATCTTGCCGTCAACAGTAACTGCGTCCCAAACTCTGTCATCACTCTTTTTGAGAATATCGGGAGCATACTTTTCGAGCATCTTCTTATCGAGCGGAACGAAAGCGTCTCTTCTTACATTATCGATAAACTTATTTGTCCAGCTTGATGTGAAGCAAATGTCAAACTCCTCACCCGAGTTAATCATTACGTTCATCTTATCGTCCCATGCAGCATTGTCGAGGAAGTGGAACTTAACCTTAACGCCTATTTCTTTTTCAAACTTCTCGTTTGCAAGCGATTCGATTTCCTCCTGATGCTCCATTGTGTCGACAGACTTAATCATATACCAATGAATTATCGGTTCTTCGGCTGATTTTTTGCCGCAGCCTGTGAGCGGTGTAACGGCGCACGCCGCCGCAAGTGCCAGTAAGCATACTTTTTTCAACATTTTTTTCGTTTTCATTTCTTCATTTCCTTTCTTTTTTGCATTTTAATTTTTTAAATAATCCTTAAGCTTTGCCCCGTTCGGACAGGTAACAAAGCAATTATTTACCCATATCAATATACAATCATTATTCTCGGCTCTGCCCAGTCCGAATATACCAAAACGTAATTTGCGTCCGAGCCGAAATCCTTTGCGTCGTAAACGGCACTGCTGCTTATGCTTTCAAGCTTACCGCCGTCACGTCCCTCCTCGTACTTGTATATTCTGAAGCTCTTCACGTTCCAGTTCTCCGTTACACTGCCGGTATTGATTGATAAAATGGATTTGTAGTTTGTTTCTACCTTACCGTAAACCATTCTGTCCTTATCGTTGATTGATGCAGCGGTCGGATTAGACGCACCCTTATATCGGTCTGCAGCCGCCTCGCTCGCATCTACGACAAGCTTAATTGTATCAAGCTTATCATTTCCCGTTCTGCTGAATGCGACAAAGTCACCCGTACTTATTTCATAAGTGCTTGTATCCTCGGAATTGGTTGAAGGCGCATTCTTAACTTTTTCGGGTTTATCGGTGTAAATCTCGTAAGTTCTGTTCCACGAGGTTAAAGTCAGCTTTGTACGTACTTCTCCGTAAGCATCATCATATTCCTCGGTCACGTCATTGACTACCGCATAAACCATAGACGCGCTCACGCCTGCGCTCGTTATAACAACGTCCGCAATCACGTCCGCCTCCGAGGTGGAATATGCGTCAAAGGTATATGTCGTTGTATTTGACAGCGAGCTGCTTCCGCCCACTCTGAAATCCTCATCATTTGCGTTTGCATAATCTGCCGGTATCGAGAACACCTTTGTCGAGTCCGAAAGATTAAGCTTTCCGTTAAATGTAGCCAGTGTTCCGTAGTACATCGCACTGCCCTTGTATATACGTCTCATACTCGTTGCCGACTCTCCGCTCGGAGCGGGAACTGACAAGGGATCGTCCACGGGGTCTGTCGCTTTGATGTTATACGCCGTATCGATTGCGGAAACCTTACCCTGCGCATTTACCGTGTAGAAAATCGGCTGTGCCGGGATTTCGCTTTCGCCCTTGCGTAAAATGGTTTTGAGAGCGGCGGCTGTTTTTCTGCCCTCTCCGTCAACGGATACCTTATCGGTACCGTCAATTCTTATCATTTCGCCGTCCTCACTGAAAATCTTAAATATAAGATTTTCAGCATCGCCTTTCGGCTCGTATGCTCCCAATAAAATGCCAAGCTTTGTTCCGCTCGGATTACCCGATATGAACGCTGCGGCTTTATTGTCGCTTGAAATATATACAACTCCGTTTTTGCCTGCTTCGGGCGTATCACCGATGAAATTGTTTATCATTTCGTAAGACGCATCGCCCACCGATATGATTGTCTTACTGCCCTCACGGCGGACTTTGCTTATTTTGCCCTTAGCCTTATTTGCGGACACCCCGGCAAGAATAACCTCTCCGTCGTCGCTTTCCAGGATTTTTAAGATACTGTATTCCGAAAGCTCCGTATAATCCTTATTCTTACCGTTTTCATCCTTTATTTCGACAATTTCCGCTTTTTCCAAATCCAGACTTCCGCCGTCATATTTCGCATAAACGCTTTCCTTTGACGTGTCCACTCTGTTTACCATCATATAGCGGTAGCTGTAAACCTTTACGGTTTCGTAAACCTCGTCTTTGTCGGCGTCGATAAGCTCGATATATCCGTTTTTCGGAACCATTTCCGTGCTGTCGAAATTTGTTTTTGCCTTGTTGTTATAAATAAAATTAAACTTTGAATTGATCTTTGCGGTTTTTGTTCTGTTATTTTCATCATATTTATATGAAAAATTGCTGTATTCCGCATCGTCTGCATCAAGCGTCAGTATGTTATTGTACTTGTCACGGTTTTCGATATGCACAATCTCGTCATCGCCGTTTACGTATGCTTTAACCTTACAGCCGATAAGATTTTTCGTATCACATTCCGTCTGATAGAGAACGCCGTCAATAGCAACGGCTTTGTCATAAACGGACTTTGACTCATCAAGCGCCGTATAAATATTGCGTGTTACAACGCCTTTGATTGTGTTTATCTTAAAAACGCTGTTTAAAATATTTGTATCGGGTTCAATTTTATAGCTTCTTCTGCCTAAATCGTCAAACGATACGAGCATCATATCCGTTTTAAGCGACTCTACAAGCATTTTTGCAAAGCCGTAATGGTTAATGGGGTAGCTGTTGTAGCCTACTTTCGACGATACAATGCCAAGCTTTGTTGCCTGGCGCAGATACCCCTGCGGATAACCTCCGTCCTCCTCGGCAAGAAAACCGTAGCCGAGCATGGAAACGACTATTTTTGACGCCTCCTCGTACAGGACGTTATCATTCGGGCGGAACATTCCGCCGTCTCCGTTTACAATTCCTCTCTGCGTTGCCGCTATAATATATCCGTATTCGGGAGTTTCCTCCGATATATCCGAATACGGCGATTCACTGCTGTTGTCTGCCGGAGGAATTTGGAAAAGCTGCATAACGCTCTTAACCATTTCTCCCCTCGTCAGTGTATCGCTTATATTGTACTCTGCGTCTTTATCAATAATGCCCACTGCCTTGAGCAAGCCTACGTTGTCGTTATACTCGGCAATTTCCTTGTCGGTATAAACGTCCTCCTGCTGTTTCTGTGCAAATACCGCCGCCGTGCCGCAGTTTACCGTAAGCAAGGCAACCGATAAAACACTGCTGATTAATCTCTTTAATTTCATTTTTCCACCTCACTCCGTTAATATGACATAAATCTGCTTAATACCACAGCCGCCTCGGCACGTGTGAGAGATGCTTTCGGGTTGAATTTTCCGTCAGCGCCCTCAATAATGCCCATTTTCGATGCAAATGCAACTGCTGTTTTTGCATAATCGGAGATTTCGCTATCGTCCGTAAATACGCCTGCATTTTCCTCCGAATCCGCATTATAGCCCATAAGTCTTGCTATGATAACCGCCATATCCTCACGTGTTATGTTTTGACCTACTCCGAACTGACCGTTCTCCATTCCCGAAACAATGCTGTTCTTAAATGCGCTCGCAACGTAGCGGTAATACCAGGCGTTCTTATTAACGTCCGTAAAGTCAGCCTCTGCCGACTCATCATATTTACCCGCTGCAAGAACTATCATCTTAACAAATTCCTCACGGCTGACCGGTGACGATGGTTCAAATTTGTTGTCGCCTCTGCCGTTTATAATGTTCCTTTCGGCAAGGTTGTTAATGGCTTTTTCCGCCCAATCAAAACCGCCAAGGTCGTTAAAGTATTTGTTCTCTTGGGTGTTGTTTACTCTGCCCGCCGGAACGCTGTTGCCCATATTTCCGCCGGTGCTTCCTCCGCCT
Organism: Clostridiales bacterium UBA6363; assembly: GCA_002438865.1. GTDB lineage: Bacteria > Bacillota > Clostridia > UBA1381 > UBA1381 > UBA4716. The sequence continues at coordinate 9,289 of DJRJ01000134.1, forward strand.
CCGCCGCCGGGAGTGTTACTTCCGGGAGTAGGCTTTTTTCTCGACTCGGTTACCGCAGTATTAAATCCTCTCACAACTGCCGGGTAATCCGCATAATTCTGATTTACCATTCTTCCGTAAATTTCCGATTTGCTGTCCGTCGGTAAAATAGTGCCGAGGTTTATGCCGATAACCGCATAGTTTGCCTCTATAGTCTGTCTGATATTATCCCAGCCGAGGACTCCGTTGATTGAGCGCAGAACGGTAAACTTTTTAAAGCCGTCCGCAAACTCCTGTGCCGATGCAAAAGTTCCGCCGATTGCATAAGCTCTTACTTCCTTTTTCAGGCTGTCGCCGATAATCGTTGTATATGTCATATACTCCGATGTTCCCTCAAGCTTAAGCTCCGTGGCATATGTTGAAATTATTTCGGCAATTTCCTCATCTGCAACCGCTTTATTTACAAGCGTTGTAACGGCGGCGTCCGTGAACTGCGCCTTAAGCTCCGTAAAGTCGGTTTCCGAAAGCTGCGGCATTGCCGTGAAAAGTCTTATAAATTCCGTGTTCTTTTCGGCGTCCGTCTTGATTTTCTGCTCATACACGGTGTTGCCTATGTAAAGCTTTTCGTAATAGTTATCTATAAGCGTCTGCATTAGCGCCGTATCGCCCGCCGCCTTTGCACCGTTAATCTTCTTTATTATCTGGCTTGCATAAGCTGAACCGGTAAACTGAAAATCAACCGACTTATACACACCAAAACCGTCAAGCGTTAAATACGCCTTATACGTTCTCGGATAATAGGTGTCAATATCAACCGCCGCGTCTGACGGGGTATTGTCCTTTATCAAAAAGCTTGTGCTGAAGCTTCCCTCTGCGTCCGCCGTTATCTCGCCGACCGCCGCAACGGTTTCGCTGAAATTCTCCGCCGTTACATCAGCCTGAGTTTTACCCGGATACACAATCATATACGACAGCTTACATTCCCTCGGCGGCGTTACGCTTCCGCTGACCGTTACCGTATCGGACTGCGCCGTTACGCTGAGGTTATTCACCTCAGCGTCAATCGGCGCCGCAAATACCGAAGAAACACATACAAAAGCTGTCATAATCGCTGTTAGCAAAAATATTATCTTCTTCATCCCAATCTCCATTCTGTTGCCTGGCAGCAACTCTTAGGTTAATACTCTCCTCTGCTTAATTTGCAGTTGTTACCAATGTGATATAATCTATTTCTACCGAGCCTTTTCCGTCTGTCGGCATAAAGCAAATTCCGTTAAGCTTTCCGGTAAATCCGTTTATATCAGAGGTTTTAATAATATACATTCTGCTTTCGGCGTCATTTGGCACTGCTTCAAATTCCACTGACGGCGCTTTGTCATATTGGGTATTGCCATCTGTTAAAAACTGCAATTTAGCTTTTGTTCCGCCGGTCGCATTTCTGTATTTTATTTCAATCTCGGCTATCTTTGACGTGTCAATGTCAAGGTCCTTAATTGTATACATTTTGGGTGACGGACCGAGTATTCTTGCCGAGAGAATACCGTTGTCAATTCGGAGGTCGCCGAGCTGTTTGCTTAATACCCAGCCGTCCTTTGTCGAATTTGCGTCAAAGCTCCAGGTTATCTCGTCCTCCGTTACCGTCATTGACGATGCGTCGGCTACAACCTTCCAGTCGCCCTCAAAACGTATATAATCTATTGCAAAATCACCCGAATCGGAATTTGAACCGGGGTCAAGTCTGATATTTGTAATATCACCGCTCCATGCCGAGCATTTTGACGGGTCAATATCAACCGTTCTCAGCTTGCCGTCATTCTTGATTTTTCCCGACATTGATTTTGCCTCGTTCCACGTCTTGTCACCGCTTGTGAGGAAGTATATTTTTACACTCTCCGCATTGGTGTTGTTCTGCATACAAATCTGAATGTTTTTAACGTCAGCCGCCTTAAAGTTATAATTCGACTTTACAAGTATCGGCATCTTAGCCGCTATTTTACCAGTGAGCATTCCGTTGGCGGTGCTTAGCTGTCCGACATTCTGCATTGAGCCCCAGCCCTCTGTATTGCCGTCCAGGTCAAATTCCGACGAAACGATAATATCACGTGTTTTCTCCGCTCCCGTCGAAAGCTCGTTTACAACTATTTCTCTCGTTTCCTCATTGTAGGAAAGCTCTTTTGCAAACAGCTGTTTAAACAGCTTGTCGGTAACATAGCTTGTTCCGTTCTGCTCGATTACAACGGGATTGGCTCTCAAACGTCCGCCGTTTACGTTACCCTCTTTTGTGGAGTGGTCAATCTGCGCATACTTATCGCCGTAAAGAATTGTTGTGCGGTTGTTGAGCCTGTCATAGTCAATCTTTCCGCCGAGCTTAGCCGATAAAACATTTAACGGATAATACCATTTATCCTCATGCTTAATCGGTGCTGCGGTGAGATTTTCAAGCTCATCATCACTGTTTGCGATGTATGACGGAGCGTGGTCGTAATCGTACTTTTCCTCCTCGCTTGTGTCATAATCCTTATGATACAAAAACTCAACGGAGTCTATCATAAATTCTGCGTCTGCGGCATTTCTGGGCGACTGATTTGATACGTCAAATCGCAGCTGTTTGAATGCTGTCTGCAAATTCGAGCCTGCAAGCGGATAAATCATATCGACAAATCCGTTGTCGCCGCTCTTGCTGTACCATTCTCCCTGCAGTTTAACCGATTGCTGTTCACTGTAATATTTTCCGTTATCACAGATATAGAACATCTGATTTTCCGTAACCGCATTTTCTCTCTTCATATTGTATTTAATACGTATCTTAACCTGTGCCAAGCCGTGGTAGTCAATATTAAGCTGCGGTGAAAACAGCTTTGAGTCTCTGCCCGTAATCGAACCGGTCAGACAGCCGTCCTTTACAGTAAGCGCCGTTGTATCCTCACTCGTCCAGCCCTCGGTACTGTCGTCAAAGTAAAAGCCTTTTACAACCGTTGCGTCCTCTAATTCACTTGTCGGCGCATTTTTTACAATCTTAACCGTCTGAAGCCGTCTGTTCGGCGGATACAGATTGTTAAATCTGTCTTTCTGCTTTGTTGTGGGAACTTGATGCGCATAATCGTGGTCGTGGTTTTTGGCGTCCTTATTGCAGAATGCCTCATATATTGCGTCAAAGTATCCCCAGCCTTCGCCGCCCGACGGCGCTACCCAGTGTCCTTCACCGTACTCGTCATATGTATCCAAGCATATGAAGTTGTGCGCTAAGCTGTTTTGTGCAAACTCATTTCGTTTGCTTAAATAGTAATCTACTATCTTTCTGTAATCCTTTGCCTCGATAATCTGATTTCCCGGAGCCTGCCATACGCTTCCGTCAAGACCGGGGCTTAATGCAATCGTCTTATCGATAATATCCTTATACTGTATCGATTTATCTATCTGATCAATCTGACCCTCAACAGTTGAAGAACCTGCTCCGTAAGGCATTGAACAATCTATGCCGATTTCTTTGTAGAGCTTAAGTTCCTCCTCGTTTGCGTTGATATTCATCGCAATGATCGGGTTTCCGACTCCGGCATCGATACAAACCTGTCTTATCTGCTTTAAGAAGTCCTGACAAAGCGGAATTTTATCCTTAAGCGGTGTTTTTTCATCTTCTGCCGTTCCCGCATAACTGAAGAAATGTGACGAAGTCCAGCAGGAAAGCACGGGTCTGCCGTCTATCTTCAAATAATCGGGGTCTTTGAAGTAATGTTCTATAAGGTACGGGAGATACTGTTCAAGGAAGTATTCCCTTGTCGGGTGATAAACCGAACCTGTTTCGAGAAGTACGCAGTACGGAAGCATACTCTTGTACTTTGCGTATTTAAGTCCCTCGTCGATAAATGACCAGCCGAATGTCGGGTTTGCATACGGTCCCGGTGTATCGGCGATAATCGTAACTCGCTGGAACGTAAAGCCGTGTTCCACCATCTGTTTTATCATCCAGTCGTTTACTTCGGGTTCACCCTCGTCATAATAACCCAAATACGGTACACGTCTTTTGTCCATATTCAAGCTGTCCCATCCTACGTGGTATCCGTTTCGCC
>DJRJ01000065.1:0-141 GCA_002438865.1 Clostridiales bacterium UBA6363
TTGCTATGTTTGAAATGACAGACGATATGACAAAGTATGAAGCAACCTTTAAGGCTGTGTCGGATAAGATGCCTTTCCTCTACAGAGAAGAAATGAACTATGAAATCATACTGGACGATGTACTTATCGAACAGATTGAGT
>DJRJ01000065.1:242-442 GCA_002438865.1 Clostridiales bacterium UBA6363
CACACCGATGAACGGCATTGCGGCAATCGCATTGTATAAGGACGGAATATTAAAAGAATGCCACATCACAAACGTAACAAATCTTGCATTGGGAAGCACTGTAACAACAACAGCCGTAACCGTGCCGGACGATATAGATGACGGCGAATATACGGTTAAGGCGTTCCTTTGGGAGAATACAAATCTTATCCCGATGTGCA
>DJRJ01000065.1:510-11049 GCA_002438865.1 Clostridiales bacterium UBA6363
ATAACAAAGCAGACAAACCTCAAACGGTTTGTCTGCAATCTGAACGGAGCCGTTGCCGAGACGGCTCCGTTTTTTTTGTATATTAATATATAAAACTAAAATCAGACATAAAAAACAAAACGGTGTACATTGATTTTGCACTCCAAAGTCTTTAAAATTAAAAGTAAGATGATTAATAAGGAGAGAAACATTATGGGAATATTAACGGTTTCAGTAACTGACTTCGGCGCGGTTCCATATATTGAACAACAGCAGACCGACGCTTTTCAAAAAGCGATTGACTATTGCTTTGAAAAAGGCGGCGGTGAAGTACAAGTACCCGAGGGAAGCTTTGTTGTGGGCGATATTCGTCTGCGCAGTAATATAACCTTGCATTTAATGGAGAACGCAGTGATTTTGGGAAGTCTTAACCCCAAAGCGTATCAGCATATAAATGAAGATAAAGTACAGCCGCTTCCGCCGCTTGAAAATACACGTCTGCGTTGGCTTTCGCCGTGGCAATGGGCGATTTTAAAGGGACAGTATAAAGCGCATCTCTATTCGGTCGGCAGTTACTGGAATTACGGAATTATACGTGCGGCATATGCCGAAAATATTGCAATAATCGGCGAAAAAGGCTCTAAAATAGACGGCAGAAACATCTATGACCCCGAGGGCGAGGAATTTTACCGCGGTCCTCACGCCGTTAATATGCACCATTGCAAAAATGTGCGTTTTGAGGGTTATGCGGTTGAAAACAGTTCAAACTGGGCGCATGCAATTTTCCAATCCGAAAATGTTGAATTTAAAAACTTAACCGTGGAGGGCGGTCATGACGCACTTCACGTCCGCTGCTGCAAAAACGTCGAAATTGACAATTGCCGTCTTATAACGGGCGACGATTGCGTTGCCGGGTTCGGCAATCTGAACGTTCATATAAATAACTGCTATATCAGCTCGGCGTGCAGTGCTTTTCGTTTCGGCGGAGCAAATATCCTCATAGAAAACTGCGAGGTGTATGCGCCGTGCAAATACCCTATGCGCGGTACTCTGCCTATGGCTGATCGCATGAGCCATACATTGGACTGCACCGAAAAGGGCAGACATAATATGCTTTGCTTCTTTACATATTTCGTGAGCGACGATTTACCGGCGCTTTCGGAACAGGGAAAAATCACCGTGAAAAATTGTACCGTAATCGGTGCGGATAAATTCTTCCACTTAAATCTTTCGGGAAACGAAGCGTGGCAGAGAGGCAATCCGCCGACGGATATTTGCTTTGAAAATATAAAAGCGGAAAATATCTCGGGCGGAATATGCGCCTACGGAAACGGAAAAGTTCCGTTTGAGATGACATTTAAAAACGTGGAATATTCCGTCCGTGAGGGATATGAAAAAGAGCCGTTTATGCTTACGGCAAATTTCGGAAAGCTGGAGCTTGACAACGTAAAAGTGACGGGATATAACGGAAATGCGTTTATAAAAGGCTGGTCGGAAAAGGGAGATATTGTCCTTAACGATTTTGAGTGCGAAAATATAAAAGACGGCGAATTTTATGTTCTCGCAAACGAAGAATTTAAGTGCCGTCCGATATAAGGGGTAATGTTATGATATATAAGGCTTATTTGAGAAATTCGCTCGATACCGTGTTCTACAATTCGGATATAAGTGCCGATAATTTGAAGTATACGTCAATGCTTAAAAACGAGTGCTTTTCGTTTCAGGTGTCTTTTACGGCGGAGCTTGAGCCGGGCGAGGGTAATGGCTGGAATGACGTTGTTGAGATAAGAGCGGAGGTGAGCTCTGAAATCAAGGATAAAATAAGCGTTTACATTATGGACAACGTTCCGGCTATGCGTGTCGGATACAGTACGGCGGACGATTGGTTTTTAAGAAAAGATCCCGGTTTGTATCCCGATTATTTGTCCGAGAGAAAAAATAATTTTTTCTCCGTACCTACGGGATACCGGAAAAACATTTGGTTTAATGTTAATGAAGAACTTGAGGAGCTGTATCCGAAAGAATATAAAATAACAATTAAATTCTATGACCGTCAAACAAATGAGCTTGCAGCCGAAAAGGAGCTAACGATTAATGTGCTTGACGCAAATCTGCCAAAGCAGAGCATTATCGCAACCAATTGGATACATTACGATTGTATTGCGCATTTTTCAAACACTAAGCCGTTTTCAAAGAATTTCTTTGAAGCGGCTGAAAGCTACATACGTCTTGCGGCAAAAAACGGGCAGAATATGATATTTACGCCTGCGTTTACACCTCCGCTCGATACCCCCATAGGCGAAGAACGTGCCACGGTACAGCTTATCGGGGTTGAGAGGAAAAACGGGAAATATATATTTGATTTTTCACTGCTTAAAAAATTTATAGAATTGGCTTTAAAATGCAAAATCGAGTATTTCGAGCACAGCCATTTGTTTACGCAGTGGGGTGCGAAAAATGCGCCGAAAATTATTGTCCGTGTGAACGGTAAGAATAAAAAACTGTTCGGCTGGCATACAGATGCCGCTTCAGATGAGTACAAAAATTTTCTGCACGAATATCTTACCGAATTAAAAGCCTTTTTAAAGGATAACGGCTATGAAAAGAGATTTTTCTTCCATATCTCCGATGAGCCGACACGGGAGCATTTGGAAAGCTATAGCTCTGCAAGCAGTTTTATGCATAAGGAGCTTGAAAATTATCCGAGCGGCGACGCATTGTCCGAGTACGAATTTTACGAAAACGGATTTGTACAAACGCCGATAGTTGTGACACGCCGTATAAAAGATTTTTTGGGACGTGCAAAACCGCTCTGGCTGTATTATACGGGATATGAATGTGATGAGAATATGTCAAACCGTGTTATAGGAATGCCGCAGGAGCGCGGAAGAATACTCGGCACTCAGCTGTATTACTTTAATATAGACGGGTTTCTGCAATGGGGATTTAACGCACATCACAACAGACTGTCCAGATTGATGACAGACCCGCGTATTTCAAGCGATATGGACGGTGATTTTACGGGCGGTACTTCATATCTGGTTTATCCGAACGGAAAAAAAGCCGAGCCGTCCGTACGGCTTATGACTTTCCGCGACCAAATGCAGGACACAAGAGCGTTTAAGCTTTTGGAAACGCTTACGGACAGAGAATATGTGTGCGGAATAATTAAAAAGCACATACCCGACATCAGTTTTAACTGCAGGGTAACGGCAGAACAAATGCTTGATCTGCGGAACGAAATTAATCTTAAAATAAAAGCAGTACAAGGAGAAAAAAATGAATTATAATACGGAACAGTGGTACAATACCGCTCAAAAGCTTGTGGAAGAAGGAGTGGTATTATTAAAAAACGATAACGGCGTATTGCCTATAAAAAAAGGCAAAATTGCGGTGTTCGGATACGCACAGCTGGAGTCGGGCAATTATTCGGTAACGGGAAACGATATTGCTTCGGCACTGAAAAATAACGGCTGCGAAATCGACGAGGAGCTGTACGCACGCTACAAAGCCGTTGACGGCGGTGTAAAGCGTTACCGCACAAACACGCCCGTTACCATTATCAGCAACGAAATTGTTTTCACCGATGATGAAATCCGAAATATAAAGGATAACGGTGCGGAAACTGCAATTATCGTTATCGGCAGAAACAGCGGTGAAAATGAGGACGTCAAGAACGAGGAGGGCGGATACCTTCTTTCACGCTACGAGAAAAAGCTGATTAAGGCTGTCGGCAAGGCTTTTGATAAGGCAGTATTGATATTGTCCGTGGTCGGCAGTATCGATTTGGGATTTTTGGACGAAAGCAAAATTGACGCAATTCTCTATACAAACAAGCTGTATGATATGGGCGCAGAGGGCGTTGCACGCATCTTGTGCGGAGATGTTAATCCGTCGGGAAAGCTTACTTTCACTATGGCAAAGCATCTTAATGATTATTCGTCAACGGAAACCTTCGGCGAACACGGCGGAGGACTTGTACAGGACTACAAAGAGGATATTTTTATCGGCTACAGATATTTTGACACGTTTGATAAAAATGACTGCGTTGTTTATCCGTTCGGGTTCGGGTTGTCGTACACAACCTTTGAAATCAAGCCCGTATGCTTTGAGTCGGGCGAAACAATTAGGGTGGGCATTGATGTGACAAATACGGGCAAATGCGACGGCAAAGAGGTTGTACAGCTGTATTTCGCACCGCCGAAGCTTTCGGACGGCGCAAAGCTCGGACGTCCCGAAAAGGAGCTTTGCGGTTTTGCCAAAACAAAGCTGTTAGAGCCGGGCGAGAGCGAGCGTGTTGAAATTTGCGTAAATACCGCCGATATGGCAGGATATGACGATACGGGCGTACTCGGCACAAAGTCGGTATGGGTACTGGAAAAGGGTACATATACACTGCTTGCCGGCAGCAGCAGTGCGGACGTTAAAACGGCAGGCGAATATGTTCTCGGCGAAACACAGTTTATCCGCAGATGTATGCCGATTGCAACGGCTCTCGGAGAACGTCTGCTTGCGGACGGCTCGTGGGAAAAACTGCCTGCCGATGAAAAAAGTGCGGAGTACGATATGGCGGTTTCGCCCAAGGGTATAAACCGTATTCCGTCGGATATTGCAACCGTTCCGTTTGAAAAACTGAAAATCGGCGGGGAAAGCGTTGTTAAGGTTTTGCCGGGCGTGGGCGGCTATTACGATTTGACATTTGAGGGCGACACCTCAAAGAAAATCGAGGATTTGATTGATATTTCGTTTAACGGCGTCGTTGCCGAGCTTAAATCGGACGATAACAATTGTGCAAAGGTTACTTTGCCTAAGTGCTTAGACAAAATGTACACCGAAATCCGCATTAAAGCAAAATGCGATAATCCGCCCGTATCGGCTCTCTTGCTTCAAAAATCGGACACTACAGTCAAGATTAAAAGCAGCGGTAAAAACATTGTAAACGGTCATAATTTTTACGAGTGTTCGTACGGTCTGGAAATCCGCAGCGAACGCCAAAAGGACGAGGTTATCGACTTCCTCACGTGGTTCTGGGCGACCGGCAACAATGCCTCGTACCGTCTTGACGTGGAGGAGGCGGGATATTACGACATCAGCTTTAAGTGCAGATATTCGGGCGAAACCGAAAAAATCGGCAGCGTTATGAGTATGGCTGTTTCAAATATTTCTCAGCCGCTTTCGGGCGCAAATCTTGAAAAAGCCGTTGATGAAAACGGGGATTGCGTTTTTGCATATACAAAGCCTGTCACAATCGAACTGCCGGCAGGTATTGCGTATCTGAAATTTGTCGTAGAAAAGCTTCCGTTCCCCGATATGGCGGAAATTATTATAGAAAAAAGCACGGCGGAGTCTGTTGCAAAAACATCTGACGGCGAGGTCAAAAAAGCCGAAAAAGCCGCATTTAAGCCGATGCCGCAGATTGAGCCGGACGACGGCATACGTGTGGGTATTTTACTGCACGATGTTTACGAAAATCTCGATCTTATGAATGTATTTTTGGAACAGCTTTCAAACAGCGAGCTGGCAACAATCGTATCGGGAACAAGCTTAAACAAGACACCTCATTCGAGCGTAGGCTGCAATCACCCTCTGTTTGTGCGCGGTGTTCCTGCGGCGCAGACTGCGGACGGCAGTAACGGTTTGTATCAGCCGGGCGTTAAGACGGTGACGTATTCCGCACCCATTTTGCTCGCATCAAGCTTTAACCGTGATCTTATGCGTGAATACGGAAACGCAATAGGCGAGGAGTGCCGAAACTGCGATGTGGATATGTGGCTCGCACCGGCGATAAATATATTCAGAAATCCTCTCGGCGGCAGAAATTACACGTATGCGTCCGAGGACCCGTATGTTGCGGCTGTATTTGCGATTGAGCAGATAAAAGCGGTTCAGGCGCACGGCGTTGTGTCGATGATGAAGCACTATTGCGCAAACAATACAGAGTATGAGAGATTGAAGTCAAACAGCCGTGTCAGCGAGAGAGCCCTGCGTGAAATTTATATGAAAGGCTTTGAACTTGCAATACGCGAGGCAAATCCGTGGGCTATAATGAGCTCATATAACCACGTGAATAATATAAAGGTGTGCGAGAATAGACGGCTTGTTACGGATATACCGAGAGATGAGTGGCACTGGGACGGTGTGTTCGTAACGGACTGGTGGAACGACTCAAACCATGTCCGTGAGCTTAAGGCGGGTCATGATCTGAAAATGGCAACAGGCGATATTGACGGCGTAACAAAGGCGCTGGACAGCGGAGAGCTTACACGTGAACAAGTGTATGTATCGGCTCGGAGAGTTTTAAATATGCTTATGAAAATTGCATCGGTAAAGAAGTTTATGGAAAAAGAAGAAAACAGGGAGGTTTCAAATGCTCAAGGTAACATCTAAAGGATTTGTTGAGGATAAATATAATATTGAGGAGGAGTCGTTAAATGCGTCGCTGTTCACTACCGGAAACGGTTATATGGGAGTGCGGGGCAGTTTTGAGGAATACGGCTCATTAAGGATACAGGGTGCGTATATCCGCGGGGTTATTGACGAAATAATCGAGGTTATGGAGCCGTTCCCGGATAACGAGTATATGAAAAAATACTATATAGACGAGGATAAGCTTAAGGAGTTTGAGTATCAGGACAGCGTTATAAACAATCCTGATTTCCTGCTTATGCGAATAAGCGTAAACGGCAAAACGTTCTATCCGTGGGAGGGAAAGCTCCATTCGTGGGAGCGGTATATCGATCCCGAAACGGCTCGTCTTGTAAGGAATGTGCGCTGGGAGAACAGCAGGGGCGATATAACGGATTTTTCATTTGAAAGATTTGCCTCGTTTGCCGACGACCATATATATTGCATAAAGGTAAAAATTACGCCGATTAATCACAGCGGAAAAATCGAGGTGATGTCGGGCATTGACAAGCGTGTGAAAACGGGCGGACAAAAGGTCGCAAAGGTATTAAACGAAACCGTAACGGATAATATGGCATACGTGCATACGCTGATGGGTAAAAAGTACGGCTTTGAAACAGGCATAACGGCTGTCACGGACATAAATACGGACGCTGACTGGAGCGGTAAATCGGAGGACGGACTGATTTACAATGTTACGGAATTTGATGCGGAAGAGAACAGGGAATACACAGTGGAAAAACGTGTGTATATCGTATCGTCACGTGAGGGCGGCGTATCCCGTCCGCAGCCCCTGAATTTGAGCTATGACGAGTATTTTAAATCGCATACGGCTGAATACGGCAAGGCTTTCAATATGGCGGACATTCGTATAAGCGGTGACGAAAAAGCGGATACAGGCATAAGATTTGCAAATTATCATTCGCTTATCTCCGCATCGCATACCGACAGTATTCACTCGATTGCGGCAAAGGGGCTTACAGGCGAGAAATACAACGATTTTGTATGGTGGGACTGCGAGGTTTATCAGCTTCCGATATTTATTTACACCGCTCCAGAAACCGCAAAAAAGATGCTTATGTATCGTTACAGACTGCTTGAGCAGTCAAAGAAAAATGCACGTGAGGCAGGCTTTAAGGGCGCAAAATATGCGTTCTGCTCGTCTGTCGAGGGCGATGAAAGAGTGTGGATTTACGCACGCCACCCGTTTATGCAAATCCATATAAATGCGGATATAGCATGGGGAATAATCCATTATTACACCGTGACGGGCGATATTGATTTTCTGCGTGATTACGGTATGGAAATGCTTACGGAGCTGTGCGAGTTCTGGAAAAGCCGTGTGGAATTGCATAACGGCAGATACGAGATACGCTGTGTAACGGGTACGGACGAACATCACCCGTACGTGGATAATGACGCATATACAAATTATCTTGTTAAATTCGTATTGGAAAAGGTAACGGAGTATGCAAAAATGCTCGGCTTGGACAATGACTACAGCGAAATTGCCGATAAGCTGTATCAGCCGTTGGAGAAAAACGGTCTCATTCCGCAGTTTGACGGTTATTTCGGACTGAGCCGCAATCTGGAAGAAGCAGGCGGAAACAATGCGGTCAATTTCCAGATGAAATCGTCGGGACTTTATCACAAAAGCCAGATAATCAAACAGCCGGACGTTATGCTTATATACAGCTATCTGAATATGATTCCCGAAGGCGCAGACTATGCGGCAAACTGGGATTATTACGAGCATATGTGCGAGTCCTCGTCGTCGCTTTCGTTTGCGCCCCATTCGATATGCTCGGCGGACAACGGCAGAATGCTTTCCGCATACAATTATCTGATAGAAACGGCATACATTGACGTGTACGATATACATAAATGCGGCTGGCAGGGCGTACATTCGGGCTGTCTTGTGGGTGCGTGGTACGCTGTGTTCAGAGGTATTGCCGGAATTGTGTGCCGTGAAAAGCATATAGAAATAAATCCGCATATGATGCCATGGTGGGATAAGATTGAGTTTAGCTTTGTCTATCACGGAGCAAAGTTTGATGTGCTTATGAAAGACGGGGAATATACCCTGACAGCGGACAGTGAAAGCGATATTGAGGTAATATTTAACGGCAAAACGGTTTTGGTAAACCGTGACAAGCCGATGAAAGAATTAATGTGAGGTTGAAATATGGAAAATAAAATTACAGCGGTTATTTTTGATTTGGACGGAGTAATAGTCTGCACCGACGAATGCCATTACCGTGCGTGGAAGAAGATGGCTGATGCGGAGGGGATATACTTTGACAGAGTAATAAACAACCGCCTGCGTGGGGTAAGCCGTATGGAGAGCCTTAACATAGTTCTCGAGCGTGCAAAAAAAACGTATACAGACGCCGAAAAAGAAAAAATGGCGGCGCTGAAAAACGAATACTACAAAGAATACATAAAAGCGCTCACTCCCGATGATATACTGCCGGGCGTGGCGGATAATTTAAAGAGATTAAAAGACAGCGGAATAAAGATTGCAATAGGCTCGTCAAGCAAAAACACTCCGATAATATTAAAGCAAATCGGACTTGACAATTATTTCGACGCCGTTTCAGACGGAAACAACATAAAAAATTCAAAACCCGACCCCGAGGTGTTTTTAAAAGCGGCGCAAATGCTTAATATTGCTCCGCAAAATTGTATGATAGTCGAAGATGCGGACGCAGGCATAGAAGCGGGAAAGCGTGCCGGTATGGCAACGCTTGCGGTCGGCGGAGCAAAAGGCGGCGATTATACCGTTAAGGATTTGTCCGACGGCAGAATTATTATAAAGACCGTTTACAAGCACAGGGCGCACGAAATTGTAAAATCGCTTACACTCAAACAAAAAATAGGTCAGCTTAATCAGGAGCCGTTAGGCAGAAAAAACGCCGATGAACTGAGAGAGAAAATCCGCCGTGGGGAAATCGGCTCGGTAATTCTCGCTTGCTCGGCAACCGCCGGAAATGACGAGCAATATCGTGGGTATGTGGATTTTATAAACGATATTCAGCGCATGGCAGTTGAGGAAAGCGAAGCAAAAATACCAATTATTTTCGGGCGTGACGTTATCCACGGACACCGAACGGTTATGCCGATACCGCTTGCACAAACGGCGACATTTAATCCCGAATTGGCAAAGAAAGCGTACCGCTGTGTCGCAAAAGAGGCGGCAAATGACGGAGTGCATTGGGCGTTTTCACCGATGATTGATATTTCACGTGACCCGAGATGGGGAAGATGCATCGAGGGAATAGGCGAAGATCCGCATCTTGGCGGAAAAATGGCGGCGGCTGTTACAGAGGGGTTTCAGGGTGAGGATTATTCCGCACCCGACAGCCTTGCCGCCTGCGCAAAGCATTATATAGGCTACGGCGCCGTTGAGGGCGGACGTGACTATAACCTTGCGGAAATTTCTGATTATACACTAAGGAACGTATACTTAAAAACATTTAAAGCGGCGGTTGATGCAGGCATTGCAACGGTTATGAACTCATTTAATGCAATCGGCGGAGATGCAACAGCTTCAAGCAGGTATCTGCTCACCGACCTGCTGAAAGAGGAGCTTGGGTTTGACGGATACGTTATAAGCGACTGGGCAACGATAGAAAGGCTTATAGCGCAGTGCGTCGCAAAAGATGAGCGTGAGGCGTCAATGCTTGCCGCAAATGCCGGACTTGATATGGATATGGTAAGCAGATGCTATATAAATAATCTCGAAGCACTTGTTAAAGACGGCTTGGTTTCCGAGGAAACGGTAAACGAAGCGGCGGAGCGTGTAATATACATAAAACTGCTGTTCGGAATAATGGACAATCCGTACTGTACTGGAATTGAATACAGCGCCGAAGAACACAGAAAAGCGGCAAAAGCAAGCTCGGACGAGGCAATGGTGCTTTTGAAAAATAAAAATAACATACTTCCGCTTAAAAAGGAAACAAAAGTGTTTGCAACAGGTCCCATGCTTTATGAAAAGCGTGCGTTTTTGGGCAGTTGGACACTGGATTTTGATATTAACCTTGTAAAATCTCCCGCCGAGGCTTTAAAGGAGAGCGGAGCAAACGTATTGTTCCCGTCAAGCGAATATCTGTGGGACGATTGCCTTAAAAAGATAAGGCGTGAAGAATGTGA
>DJRJ01000065.1:11127-16338 GCA_002438865.1 Clostridiales bacterium UBA6363
CTTGCGCGCATTGAACTCCCTGAGGAACAGCTTGCTCTTGCAAGAAAGCTCCACGCTCTCGGCAAGCCTGTAATCGGCGTTATGGGATTTGGCAGACCGGTTGCTCTCGAGGAGGCGGACGACTGCTTTGATGCGATACTGTACGCATGGCATTCGGGAACCTGTACGGCGGAAAGTATCGTTTCCATACTGTACGGGGAGGTGAACCCGTCGGGCAGATTACCTATGTCGTTCCCACGCTGTACGGGTCAGATACCGATATATTACAATTGCCCTAACGGCAACAGCTACGGCGAGTCGTACTACAAGGACGGCAGACTTGCAGTGTATAACGACAGGATTGCCGAGCCGATGTATCCGTTCGGGTACGGACTCAGTTATACGGAGTTTGAATACAAGGATATTTACTGTGAGAATGCCAAAATCTCATATGACGATATAGCAAACGGCAAGAAATTTAAAATATACGCAACCGTGGAAAACATCGGCAAGTGTGACGGATTTGAAACGGCACAATGTTATATCCGTGACTGCACCGCAAGTATGTTAAGACCTCAGCGTGAGCTGAAAGGATTTTCAAAGGAATACATAAAAGCGGGCGGTAAAAAACAGGTTTGCTTTGAGCTTGGCTTTGACGAGCTTGCGTTCTATAACGGAAAAGCTGAATTTAAGCCCGAAAAAGGAGAGTTTGACATCTATATAGGCAAGAACTGCTATGCCCCCAAATGTATGACGATAGAAATCATATAAAAAGGAGATGTTTTTAAAATGAAAAAATTTTTGGCTTTATTTTTATCGCTTTGTATGACGCTTGCGGCAGTGCCGTCCGCACTTGCGGACGATACCTCCGCAGTAACTCTGCAAAGCAGTTATCCGCAGGAGAACAAAGCGGCTTATTACAGAGCCGGCGGCAACACAGACCCTGTAAATGCCGTTACGCTGAATTTCAGCGGTGAGGTATCGGATACCGCACTGCAGACGTCAAGCTATTCCGTAACCGGCGGAAGCAATCCCGTTACGGTTACAAATGTTGTAAGAATAGAGAACAGCAACGCATACAAGCTTACGCTTTCGGGAATGGAAACGAATGTAAAATATACCGTTTCATTTGCGGGCGTGAGGGATGCTGAAGGCAGAGAATTGGCAAAGACCTCTTACTCGTTTTGCTCCGTTCCGATGATCTTTGACGCTTCGTGGACTCAGGGAGAACGTTCGGCGCAGAGTAATATCAATGTAAATAATTACATTTCGGGCGACAGCAGTATTTTAAGTGTTGCCAAAGATGAAAATGCAGATGACTCGCCGATTTCATCTGCGGTGAAAATTACATTCAAAGTTGCACAAACGGACGGTACTCATACATGGAACAGCCGTATATGGATAAATAACGGCGAATGGGCGGGTATCAAATTGGAAAAGGGCAAGAAATATGCGGTTTCTTTCAGATATAAGGCTGAAACTCCCGTCCAAAGCGCATATATTATGCCCCTTGCGGGAAACAGCATCGCATGGGATACAGCCAAAGCGTATTTCAGCAGCACGGATTGGCAGGAGTATTATGCCGAGTATACCGCCGCCGAAAGCAGCAGTCTGGATTTAATTCAGTTGGGCGGCAGTATGCAGGATAATCCGATATATCTTGACGATATAAAGGTTTACGAAGTGCCGTCATACGGTGTCGTATCGGCTGAATGTACACCGCAGAACGGCTCTGCGGCTATGCCGGCGGATACTTTGAAAATAAAATTTACGGGTCCTGTGTCCGATACGGCGCTTAATCCGCAAAATTACGGAATTACCGCAGAAAAGGACGGCAAAGATGCGTCCGCTATCAGCGTTGCAGGCGTAAAAGACCTCGGCGGAAACGAGTATGAATTAAAGCTCAGCACCGTTACGGATAATATGGCAAGATATACTGTGACTGCAAACATAACGGATTATTTCGGCTCGCCCGTTACGGGAGGATTTTCTTTCTTTTCGGGAGAGAACGTTATAACGGAACAGCATTTTAATAAGGGCGATAACAGTGTTGCGGCAGGCTGGAACACGTCTGTCGTGGGACCGTTCTGGGTAATAAACGGCAACTCGTCGGTCGGGGTTGACTGGGACGCAGATGAAAAATCGGATTCTGCGGCTGTAAGCTTTAAAATCAACAGCGCATATACGGGAACAGGCACGGACAGCGATCACGAGTACCCGTACAGAATAGGTATCTGTAAAGAGGCTTGGGAAAGCAAAAAGCTTGTAAACGGCAAAACCTATAATCTGTCTTTCAGATATAAAATCGATACACCCGATACGGATAACGTTATAAAAATCATACACCCGTACCCGATTGACACAACCTATCCCACATTCAAGTTTGACAGCAGTGACTGGCAGACATATAACGAAACTTTTACTGCAAATGTAATGTCGGGCGTGAACGGGGAATTATTTATACTCTTAAACGAAGACTTTGTGGGAAAGACAATCTATCTTGACGATATTAAACTTTCAATGCCGCTGAAATTTGATTTGCCGTCCGTCACCTGTACGCCCGGCGAAGTCGGAACAAATTCCGTAAAGCTTGCGTTTAATAACGATATGACGGAAAGCACGGTTGCTGACAATGCCAACTATGGTATTGACGGTGCGGATATTGAAAGAATAGAGAAAAATGACAGCAAAAATTATACCGTTTATTTCAAGGCTCTTGAGATAAACAAAGAATATACTTTAAACCTTGCGGGACTTAAGGATATTTATCTTCAGGCACTCGACACAAGCTGTAACTTCACCGTTGCGCCGGAGAACAGACTGTATTTTGATACAATACGTTTTTATATGAATTACGGCAAGGCGGAGCAGTACGAAATACTTGACGGCTGTATTACCGACGGTGATGTAACCGCCGTTGCGGATAACATTATGAATTATTCGGGCGAAACAAAAAATATGAGGATTTTTATTGCATATTATAAGGACGGAGTGCTGAAAAGCGTGAAAACCGATGCGCTGACCGCAGAAAACGGTGACGGAAAAGTGTATACGCTTGCGGCAAAAGAGCTTAATATTCCGCAAAAGACCGATGATGATGCGAACAGAGAAGTAAAAGCGTTTTTATTTGACGGTTCCTCGTACACTCCGCTCTGCAAGGCGGCAAAGCTTTCGGACTACAAAGTAACGCATCTTACCGTTGCGGCGGACGGCAGTGCCGATTATACTTCGCCGATGGCGGCAAACGAAGCTGTTTCCGACAGCAGTGCCGTCAACAGATTTGTGATAGATATTGCGCCGGGCGTGTACAATACGTATGATGAAAATCTTACATGGTACAGGGATTCAAACAGGCACGGCTCTGTTTACGGCTGGACGGTAAAACCGTATGTAACGCTTAGGGGTACAGATAAGGACGAGTGTAAAATTGTCGGAAAGCTTCCGGATAATCATTCTTTGACAGAGCAGGGAAGGCAGGATATAGTAAACTTCTCAACGCTTAATCTTTTCGGAAGCTGTGCACTTGAAAACTTGACAATAACAGCGGAAAATATGCGCTATCCCATTCATGACGAGGGCAGTAATAACAATAAGAACGCCGTTCATATTATGAAAAACTGCCATATAGAGCATCTCGGAACGGCAGGGGCAACAAATGCGTATATAGAGTCGCTCGGTATCACCGTTGAGGAGGCATTGGCAAACGGCAAATATTACGATGTGTGGCAATGGGTATCGCCTTACGGCTACGGTTCGGGCAGCGGCGTGGTTGCAATATTCGATAATTCCGAATTTAAGTCGTCGTCACGAGGTTGGTATGTACACTCAAATGCGGCTTTTGAAAATCCGCAGGTAAATATTTTGAACAACTGCACAATGAACGCCACATCTTCAAAGAACGACCTCATAATTGAGTCGCTGGGCAGCGGAACAAAAGACAGCGTTGTATTAAACAACGCAAAGTTTAACGGCGTTTATATGACATACAGCGACAGTCCGTGGATTTATTCCGATAAGAATAATCAATATGCAAACCATGCCGATTACCGTGTAACGGTTAATAATTCCGACCCGATAGGCTTTAATAACAGCCAGAGGGGAAAGGCTCTTGCAATTTACAGCAATGATACAACAAGCGACTCGGCGGTAAGCATAAGCGGAAACGCAGCAAATGCAATTTTAGGCAATACAACGGCACGCAAAGGCGGCGGCGGAGCAAACGGATATACATACGGATACTATGATATTTCAGGAATACAGGTAGGACTTGCGAGCAATATAACCGTAAATAACACCATAGGCAGACGCCTCGGCGATTGCTCCGTTACGGCTAAGACAATGAAGCTTGTATTTGACGGCAATGCGGAAAAGGCGGTTACGGTGCAATTTGACAAAAACTATACCGAAATGAGCAATGCCGCAGTTATTGCGGAGATAAACAGCGCAATTTCGGCTTACGGCTTTGCAGATGAATACAATGTCAGCGGTGAGGAGTATTACCCGTCATTCCCCGATAAGGAAATTACCGTGACGAATAACGGGGATAAGTATATCCCGCGCTTTGCGGCAGTGTGCCTTAAAAACGGAAATTATGTTCAGATGACTTCGGCGGACAATGCGGATTTATTTGTCGGTATTGCGATTGAAAGAATAGTACCGGGCGAGAGCGGACGTGTTTTAAAACAGGGTTATCTTTCAAAGAGTCAGATGGGAATATCGAATGATTTTGCGGTCGGAGCAAGCGTTACGCTTGACGAAAACGGAAACTTTTCTGCCGTATCGGGCAATACGGACAGTTTGGTATTAAAATGCGACAGACTTAAAAATTGGGCGCTGTTCTGTGCAGATAATTAATATTGGAGGAATACATTGTATGATCAGAAAAGCATTTAAAATGAAGCTTTATAAAGGCTGTGAAAAAGAATATGAAAAACGCCACAACGAGCTTTGGCAGGAAATGAAAGATATGATCCGTGAATACGGCGGAAAAAATTATTCGATATATCTTGATAAGGAAACCAACGTTCTTTACGGATATATTGAGATAGAAAACAGCGAGCGCTGGGACGCAAGCGCAAAAACGGATATATGTCAAAAGTGGTGGGCGTATATGGCGGATATTATGGAAACAAATCCCGACAACAGTCCCGTATCGGTTGATTTGGAGGAAGTATTTCATCTTGAGTGAAATATTATTAAAGAGGGTGCTTGCACCCTCTTTGAGCCTGTCGA
>DJRJ01000065.1:16513-18964 GCA_002438865.1 Clostridiales bacterium UBA6363
CCAATAACAAAGAAGACAAACCTTAAACGGTTTGTCTACAGTCTGAAAGAGGGTGCTTGCACCCTCTTTAATTTCGATTACAATGAATTTATATGTTTTATATTGACAAATGCTCTTAAAAATGCGATAATATATAAATAGGTATTTATTAATGTATTGGGAGGTCTACAATGGCAGCAAAAATAATTCTTCTTGCCGTGTGTGCAGTGGCTCTTGTTTTGAGCTACAGAGGCAAATGGGTTTTGGAAACTTTTAAGCTTGCAGAGCCGACGGAAAAGAACATAATAATTTTAAAATGTGCGGCGCTTGTGATTGCGGCTGCTGCTTTTGTATTCAATTTCTTCATATAACAAACGAACAGGAGAAGAACGATGGAGGATTCAAAAAACATAGCAAAAAACTATGACCCTGCCGAGTTTGAGGACAGGCTTTACAACGAATGGGTCGAAAAGGGTTATTTTCATGCGGAAATCGATAAGGACAAAAAGCCGTTTACAATAGTAATTCCGCCCCCGAACGTAACGGGTCAGCTTCATATGGGACACGCCCTGGACGAAACCCTGCAGGACGTGCTTATAAGATATAAGCGTATGCAAGGGTATTCCGCACTGTGGGTTCCGGGAACGGATCACGCAGGTATCGCAACACAGATAAAGGTTGAGGAGGATTTGCGTGTAAACGAGGGTCTTACAAGATACGACCTCGGACGTGAAAAATTCCTCGAGCGTGTGTGGGACTGGAAGAACAAGTTCGGAAGCAGAATTATAAATCAGCTTAAAAAGATAGGCTCGTCCTGCGATTGGGACAGAGAACGCTTTACGATGGACGAGGGTTGTTCAAAAGCGGTTAAGGAGGTTTTTGTAAACCTTTATAACAAAGGACTTATCTATCAGGGTTCAAGAATAATAAACTGGTGTCCGCACTGCATAACCGCTCTTTCCGATGCGGAGGTAGAGCATGCGGAGCAGGCAGGGCATTTCTGGCACATAAAATATCGTGTAAAGGACAGTGACGATTACGTTATAATCGCAACCACACGTCCCGAAACGATGTTCGGCGATACCGCCGTTGCGGTAAATCCCGATGATGAACGCTATAAGGATTTGGTGGGGAAAACTCTTATTCTTCCGCTCGTGGGCAGAGAAATCCCGGTTATTGCGGACGAATATGTTGATAAAGAATTCGGTACGGGCTGCGTAAAGATAACTCCTGCGCATGACCCGAACGACTTTGAAGTAGGACAGCGCCACAACCTCGAACAGATTAAGGTTATGAACGATGACGCCACAATGAATTCATACGCCGGCAAGTACGAGGGTATGGACAGATACGAGTGCCGCCGTGCAATGGTTGAGGAGCTTAAGGAGCAGGGACTTCTCGTAAAGGTAGAGGAGCATACGCATAATGTAGGTCAGTGCTACCGCTGCGGAACGACCGTTGAGCCGATTATATCAAAACAGTGGTTTGTAAAAATGGCGCCTCTTGCAGGTCCGGCAATAGATGCGGTTAAGAATAAGGAAACGGAATTTGTGCCGGAACACTTTGAGAAAGTGTATTTCCATTGGCTCGAAAATATCCGTGACTGGTGTATTTCCCGTCAGCTCTGGTGGGGACACCGGATCCCGGCATGGTACTGCGATGACTGCGGTGAGACCATCGTGGCCTCCGAGGCGCCTGGGAAGTGCCCGAAGTGCGGCAGCACTCATCTTCATCAGGATCCGGACACGCTGGACACCTGGTTCTCTTCGGCGCTGTGGCCGTTTGAAACGCTCGGCTGGCCGGAGCAGACGGAGGATCTGAAGTATTTCTATCCGACGGATGTTCTGGTTACCGGCTATGATATTATTTTCTTCTGGGTCATCCGGATGATTTTCTCCGGCTATGAGCAGATGGGCGAGCGCCCGTTCAAGACCGTTTTGTTCCACGGTCTTGTCCGGGACTCGCAGGGACGCAAGATGTCGAAGTCTCTTGGCAACGGCATCGACCCGCTGGAAATCATTGACAAATACGGCGCGGACGCACTGCGTCTTACGCTGATCACCGGCAATGCTCCGGGAAATGACATGCGCTTCTACATTGAGCGCGTGGAGAACAGCCGGAATTTTGCCAATAAGGTATGGAACGCTTCCCGTTTCATCATGATGAACATGGAGGACGGAAAGGAAGCGGATACACAGGCAATGCCCGAAGGCCTGCAGCCGGAGGATCAGTGGATTCTGTCGAAGTTCAACCATGTGGTGAAGGACGTCACGGAGAACATGGAGAAGTTCGAGCTCGGCATTGCGGTGCAGAAGGTGTACGACTTCATCTGGGGCGAGTTCTGCGACTGGTACATCGAGATGGTAAAGCCGAGGCTCTACCGCACTGATGACACAGTCAGCAAGGAAGCGGCTCTCTGGACACTTCAGACGGTTCTGATCGGCGGATTAAAGCTTCTTCATCCGTTCATGC
>DJRJ01000018.1:0-129 GCA_002438865.1 Clostridiales bacterium UBA6363
TACCCGTACCGCCGCCCATACCGGCTGTTACGAATACCATTTCCGTATCCTTTACAAGATTTTTTATTTCGTCTTTTGTTTCCTCAGCCGCCTGTCTGCCGATTTCCGGCTTTGCACCTGCACCGAGTC
>DJRJ01000018.1:263-766 GCA_002438865.1 Clostridiales bacterium UBA6363
CGCCGCCGCCGACGCCGATTACTTTAATTCTCGCACCTTCCATTGAATTGTTTTCTTCCATATCTATAGGCATTGCGCTCATTTATATATCCTCCTTTGTGGTCTTTATCCCGCACCGGGATATTCCTCACACATATATATTTATTTTACTATGTTTTGTCAACTTATTCAATAGTTTTTTTTAACTAATTTGAAAAAAGTTGCATAAAAAATATTGATTATTTTATGTTTTTTTGTACTTTTTGTACTTTGGCACATATCGGACAAGATATTTTAAGATATTTTGTATATTTTTGTACTTTTTACTGTACCAGTGTCGCACGACCCGATATTGACAAATCAAGCGTTCCCCGTGCGTCGGGAGCAATATTGTTGCTCTTTACCGTTTCTTTGAACAGATTAAGCTTTCGTTCGAGCGAATTTGATGAGCCGCACTCTACATTTATTCTGTCCTGGTATCGGAACTCTATATCGGTTATGCTCGAAATATCAAGATAATTTAT
>DJRJ01000018.1:865-2255 GCA_002438865.1 Clostridiales bacterium UBA6363
AACGTTTCGCCTTTTTTATAGCTGTCGGTATTCACTCCCGAAATCTGCGGAATGTTGTCTACATCTATATTATTGCTATCGCTTATTACCTTAAGCTCGGAATTAAGCACAACGTTAAATCCGTTTATCCCCACATAGCCGGCAGGTTTGCATTCTTTTATAACAACCTTAACCGACGGCGGAAACAGTCTTTTGGACACCGAAACGTCCTCTATATACGCTATATTCTTCAAGCGCTTGACAATCGTATTGCCGCTTGTTTTGAAAAGATTTTCTCCCACAAGATTTCCTATCTGGGCGTCCATTTCCTCCGCAGTCACGACCTGATTTCCCGAAACAGCTATCTCTCTTATATTGAACAGCGGAGTCATAAACAGCAATATTACCATAAATATAACGGCGCTTGCAAATATCATAAGCGCACGTATACGCTGTACTTTGAGCTTTTGCTGTTTTTGCTGTTTTTTGTACCGTTTCTTTCGTTCCGCCTCGGAAACAAGCTTTACGCTCGGTTCTGCCGTTTCCCTTTTTACGGTTTTCATTGAAGTACGCCTGTCAAAAGCCTCTCAGTCGTACTCGTTCATTACTTTTCTTCCCGATGTTTTTTCAGAACGGGGTCTGTTATTCTTTTTGTCCATATTATCCCTCCGTACTGCCTAACACTGCACACGTTTTATTTTTGCATTACAGCTCTGAAGATATTTTTCTATGCTCTCATAGCCTCTGTCAATATACTCCACGCCGCTTATTTCGCTTATTCCGTCCGCCGCCAGCGCCGCAACCGCCAGCGCTGCTCCGCCTCTCAATTCACGTGCCACCATATTTGTCGCAGACAGCTTTTTTACTCCTCTTACAACGGCGCTCCTGCCCTCTACACGTATATCCGCACCCATTCTCACAAGTTCGTCGACGTGCTGAAAACGATTTTCAAAGATATTTTCCACGAACACACTCGTACCCGACGCAAGAGACGCAAGCGCCATAAACGGCGACTGAATATCCGTAGGAAATCCCGGATACGGCATGGTTCTAAGCATATGCACACTTTTAAGTCTGCCACGGCTTTTCAGATGTATTGTCTTAACGCCGATTGTAAGTTTTGCGCCCATCTCGTCAAGAACATGGAGCATTGCGCCCATATCGGACGGCTCGGCGTCCGTCAGAAAGACTTCGCCGCCCGTTGCCGCCGCAGCGGCAAGGTATGTAGCCGCAACTATTCTGTCGGGCATTACGGTATATTCCGCACCATGCAGTTTTTCCACACCGTCTATCCGTATACAGCTTGTTCCCGCACCGCTCACCCTTGCTCCGCACATATTAAGAAAATTTGCCAGGTCTATTATTTCCGGCTCTCTTGCCGCATTTGAAACAATAGTAGTGCCGTCAATGC
>DJRJ01000018.1:2284-12307 GCA_002438865.1 Clostridiales bacterium UBA6363
AATGCAAACGGCAGCAAGCATAATATTTTCCGTTGCACCCACACTGGGAAACTCAAGATGTATATCCGCACCGCACAATTTCTCGGCACTGCACTTTATGTATCCGTGCTCTTCATCTATTTTCACGCCCAGTTCACGCAGAGCCTTAAGATGCAAATCAATCGGTCTCAAACCTATCGGGCAGCCGCCCGGCATACTGACAGCCGCTTCTTTGCACCTTGTTATTATTGCCCCGAGAAATATTATGGACGAACGCATTGCACGCATTAAATCCTCGCATATTTCACAGGAACACAATCCGTTCGGGTTCACCGTTACGGTGTTTCCCTCACGCCTTACCCGACAGCCCAGACGTTCAAGCACCATATCAGTCTTATCAACGTCTCTGAGCCTGGGGCAGTTTTTTATCACGCATTCCCCGTCCGCAATCACCGTTGCCGCCAAAATCGGCAGTACGGCGTTTTTTGCGCCCTGAACACGTATTTCGCCCAACAGCGGAATACCGCCGTCTATGACAAGTTTATTCACCTAAAACACCTCACATTATACGCATATTTCTTATGGTATAATATGGATTTAGCTGTGTTTTGGTTACATTACAACAATT
Organism: Clostridiales bacterium UBA6363; assembly: GCA_002438865.1. Lineage (GTDB taxonomy): Bacteria > Bacillota > Clostridia > UBA1381 > UBA1381 > UBA4716. The sequence goes on from DJRJ01000018.1 coordinate 2,892, forward strand.
ATATCACATACCTTTGCTCATTGAAACAGATTTTCACAAATATAATATGAGTTTAACACACCCGTAACAAATCCTAAATTCTTCTTGAAAGCTTTTCAACGTTTTCTTTGCGGAACTCCTCAAATCTATCCTCCTCGATTGCCTTGCGTATACGGGCGGCAAGCTCGTTGTAGAAGTACAGATTATGCATTACGCATAACCTCATTCCGAGCATTTCCTTTGCTTTAAACAAGTGCCTTATATATGCTCTTGAGAAGCTTCTGCACGCAGGGCAGCCGCACTCCTCGTCAATCGGGCGGTCGTCAAGCTCGTATTTTTCGTTTAACAAATTCATTGTTCCGTTTCGGGTAAACATAAACGCATGACGTGCGTTTCGTGACGGCATTACACAGTCAAAGAAATCTATTCCGCGCGCCACGCCCTCGATTATATTAGCCGGTGTTCCCACGCCCATAAGATACCTCGGTTTATCGTACGGCGCATACGGAAGCACTTCGTCAAGTATGTGATACATTACCTCCGTGCTTTCGCCAACAGCAAGTCCGCCTATCGCATATCCCGGAAGATCCAACTCCGCAATCTGCTTCATATGCTCTATTCTTAAATCATCATATGTTCCGCCCTGATTTATTCCGAACAGCATCTGTTCCTTGTTTATCGTATCATCAAGCGAATTTAACCGTTTCATCTCAGCCTTACAGCGCACAAGCCACCTGTATGTTCTGTCTGCCGACTGCTTTACATATTCATACGGCGCAGGGTTTTTAACGCACTCATCAAACGCCATTGCGATAGTAGAGCCTAAATTGGACTGTATCTGCATACTTTCCTCCGGACCCATAAAAATCTTCCGTCCGTCAATATGCGAGCTGAAATGCACGCCCTCCTCCGTTATTTTCCTCAATTCCGCAAGCGAAAATACCTGAAAGCCGCCGCTGTCGGTCAGTATCGGTCTGTCCCAGTTCATAAACTTATGCAGACCTCCGAGTTTTTTTACAACCTTATCCCCCGGACGCAGATGCAGATGATACGTGTTGCACAGCTCCACCTGACAGCCCAATTCTTTTAAATCAAGCGACGATACCGCTCCCTTAATGGCGGCAATTGTTCCCACATTCTGGAATACAGGCGTCTGCACAACGCCGTGTACCGTGCGGAACTCGCCCCGCCTTGCATTTCCGTTTGTATGTAATACCTTAAACATATATCAATTCTCCGTTTCTTATAAATATTATAACACCCTACTCGTCCAAATTCAAGATTTCCGCCGCAATTTCGGCGCAATCCTCCACACAGCCGATGCACGGGCGTTTTTTACCGTTATTGCCGGCACTGTCAAGTCCCAAAAGCTCACAGCAGACTATAGTGCCGTTTTTATCTTCAAACCGCTTTGCCATTTCACGAACGGTTTCATATATTTTGGTACGCATTTCAATATCTTTCGGCTCGCCTTTGCTGTATTTAAGACCTGCCAGCATAAACATTCCCGATACCGCACCGCACGTCAGCCGCATTTTGCCCATACCGCCGCCGAAACCCTCCACCGCACGCATTACTTCCGTGCCGAATATATCGCTGTACGCCCCGACCACCGCCTCGGCGCAATTGTATCCCGACACAAAAAGCTCTCTCGCTTTTTCCGCTCTGTTCATTATTTTCTCTCCCTTTATAGCATTTTACCAAAAAAATACTTAAAATAATGTGTAATCTTCTCTTGATTTTCTTTTTCAAATATTATATAATTATATAATAACATATTAATGTAGAATTTTCAATAATAATGCGGTTAAGAGGTAGTTTTTTATGAATAAAAGAAGAAAAATCTTCTCAGGTTACTCGATTTTCTGCATATGCTGGTCAATACTTTCGATTTTGCTTTCGGTATTTTCAGTATGTGTCAGACTATTCGGCAACCAAAATTTCAACAAAGTTTCAAGCATATCCATACTTCCGGGCATAAACGCCGGAACGTTTATAATTGTGAGCAGTATATATTTTCTCATTGCGGCAATTCTGACACGCAGAGAGAACAAAGAAAACGGAAATATGGTGTTCTCCTCCATACTTTCGGCAATACTTTTCATATGTCAGTCGCTTGTGGTTGTTTTTATGTATTCCATACATAAAATTAATCTAAGAATTTACATACAGGCAATTATCGCAATTCCGTTTCTTATTCTTCCGCTGTGTATTATGATGACCGCACTGCCCCAGGCACGGCGTTCGGTAAACACCGCAAAGGGCAAGCGTTCGTTCTTCACCAGTCTTGATAAGATCACAAAGAAAAAAGATATATCCAGAATGTTCAAACCCAAAGGATCAAGACGACACCGATAATATCAAGAGCCGCTTTTAAGAGCGGCTCTTATTTTATTCTTTTTGCCACCACCACAAATCTTTCGTTTTTCTTATTGTACGAACACGTGGACAGCGTCAGCAGTTTATCTCCGTAAACCGCCGTTTCGTCTATCGAATGTATCGAAAGCATTTTTGCCGCCGATACATAATTTTCAAAATCGTCCTCAGATGCGGCATCGACAAAATTATAATACTTAAACTCGTTTTTTGCTCCTACCTGTGTTTTAAAAACAGATATTACCGTATATTCTTCTTTCTCATAAAGCGTGTTAAATTTCACGGTTTTATGCTCATTCAAAAACTTCTCGTCCGAATACTTCAAAAGGTCTGCAAACATTGTACCGTTTTTCATATTATGAGCATATATTATCAGATTATCGCTCGGCTTTGCCAGACTGCACTCCTTATCCATAAACGGAATACCGCCCTCATTATATTCACGGTCAAAATTCCTGTGCAGATAATAATCATTGTCGGTATTTTTATACATAACGGGATAATCTATATTCGTGCCGTCTATCTTTATCCAGCCGACCATATCCTCATTCTTTTTATAAAGCTCATAATATTCCGACAGCATACCGTTTTCGGCATACTTTTCATCATCGGAGGTGTCAACGTATTCCTGTACCGATGACAAATCGCTTTTTAAATGATAATCCTTATAAAAATATATTCCCATATATACACAGCAGCATATGAAAATCAAAAGGGAAAGGATCTGCACAAATATCTTCATTTTTCTCATTGCAGCACCCCTTCCCCGGAATTCTTAATATTTAGTTTTTCTTTCTCTTTGAATATTCAAGATATGCGAATATTCCCAAAGCCGTTATTGCCAATGCGGATACTGCCGCAATAGGAGCGGCATCACCCGTTTTCGGGTTTGTTTTGTTGTTTTTTGTTTTTGCCGGCGCCGCAGTTCCTCTCGGTGCGGCTGTTGCCGATGATTTCTGCTCATACGGCTTTAAGCTGATATGGTCGTAAATTTCCACCTTATCGCCGTCCGCAAGAGTCAGCACATAGCTTGCCACAGCTCCTGCAGGTGCCTCCGATTTACTGTCCGTAAGTACAATATCAGTCTTTACAGTGTTTTTGCTGTCATATACCTTAACAGCGCCGTTTCCCGTCAATATGTACTTTCCGGGCATTATATCCTTGTCCTTGCCGACATACTTCGTACCTTTCATTTCCTGTTCGGGTACAACAGTTGCTGACGGTGTTGCAGACGGAGTAACCGTTGCCGTTGCTGTCGGAGCGGGAGTAGGCTCTGCTTTTTGCTCTGCCTTTGCTTTTATAACCCATTCAGTGTTCTCTTTTGCAAGATTTATATCACGTTCCGATACCGTATCGGCAACTGAGATTTTAAGCTTATATGTTTTTTCTTCGAGTGATGACTCTGTGTTCAGTTTTCCCAAACTGATATTCTTTATGTATTTTCCGGCATTATCCGTTTCTATATCGTCCGTTCCGGCATCGATTTTCGATATTACCGCACCGTTCTCGCCGGTAATTTCAATACTGTATGTTCCGACAACGGATTTTTCCTTTCCGTCCGGCTTTTCCGTACCGTCAACCATAGTAAGCACAAAGTCTACAGCACTTCCGTCCGCACTCGCACTCGTTACTTTCAGCTCCTGAACCGTTTCACGTTTTCTTGCGGTTATATCCGAAAGCTTATTGAAAAGCTCACTTATATTCTTGGTTGTTTCCGCTTTTGAGCCTGCGGTGTATTTGTACGAAAGCGATTTAGAGTCATTTGCAACCTGTACGGTTGAAGTATTATCCGCCAATGCGCCGGACGCTCCGACAAGCATACTCGCCGCCGTTATAATACTTATTAATAATTTCTTCATTTATCTGCGCTCTCCTTTACATCATTGCATAAATATACAAGTATTATTATAGCACCGAATTTTATATTTGTCACTACTTTTTTAAAAAAAATTTTGCTTTTTTGCGTCTTTTATGGTAAAATTAATCTGTATGTAACATATTTTTAACAAAAGGAGCCTTTTAACGTGAAACTGAAATACGAAAAGCTTTCTTCCGAAACAGAAGCTTTAATATCCGAAAAATTTCCCGGCAGAGTACAGCCGAAATACAGTGCACTGCGGCGTGATGAAAATTCCGACAAACACACCGTTCTGCGCCCCGCATACCTGCGGGATACCGAAAAAATAATGAACTCTCTTTATTACAACAGATACGCCGACAAGACACAGGTATTTTCTTTCTACAAAAACGACGATATTTCAAGGCGTTCGTATCATGTACAGCTTGTATCGAGAATAGCACGCACAATCGGCGGTCTTTTGGGACTTGACCTCGATTTGATTGAAGCCATTGCGCTCGGTCACGATATAGGCCACACGCCGTTCGGACATACGGGCGAGCGTTTTCTGAACAAAATTTACCACGAGCGCACGGGCAGATATTTTAATCACAATGTACACAGCGTGCGTGTTCTTGACAAGATACTGCACCTTAATCTTACCTTGCAGACCCTTGACGGAATATTGTGCCACAACGGCGAGCTGGAGCTTGACGAGTACAAGCCGTCACAGCTTAATTCTTTTGATGAGTTTGACAAAAAAGTTGAGGCGTGCTACATTGATGAAAGCGCCATAGACACGCTTATTCCCTCCACGCTTGAGGCGTGCGTGGTGCGCATATGCGACATTATCGCTTACATAGGAAAAGACAGACAGGACGCCGTAAAAACTCACATAATCGAAAACGAATACATTTTTGAGGACAGCATTATAGGGCGTCACAATGCGCCTATGATAAACAACCTTATTGTGAACATAGTTGAAAACAGTTTCGGCAAAGACTATCTCAAACTTGACAAGGAGCATTTCGAGTCGCTCCGCCGAACGAAAAAGGATAACTTCAGATATATTTACAACAATGATGAACAGAACGAAAAATACGACAATATCATACGCCCGATATTTGAAAGTCTGTATGAGGTACTTATAAATCAGCTTAAATCGGGTGACAAAAACGCAATTATTTTCCGTCACCACATTGATTATATCAATGAAAGCACACGCTACAAAACACATGAGAATTACTTTGAAGCAAACACCTTTGACGATATTGTAACCGACTTTATAGCCAGTATGACGGACGATTATATTATAGATTTGTACAAGTATTTGATAGACGATACCTTTGATATAGGCTACATTTCGTATTTTGAACATTAAAAAAAAGTCCGTAAAGGACTTTTTTTAATTCAGTTCAATATAATACGGGCAAATATCCTCATATTCCCCGTTTTTAAGTCTGAAGCCGTTCGGAATAGTTCCGAGCTGTTTAAAGCCTATACGCTCATACAAATGTCTTGCGTGAACATTTGTTGCAACAACGGCATTAAACTGCAAAACACCGAAGCCTATTTCCTTTGCACGGCTTATGCAGTCACGCACAAGTTTTTCTCCTATATGTTTCCCACGCACGTCCGACGCCACGGCATAGCTTGCATTGCAGATATGTCCGCACCGTCCGACATTGTTCGGGTGAAGTATGTACATACCCAGGATTTTGCCGTCGGAAACCTCCTCCGCAACACCACAGAAGCTTTGTGCCGCAAAAAATTCAGCCGCCGATTTATCATCAAGCGTTTCCTCCTGCGGAAATGCTATTCCCTCTTCAACAACTTCATTCCATATTTTAGCCATAGCCGAAACATCTTCATTTGTATAACGGCGTACAATAATATCGCTCACAGCCGTTCACTCCTCAATTATATATTTTTTGATTTGTCGATACAGGCTTTCATTGCGTCAATTACCGCACTGCGAAATCCGTTTCTTTCAAGTGAAGCAACCGCCTCTATCGTTGTCCCCGACGGCGAGCATACCATATCCTTAAGTTCCGCAGGGCATTTGCCCGTTTCAAGCACCATTTTTGCACTGCCCAAAACCGCCTGTGCCGCAAAGGTATAAGCCTGGTTTCTCGGCATACCGCCCATAACGGCAGCATCCGCCATTGCCTCTATAAACATAAACACATACGCTGGTGATGAACCGCTTACCGCCGTTACGGCGTCCATAAGCTTTTCGGGTATGATTTCCGTTTTGCCAAAGCTGTCAAGTATTTTTTTTACTTCTGCCGCCTCGGTTTCGGTCACGTTTTCGTTATATGTCATTGCCGTCATACCCTCGCCGACAAGCGCCGGTGTATTTGGCATAAGGCGTATTATCTTAGTATCGTTTCCCAAAGCATTCTGTAATTTTTCAAGCGACTGTCCTGCCGCAATTGAAACCACAACCGTATCTTTTCCGATACTCTCCTTTATCTCGTCTGCAACAGCGTATATGACATTCGGCTTAACGCAAAGAAAAAGTACATCGGAGTCCGCCGCAACGGATACGTTATCCGTTGTTGTAAGCACGCCGTACTTTTCCATAAAGCCGTCAAGCTGTTCCTGCAAAACGCCCGATACCGTTATATTTTTCGGCTCAAAACCGCTTTTTACAATCCCGTCAACAATTGCGCCGCACATATTTCCGCTGCCTATAAAGCCTAATTTCATAAAATCACATCTTTCATAAATATTCTAAATAAGGAGCTGTAAAAAATCTTTTTTACAGCCCCTTATTGATTATACAGGGTAAACCTTATTTTCCCTATCGACAAGAGTATTGTCCACCTTGTCAAGCTCCGCTTCTCTGTATTTGAAGAAATCTACCGCAACCTGACCGAAGAGCGCATACGAAAGTACGTCCTCATCCTGTCTTGTCCATTCGGCACATTCCTTTTTCATATTTTCAAGTTCGGGCTTTAAGAGGTCTGCCGGACGGCAGGTAATCTGCTTGTCGTTTCCGATTATCTTCTCGACGATTTCCGGCTTAATCGGTACGGGAGTTCTGCCGTACTCGCCCTTTACTATACCCTTTGTTTCCTTGGTTATCATCTTGTATCTTTCGCCCATAAGAACGTTAAGAACAGCCTGTGTTCCGACAATCTGTGACGACGGAGTAACCAACGGCGGGAATCCCATATCTTCACGTACTCTCGGCACTTCCTTAAGCACTTCGTCATACTTATCCTCGGCGTGCTGCTGTTTAAGCTGTGAAACGAGGTTTGAAAGCATACCGCCCGGTACCTGGTATTTCAGCGTATTAACGTCAACGCCCATAACCTTTGTACTCATCAATCCGCTTTCGATGTATTTTTCTCTGAGCGGCTTGAAGTAATCGCTTATTTCGATAAGCTTGTCAAGGTCATAGCCCGTATCGTATTCCGTACCCTGCAAAGCCGCAACAATCGACTCTGTAGGCGGCTGAGATGTACCCATTGCCAGCGGTGACATTGCGCAGTCAATTACGTCAACGCCTGCCTCAACAGCCTTAAGATAAACCATTGAAGCCTCGCCGCTCGTATAATGTGTATGGAGCTGAACCGGGATTTTAACCGTTTCTTTCAAAGCCTTTACAAGCTCATATGTCGTATACGGCAAAAGCAAGCCTGCCATATCCTTGATACAGATAGAATCTGCACCCATCTCCTCAATCTGTCTTGCCATATTCTTCCAGTAATCCATGGTGTAGGCATCACCAAGTGTATAAGAAAGTGCAACCTGTGCATGTCCCTTTTCCTTGTTTGCTGCCTTTACAGCTGTCTCAAGGTTACGAATATCATTCAGACAGTCAAAGATACGAATGATATCAATACCGTTAGCTGCGGATTTCTGTACAAAATACTCTACAACATCATCTGCATACGGACGGTATCCAAGGATATTCTGTCCACGGAACAGCATCTGAAGCTTTGTATTCTTGAATCCGTCACGGAGCTTACGAAGTCTGTCCCATGGATCCTCTTTCAGGAAACGGAGACAAGCATCAAATGTAGCACCACCCCAGCACTCTACGGAATGGTAACCAACTTTATCCATTTTATCAATAATTGGCAACATCTGCTCTGTTGTCATACGAGTTGCAATCAAAGACTGGTGTGCATCTCTCAGCACAGTCTCGGTAATCTTTACCGGTTTCTTTTCTTCTGCCATTAGTCTGACCTCCTAAATTCTCTATACTATACACCAAAGATTGCGAGGAATGTTCCGGCTGCAACCGCAGTACCGATAACACCTGCAACGTTTGGTCCCATGGCGTTCATCAAAAGGAAGTTTGTAGGATCTGCCTCTGCACCAACCTTCTGGGATACACGGGCTGCCATAGGAACGGCAGAAACACCGGCGGAACCGATCAGCGGGTTGATCTTTCCGTGAGTAACCTTGCAGAGAAGCTTACCGAGCATAACACCACCAAAAGTACCGCAGGCAAAGGCAACAAGACCAAGAACTACGATCTTCAGTGTATCTACGTTCAGGAATGCTTCAGCACTTGTAGAAGCACCTACAGATGTTCCGAGAAGGATTACTACGATGTACATAAGCGCATTGGAAGCTGTTTCAGAAAGCTGTTTAACAACTCCGGACTCACGGAACAGATTTCCGAGCATCAGCATACCAACAAGCGGAGCTGTTGTCGGAAGGATCAGGCAAACAACGATTGTGATAACGATCGGGAAAAGGATCTTCTCAAGTTTGGAAACAGGACGAAGCTGCGCCATTTTGATCTTACGCTCTTCCTCTGTTGTAAATGCCTTCATGATCGGAGGCTGGATGATCGGTACCAGGGACATATAGGAATATGCTGCTACTGCGATCGGTCCCATAAGAGAAGACTGTCCAAGCTTACCTGCAAGGAAAATGGAAGTCGGGCCGTCAGCACCACCGATGATAGAGATCGCTGCTGCTGCTTTTCCGTTGAAGCCAAGGAAAATTGCAAGGAAGTATGCAAGGTAAATACCAAGCTGTGCAGCTGCTCCCATCAGGAAACTGATCGGATTCGCGATCAGCGGACCAAAGTCTGTCATCGCGCCGACACCCAGGAAGATCAGTGAAGGAAGAATACTCCACTCATCAAGTAAGTAAAAATAATGAAGAAGTCCGCCAACGCCATTGGATGAATCCTCAACGCTCAGCATAATATCCGGATAAATGTTTACCAGAAGCATACCAAAAGCGATCGGAACCA
>DJRJ01000002.1 GCA_002438865.1 Clostridiales bacterium UBA6363
ATATGATTTCGGTAACGGCAGAAAAGCGGTTGCGCTTGACAGTGACGGTGAAAAGCAAATATACGTGTGGAGCGCAAATGCTGAGGATTTCAGCTGCCCGGACGAGCTTATCGGCTGTATCGGGGAGAACGCTGCAATTCTTGATTTTGAGGGAAATGCGGTAAACACGTATGACTTTAAGGCAAACAAGATGTATTGTATAAAAAATGCGGATTCCGAAGAATTGGCAAAGCTTTCGCAAAGCAAGGATACGGCGTTAAATTCCGCATATGTTGCGCCGTATTATACCTGCCGTGACGAATTCGGCGAATATACGGACGATTATAAGGCTATGACGGGTAACTTTTTAAGAGGTGCGCTGTTCAATAAAGATACGTTTGAAAACGGAGATGAAATCATATACAACGCAGAGTCGAAATGGGTTTCGGAAAACGCACAAACCTGTGACGCCGATTATGCAATATCATTTGATGATGACGGAATGTATCTGCTTGTCAATGTGACGGACAATGCATATTGTGCTGACGCAGTATCGCCCGAAGAAATAACGGATTATGACAGCATACGTTTTGCGATAGACTGTGCAGGCAGTTTAAGGGCAAAGGACAGAAGTGAATTTTCCATAGGAAAAGTGAACGGCGAAACGGTAATATACAAGATTTTTGCGGCGGATAAGAACGAAGCCGCACCCGAAAACTGGCATGACAGCGGAAGTGTGCTTACAAACGCATTGGCTGATATTTCACGCAGAAACGGAAAGACGGTTTACAAGGTGTTTATTCCGTACTCCGAGCTGTATCCGTTTAACTGCGGTGCAAATACAAAGCAGATACGATTTGCTATGTCGGTAACGGACAATAACGGCAAAAAAGTCGGGGAGCTTTGTTTCGGTGAGGGTCTTTCGGCTGAAACGGCGGTATGGAAGTATGCAAAGCTTACCCCGGCGGCATTGTCGCTCGATACGGTATATGACGGCAGTAAGCTTAACATAAGCGGTATAGTGTATGACGGCTCGGACAGAGTGACCGTTAAGGTGATGTATAACGGTGAATTGTTTAACTTCAATCAGTTTGACAGCCTGACGGACGGAAAATATTCATATTCAATCCCGATTGACGGCATGGGCGAATACACCGTTACAGCTGTATCATCGGGCGGCGGACGACGTACAAATACAGCCAACATTACAGGCAGAGAAACGGTTACGGTAAATGCTTCATTGGGAGAGGATTATGCAAAGCGTGACGCACTTTTGCTTATAATGAGCGGTACGCTTGACGGCGCTCCCAATCCTTCGGATATATTGCAGATAGAACAGCTTACGGCTGATGAGGACGGAAATATACATTACACGTTCTCGACTTCAAAGCATATGGCAGGGAATACGGTGTACCTTAACTACGGTACGGAAAGTGTAAGCGCCGTAATCGGCGAAAATACAGCCATAGGCGAAAACGCGGAGCTGTTTGTTGATAAATCCTACAGCGTAAGCTATCGGTAATTGTATACATAAGTAATAAATCAATAGGGTGTTGCTTTATGCAACACCTTATTGATAAACAAGAAAAAAACAGTATTGACTTTAAGTCTTTAATGATATATAATCATATTTGCAGTGAAAACGGAGGTAAAATTATGATAGAATCGGAACACGCAAAAAAGAACAATGTTTCATCGAAAGGACAGCTTGAGGAAACAAAGTTTGTCAAAATAGTGAGAAAAGAAAACAGCCGTCTTAAGGTGCTGTTTGTGGGGAATTCAATCACACGCCATGCGCCCGCACCGCAGATAGGCTGGTACGGTGACTGGGGAATGGCGGCGTCGTGTGAAGAAAACGATTTCGTGCATCAGACAATGAAAGGTATTGAGGAAAAATACGGTCCGGCGGACTATTGCGTAGCACAGGCGGCGGAATGGGAAAGACGGTATTTCGAGGGCAATAAATCGCTTGAGGAATTTTATATACCGGCACGTGATTTTTGTGCCGATGTTGTGATTATACGCATAGGCGAAAATATCAACCGTGACAAAAATAAAGAAATAAACTGCAAGCCGTATTATGACCAAATGATTAAATTCTTTGCGTCAAACCCCAAAGCACAGGTAATAGTTACGGACAATTTCTGGCAGATAGAGGTGCTTGACAAGATTTTCAAAGAGGTCATAGACGAAAACGGGTATACATATTGTAAAATAAGCGACCTTGAGCGTGACGAGAAAACTATGGCGATAGGTCAGTTTGAGCATGAGGGTGTTTCAATGCATCCGAGTGATTACGGAATGAAGAAAATAGCAGAAAGGATATTGGAAAAAGTATATGAAAAAGTACAGCTTGGGTAATGTTGGCGTTACAGTTTACGATAACGGTAAATTTGATATTGACAACGGCAAAACAACGAATAAAACAACAGGGGAGGATCGCCCGAATTTTGAAGTTAATGTTGACGGCAATTCGCTGATGCTCTTGGACGATAAAGGCTTTTCGCTTGCCGATTGCATACATGAGGGAAATAAGCTTACGTTAAGATATGAAAGCAAAGCGGAAAATCTTGAAGTAACGGCAGAACTTGAAAATATATCGGGAGCAATCATTCAGACGAACACAATAAAAAATACGGGTAACGAAAGTATAAAGCTTACGAGATTTTCATCGGCGTTTGTTGAAAATATAGCTCATTCCGATGAGGACGTATGGTATGATAAAGATATTGTAATTCACATATGCCACAGCAAATGGCAGTGTGAGGGACAGTGGAGAGCATATACGCCGTCCGAGCTTGGCTTGTGCCCCGCAACAATGCATAGCTGGGAGCGTGAATCCTACAGAATAAGCTCTGTGGGCAGCTGGTGTACGGGAAATTTCTATCCGCTTGTTATAATCGAAAACAAAACGGATAATAATGCGTTCTTTATGGAAACGGAGGGTTCGCACAGCTGGCAGATAAAGCTTACGGTATTCGGCGGATATGTAAGTCCGAGTCTGGCTGTTGAGGCAACCTCGTGCGATGAAGGCTTAGGCGGCTGGTATTACGATCTAAAGCCGGGCGAAAGCTACAGAGCGGAACGTGCCTTTTACGGAACGGTGTGCGGCGGATTTGAGGAGGCTGTAAAAACCGTGAACGAATTCAAGCGTGCAGACAGTACGGTAAAGCCGTTCATACCGCTTGTGTTTAACGATTATATGGATTGTATATGGGGATCGCAGAAACCCGAATACATAATTCCGCTTATAGACAAGGCGGCAGAGGCAGGCTGTGAATATTTCTGTATTGACGGCGGCTGGCAGTGGAACAAAAACGGCTGGGGCAAAGGCGACTGGATTCCCAGAACGGAGTATTTCTCCGAAGTGACGTTTAAGGATTTGGCTGACAGAATGAAAGAAAAGGGATTAATTCCGGGAGTTTGGTTTGAATTTGACGCCTGCTCCGAAACAGCGGAATTGTTCCGAAATGATAAAGATGCCGTTATACGCCGTTACGACCGTGCGGTGGGCGGCGGTGAAATGCATTTTTATAATTTTAAAAACAAGAATGTCCGCAATTATCTTACCGAAAAAGTAAGAGAATTTTACGATATGGGATACAGATTCATAAAGAACGACTATAACCAGTCAACGGGAATAGGCTGTACAAATACTTATGACGGCGATTCGCCTGCGGAGGGATTAATTGAAAATACTAATGCGTTTTATGATTTTATAGACAGTCTGTATGAAAAATTTCCCGGACTTGTAATTGAAAACTGCGGAAGCGGTGC
>DJRJ01000011.1:0-448 GCA_002438865.1 Clostridiales bacterium UBA6363
ACATCTATGTGCTGTTCGCCCTGACCGTTTATGAGAGTCTGCTTTGTTTCCGAATTGGTCGTAACGGTAAACGACGGATCCTCATCGGTAAGTTTTGTAAGTCCCGATATTATCTTTTCCTCATCGCCCTTTGCCATAGGCTCTACAGCCATTGACAGCACGGGATTGGGGAACTCTATACCCGTAAGGATTATATTCTTGTCCTTATCGCACAGAGTGTCGCCTGTTTTTGTATTTTCAAGCTTTGCCGTACAGCCTATATCGCCGGCTTTTATCCTTGAAGCTTCAAGCTGTTTTTTACCGCACAGGTTAAATACCTTGCCTATCTTCTCGTTACAGCCACGATTAGGATTGTAAAGCACACTGTCCGAATGAATATCGCCCGAGTAAACTCTGAAAAGCGACATTTTTCCCACATACGGGTCAGCAATCGTCTTAAATACTATTG
>DJRJ01000011.1:520-5159 GCA_002438865.1 Clostridiales bacterium UBA6363
GATACCGTCCATAAGCGAGCGCACGCCTATATTGTCCTGTCCGCTTCCGCAGTATACGGGGTATATGCTTCCATCCTTGACGCCTTTTCTTATTGCGCCCTTTATTTCGTCAACGGTAAATTCCTCGCCGTTGAAGTATTTGTTCATTAATTCCTCATCCGTTTCGGCAACAGCCTCCATTATCATATCTCTCAAAGGCGCCACAACCTCCGCCATACCGTCCGGGACGGGAATTTCAACCCTGTATATTCCGTCATAACGGCGTGCAGTCATATCAACTATATCAACAAAGCCTTTGAACTCATCACCCTCACGTATTGGGTAAACAAACGGCGTTACCGACTTTCCGAACACCTCTTTCATCTGTTCGAGCGTTTTCTGATAATCGGCACGGTCATCATCGATTTTGTTTACGAAAAACATTATCGGTATACCTCTTTGGCGTGCATATTCAAAAGTCTGCTCCGTCCCCACCGAAACTCCGCTTCTGCCGCTCATTACGACAAGCGCACTGTCTGCGGCACGCACGCCCTCCTTTACCTCGCCCGCAAAATCAAAAAATCCCGGCGTATCGATTATATTATATTTCATATCCTTCCATTCTATCGGCGCAACAGCCGCAGAAACGGAAAACTGTCTTTTGATTTCCTCGGGGTCACAGTCGGTAACGGTTGTACCGTCGGCAGTCTTTCCCAAACGATCCGTTGCCTTTGCGTTAAAAAGCATAGCCTCCGTAAGCGTGGTTTTTCCGCACTTTCCGTGTCCCGTTATTACAACGTTTCTGATTTCGTCCATTTTATACTCTTTCATAGTCCTGCTCCCTTCGTTCCGATTTTCAACCGGAAGTTTATTATTTATTTTTTACCCCCTATCCCCCTTCCGTAAACATTATTTTGCTCGGCACAATGTATCAAATTTGCTTTGTCTTTTTGTTTATTATGATATTAAAAAAAGAAGCTTTACAGCTTCTTTTTTTAATTGCTTGTATCTATCGCAACTGCCGCCGTATCGTTGTACACCGGTACATCATATGATTTTACGGCTTCGGGGAACATTCTGAATATTCTCTCTATATTAACCGCCTGCTGAGTTGCCCATTCAATATCCGTCGCATACTGATGCTCGCTCGGATTATCGGGATTCCACCGCATCTTATAGAGTGTGTTCTGTCTGCCGTAAGCAGTATTGATATAATGACTGCTTATCCACTGCGCACCGCCCATTATTGCTGACGATACGTCCGTCCAACCCTCCTGGTATGCCTTTCTTGAGCCGTAGAATACCGCACCCGAATCGTATGCGCCTATTCCGTATACATTGTATACAGTCACACCGCCCACGAGCACGCCGTTCGCCAGCGTGGACGTGCCGTTTCCTGTTTCAAGGCACGCATGTGCAACAAGATATACCTCCGAAACATTGTATGCTCTCGCCGCCGCTATAAAGTCGGCGCCGTGTCCCCGTAAAATACCCTTATCGGCAAGGAAAGCATTCAGCGACTCCTCGCTTATTCCGTTCGTGTACGAAAGGTCAAGGAACTGATACTTATACGCTCCGTTACTGTATGCACCCGGATCAAGCGCTGTTTTTACCTCGTCATACGATGCCGCAGAACCGCCCTTGTGCGGAACGGGATTGCTGTTCATCTGTATTGCGGTCATATCCAAAAGCGACATATTGTACGCCGTGTACGTCACTCCGCCGCTTGTGTACGTTTCTCCGCCGTTGAGATTAAACGGATCACGCACAACTCCCGGCTGTACCGTAAGATTAAACGTATCCGTTTTTCCGTTTACCGAAGAAACGGTTATCGTGGTTTTTCCGACGCCTCTCGCAAGCACACGCCCCGTCTGGCTGACGGTTGCGGCGGCAATATTACTGCTCGTCCATTTAAGAGTTTTGTTTCTTGCGTTTTCAGGCTCTGTTTCCGTCACGAGATTTATCGCCTCGCCCACACGCAGATATGCGTCCTCTTTATAATCGTTCTTTATGCTTACGCTGTTCACGTCAACCGAATAATTCACAACCGTCACATAGCATTTTGCCTCAAATCCGCCGTCGTCGCTTTTAGCAACAACCTCCGCCATACCCAAACCGACAGGCTTTACGTGCCCGTTATTGTCAACCGTTACGACCTTTTCGTTTTTGCTCTGCCATACCATATTCTGATTTGTCGCATTCTGCGGTACTGTTTCGCACTTTAAAAGCTGTCCGGCACTTCCCTTGTACAGCGTAACCGTTGTTTCGGGCATAAACAATCCCGTCACCGGCTGTACAACGGTCAGTTCAGCCTCAGTCTCCATATGCCGCTCTCCGTTGTCGGCAACTATCTTTATCTTTGCCGCACCCGGATTTTTTGCCTCTATGTTTCCGTTTTCGTCCACCGCTGCAACGTTCTCATTGTCCGAAGCGTATGTAATGCTTACATTACGCAGATTTATCGGATAAACGTTTGCATGGATTTTTGTAACCGCTCTGCCGTCCGTAAGCTTTAAGGTTTCCTCTTTCCAGCTCGGCTTTATCGCCGAGTGAAAATCCGAAAAATCAAAGCTTGAATAATGCGGCAGTACCATAGCATACTCGCCGTGAGCCGCACGCCTTTTCAGCGTTGCGCTTATGTCTGTGGTTATGACTGCAACCGACGAAAGTATAACGACTCCCGCCATCAGCGTGGTTAAAAACACGAGTATTTTATATTTATAAGCTTTTAAGGGCGTTATTATATCCGCTCTTTTTATATTTATATTCATAAAATCCCTCTTGACATTGATTAACTATACGCTATTATAACAGCATACGTCAAAAAGTCAACAAATTCAATGAATTATTCAAAAAAAGTTTACTTTTTAAAGCGTTCCGCTATATAATTGTTCGCTGTTATTTCCAGCGTATCGTCAAGAGGTGAAAGCTCTGTAAATTCAGGGTATTTTTTCTTGAGTGCATTTGTAAGCACATAATCGCACAGCTTGGGATTTTTCGGAAACAGCGGTCCGTGCAGGTATGTGGCTACCACATTTTTGTAAATTACGCCCTCATATCCGCAATTGTCGGAATTACCGTTTCCGTACAGCACACGTCCGAGCGGAGTGTGCTTTCCTATATATGTTCTTCCGCCGTGGTTTTCAAAACCGACTATTTTTCCGGCAATGTCCGATTCAAGCACTATATTTCCGATAAGGCGTCCCTTGCCTTGAACGGTGTATATATCGAGTATTCCCAGACCCTCTATGGTTTCGTTTTCAAGCTTGTAATACTCGCCCAAAAGCTGATACCCTCCGCACACCGCAACGAGCGAGCCGCCGTTTTCGACAAATTCGCTTATTTCCTTTCGGTGTCCGAGAAGCCTTTCACATACAAGCTTTTGCTCTCTGTCGCTTCCGCCGCCGAGAAATACTATATCGCAGTCCGACAAATCAAAATCCTTGCTTTCGCAGGTGTATTCGGCACATTCGGCGTCTATCCCCCGCCACAAAAGCCGCTTTTTCAAGCATTCTATATTTCCCCTGTCGCCGTACAGGTTAAGCAAATCGGGATAGAGATGCAGTATTTTTATCTTCATTTAATCAATCTCCGTTTCCGTCATTTTTAAGCAGCTCATTCAATACACTCTCCGTCGGGTACAGCGCCGTGTAATTCACAAGCACATACACCGCTTCCGAGTCGGACGCAAGCGCATTTTTCACAGCCGCTCTCATATCGTGCGTTATCATATCAACGTTTATGTCCGCATATTTGAAACGCAGGCTTATGTCCCAAAGACGTATTCCCGTTGTTATGAGCATATTGAGGTTTTCGTCCTTTATTTTGTCAAAGTCCACGTCCCAAAGCCACGATACGTCACGTCCATCGTTTGCTTTGTCGTTTATTGCGACTATTACGTCCTTTTTGCGCTTGTCGCCGTTTACAGTGGCAATTGCCTGATTAAATCCCGCCGGGTTCTTTGAAAGACTCAGAATTACCGGCTTTTTAAATGCAAACTCCTGCATTCTGCCTATCTGCGGTTTGTATTTTGCCAAAAGTGCGTCAAAATCCGCCGCACCCTCGCCGAGAATATTAAGCACGCCGTACACTGCGGCAAGATTATATATATTGTAAAAACCCTTATAATTTACGGTCATATGCTGACCGTTTATGTCAAATGCCATTTCCGTGCCGAGGTGTACATTTGTTACGTCAAAATCTATATCAGGGCGCTTAAATCCGCATTTCGGGCAGTAATAATCGCCCAGCTGGCTGTAGTGATAATAATTATACCGCTGTTCCTCGCCGCACACGGGGCAGAAACGTCCCTCTTTTGTGTCGTTCGTCTGCGGCAGAACTTTTTCGGATATTCCGTAATATTTTGCATCGGAAAGCTTGCCGAACTGCGTGCAGAGCGGATCGTCGCCGTTCAGCAAAAGCTTTACGGACGGTACTTTTTCTATCGCACGCTTTATTATATCGGAGGTTATGTCTATCTCGCCGTAGCGGTCAAGCTGATCACGGAAAAGATTTGTTATAACCATTATATCGGGTTTCACCTGTTCAAAAACAATCGGCGTGTATGCTTCGTCTATTTCAAGGCACGCATAGTCCGCCTTAAGACGTCCGAATATATCCGCCTCCTGCAAATACGCCGTTGCGATACCGCTTAGCATAT
>DJRJ01000112.1 GCA_002438865.1 Clostridiales bacterium UBA6363
CGTGCGAGCCGCCTTATCGTAAATTCGCCCTCAACGCACGGCGCAATAGGCGATATATACAACACAAATATGCCGTCGCTGACGCTTGGGTGCGGCAGTTACGGCGGAAACAGCATAAGCGGAAATATCTCGGCAATAAATCTGATAAATCAAAAGCGTGTGGCAAAAAGGCGTGTGAATATGCAATGGTTTAAAATTCCCGGAAAAATATATTTTGAAAAGGGATCGGTACAGTATCTTGAAAAAATGCCCGATATAAGCCGTGCGTTTATCGTTACGGACGAGGGAATGGTAAAGCTCGGGTATGTGGATAAGGTGCTGTATTATCTGCGGCGCAGAGCGGATTATGTGCATTGCGAAATTTTTTCGGAGGTAGAACCCGATCCCGATATTGAAACGGTAAAACGTGGTGCGGAGATGATGGCAGAGGTTGAGCCTGATGTGATAATCGCTCTGGGCGGAGGAAGCGCAATGGACGCCGCAAAGGGAATGTGGCTCTTTTACGAATATCCGTCGGTTGATTTTAAAGCCTTGCGGCTAAGATTTCTCGATATAAGAAAACGTACGTTCAAATTTCCGCCTATGGGTAAAAAAGCGAAATTTGCGGCAATTCCGACAACATCGGGAACGGGCAGCGAGGTAACGAGCTTTTCGGTTATATCGGATAAAAAGAATAATATGAAATATCCGCTTGCGGATTATGAACTTACGCCCGATATAGCGATTATAGATCCGCAGTTTGTTATGAGCCTGCCCAAAACGCCGACAGCGGATACGGGACTTGACGTGCTTACTCACGCAATCGAGGCATATGTGTCGGTTATGGCGTCCGATTATACGGACGGACTCGCAATAAAGGCGATACAGCTTGTGTTTGAGTATCTTCCCAGAGCCTATAAAAACGGCGCAAATGATGAAGAAGCAAGAGAAAAAATGCATAATGCAAGCTGTATTGCCGGTATGGCGTTTACGAATGCGTTCTTGGGATTAAATCATTCGATAGCGCATAAAATAGGCGGAGAATACCACGTTCCGCACGGACGTGCAAACGCTGTTTTACTGCCGTATGTGATAGAATACAATTCATCCGTGCCGACAAAATTCGTTTCATTTCCGAAATATAAAAAATTTATCGCCGATAAAAAGTATGCCGAAATAGCGTCTTATATAGGACTTTCGACGAAAAACACCGAGGACGGCGTGAAAAAGCTTATCGAGGCGGTAAAAACACTTTCGGCGGAGCTTAACGAACCGGCGTCATTTAAGGAGTGCGGAATAGATGAAAAGGAATATATGTCAAAGCTTTCGGATATTGCTGACAAGGCTTTTGAAGATCAGTGCACAACGGCAAATCCGAGACTGCCTCTTGTGTCCGAAATCGAGGAAATAATGAAAAAAGCCTATTTCGGGTAATGATTTTAGACATAATAACCTAAAAACTATGGAAAAATTTCTACAATGAATGACAAAACATTTGTTTACTTTGATGTCAGATTGTGCTATAATATATTATAGATAGAACAGGAGGCGTAAACAAATGTATTGCATCGGTGATAAGGTCGTCCATCCAATGCACGGGGCAGGCACGATAGAAAATATAAAAGAAATAGAGCTTGCCGGAAACAAGCGCAAGTATTACTGTGTAAAATTCGCAGTGGGAAGTATGGTGACCAATATTCCTGTTGAAAGCAGCCAAAGTATAGGACTTAGGGATGTTGTCGATAAGAATGAAGCAAAAAAAATTCTCGAGTGTTTCCGTGATATGCCGGTAACGGACGATTCCAACTGGAACAAACGTCAGCGTGAGAATATCGAGAAAATAAAATCGGGGGATATTTATAAGGTCTTGAGTGTTTTAAAAGACCTTATGTACCGTGAGCGTACTCACGGATTGTCCACAAACGAACGCAAAACCCTCGGCAGTGCACGCCAGATTGTGCTGAGCGAGCTGGTGCTGTCAAAGGTGGCAGACGTTACGGATATTGAAAATATTCTGCACGATACCATAGAAGTTTTGGTGTAATAAAGAGCCGCAGTAAAGCGATATATCGTTTTACTGCAGCCCTTTTTGTGTAATCGGAGGTTTCGGATATGGAGATGACCGCTGTAATAGCCGCAGGCGGCAAGGGCAGCCGTATGGGTGCGGATATTAATAAGGTGTTTTTAGAGCTTGGCGGCAAGGAAATTTTAGCACGCACAACAGAAGCTTTTGAAAAAAATCCGCTTGTGAGGGAAATCATTGTTGTTACAGGCAAAAACGATATTGAAAAATGTAAAGAATTGATTGCAAAGTACGGTTTTTCAAAAGTCGTCTGTGTTGTTGAGGGCGGAGGTACACGCCGTGAGTCTGTGGCAAACGGACTTAAATATGCAAAATGCGGATTTGTTGCCGTGCATGACGCCGCACGTGCGCTCATAACCGAGGATATTATAAACGACACCGCATCGGCGGCGGAAAAGTACGGTGCGGCAGCACCGGGAGTGTTGTGCAAGGATACGGTTAAAATTGCCGATAACGGCGGATTTATAGAGTCAACGCCCGACAGAAGCCGTATGTATATGATACAGACTCCGCAGATTTTTAAAACCGAACTTTTGAAAAAAGCGCACAATGCGCCGCCCGATGCCGAGGCAACGGACGATTGTATGCTTGTTGAGAATATGGGCGGGCGTGTAAAAATTACGGAGGGCTGTTATGAGAATATAAAACTCACCACGCCCGACGATATGCTTATCGGTGAGATGATTTTAAAAAGGCGGTGCAAAGAATGCGAATAGGACAGGGATATGACGTGCATAGGCTCGCTGAGGGCAGAAAATGCATAATATGCGGAGTGGAAATCCCGAGCGAAAAGGGACTTTTGGGACATTCCGATGCGGACGTTGCACTGCACGCACTTTCGGACGCACTTTTGGGTGCGGCGGCGCTGGGCGATATAGGAAAGCATTTTCCCGATACCGATCCGAAGTACGAGGGAGCGGACAGTCGTATGCTTTTAAGGCGTGTGTATGAGCTTGTAAAAGAAAAAGGCTACAGAGCGGTTAATGCGGATATTACGATTATTGCGCAGAAGCCGAAAATGCTCCCGTACATTGAAAAAATGCGAAAAAATGTTGCTGATGATCTGGAAACGGGCATTGAAAATATTAATGTAAAAGCAACAACAACCGAAAAACTCGGTTTTGAGGGCAGGGAAGAAGGAATTTCCGCAACGGCGGTGGTTTTGATAGATACATAAGGAGAAGTAATATTGAACGTATATGATTTTGACGGAACAATATATGACGGCGATTCGACGGCGGATTTTATCGGATATTGCATAAAGAAATATCCGAAAGTGCTTTTAAATGCGCCACGCACGCTTTGGGCATATATATTATATGTATTCGGATTTTTTTCACAGACGCAATTTAAAGAGCAGATGTACGGAATGTTCAAATACATTTCGGATATTGATACGGCGGTTTCGGATTTTTGGCATACGCACCGCCGCAAAATAAAAAAATGGTATATCGGGCAAAAGCGTGACGATGATCTCATTATTTCCGCATCGCCGGAATTTCTGCTCGCCCCTGTATGCGAAAATCTTATGGCGTCGGTGGTGGACAAGCATACGGGCAAATACACGGGCGAAAATTGCCGTGGCGAGGAAAAAGTACGCAGGCTTTACAAAAGCATACCCGATGCGTCAATAGATGAGTTCTATTCCGACTCGTTTGCCGACACTCCGCTCTCGCGTGAGGCGCACAGAGCGTTTTTTGTAGAGGGGGATAAGCGCACGCCGTGGGAGGAATACGTCCCCAATAAAAAGAAAAGCATTATAGGTATGCTGTGGTCGAGAGAATTTATGATGTTTATTATAATAGGCTTTATAAATACCTTTAACGGTATAGTTTTATCGTGGCTGTATTCGCTGTTTATAAAAAATGCCAATCTGGCGTTTGCTGTGGGATATATCACTTCAACGGTGATTTCCTATCTTTTAAACAGCCGATTTACGTTTAACGAAAAGCTGTCCGTAAAGCGATATGTAAAATTCTTTATATCGTATATACCTAACTTTATAATTCAGAATTTGGCTGTAATATTGTTTTACAATATTCTTTCATGGCACAAAATCATTGCATATGCAATAGCCGCAATTATAGGCGTGCCGCTGACTTTTGTATTTATGAAAATATTTACGTTCAGAAAAAAATAAAAAAAGGTGTTGCATTTTCCGTAAAGTGTGATATAATCAAATTAAGAACAAAGGTGTTCTGCAAATATGCAGAACACCTTTTTGTATTTATGAAAGGAACGGTTATATATGAAAAAACCGATAATCGGCGTACTGCCGCTTTGGGACGAAAAAAAAGAAAGTCTGTGGATGCTGCCGGGATATATGGACGGAATAATATCCGCCGGCGGAATACCCGTTATGCTGCCGCTGACCGATCAGGCGGATATTATAAAGCGGCTTTCCAAGCGCTGTAACGGATTTCTGTTTACGGGCGGACAGGACGTTTCGCCCGAGATTTACGGCGAAGCGGTTAAATTTGATAATGTCGGCTGTTGTGCAAAACGTGATAAAATGGAGAGTATGCTGCTGCGTGAGGTGCTTGCGGCAGACAAGCCCATACTTGGAATTTGCCGTGGAATACAGTTTATAAATGTAGCGTTGGGCGGAACTTTGTATCAGGATATACCGAAAGAAACAGATTCGGAACTTGTGCATCACCAAAATCCGCCGTATGATAAGCCGTCGCACAGTGTAAAAATAGAGAAGGGCACTCCGCTGTACGAATTGCTGAAAAAAGACAGTCTTGAAGTGAACAGCTATCATCATCAG
>DJRJ01000119.1:0-3938 GCA_002438865.1 Clostridiales bacterium UBA6363
ATGCAGACAATTCTTAATTTAGCCGCAGAAAGGAGCTAAAAAATGTTAGAGAATTTATACACAACAAAAATGAGCGCAAACAAAAAGACGCTGCAGAACAGGTTTATGAAAATCCGCTCGAAAAGCGGACGGATTTCAAAAATCATGGCGGCGGTGATGTCCTGCGCCGTTGCCGTGACAATGCTCGGCGCAACTATTGTTATGGCGGCGGTCGGCTCAGACGGCTTGGAGCATTGGGATAAAAACGAGGTTTATATTTTAGGCAGTATGAGATTGTCCGTTGATGCAGATATTGAAAATACACCGCAATGGATAAAAGACATCTCCTCCGACGGAAAACTGACGCTTATGATTAACAAAACAGATATGCGTGACACCTCCGGACTCGTTACCCACACCAATACAGCGACGATAAGCGGTGATAAAGGAAAAGAAACGCTTATCCGTACAGGAACCTCCGGCTATTATAATACCGATACAGAATACGACCGTACTGTTATGCTTTGCACGTATAACACAACAGATAACGGCAATATTGATACCGATAATATTTACGTCCGCTTTACTACAGAAACCGATAATCTTGCAATGTATATAGGTTTAGACTATAAAGCCTTCCAAAAAGATGTAGGATTTGAAAGTTTTTCAAAAGGCTATAATGTTCAATTTATCGGCGATTATGAAAATGCCGAAAAAGTTTACAACGACGGCATTTATGTAAATTATTTCACATACTTTGAAAACAAGTATGATAACCGTAATGTTGAAAACATTGACATAAGCATTGTGCAGGCTGATAATGATTTTATAACCGTCAAACCCAATGTAAACATTGAAAAAGCTTCAAAGCTCCAAATTTATACATGTGAGCCACAGCAAATATACCACAGCGGCACAATTAAACCGTACAATTTATCGGAAGTAAACGGAACAGAAATAAAAGTTCCCAACATACACTCACCCCAAAAATATGAAAGCGGAAAAACTTATGCGGTTCTTTGTGTTATAACCGATGAATATGACAACGTTATTTACCGCCGGCAAGATTATGTGAATATAACGTAAAGGAGACAGAAAAATGCTTGAAAATTTATACACAACTAAAATGAGTGCAAACAAAAAGACCTTGCAGAATAGGTTTACAAAAATCCGTAGAAAAAGCGGACGGATTTCAAAAATTATGGCAGCGGTGATGTCCTGCGCCATTGCCGTGACAATGCTTGGTGCAACCATTGTTATGGCGGCAGTCGGCACGGACGGCTTGGAGCATTTCACAAAAAATGAAATTTATTATAAGGACGGAGTTAAATTTCCCGTAAATGTTTCGGGTAAAAATGTGCCTGCGTGGGTTTATGAAGATGTCGCAGGCGAGGACGGAAAAATTGATGTTACCGTAAACCGCTATCAATGCAGGAATATAAAAGGACTTGTAAGTAATGACCAAATTATAGAGCTTTCGGGAGAAAAGGGTCAAATAAAGCTTGCGTCACAAAGTTGGTCAATGGTTTATAATTACAGCGGTGAGGTTGACAGTCCCGATTATTTACGTAAATATCCGTATTGTTCGGAAATTAATTTTATTGAGTTTAATAATCCGGGTTACACGCCCGAAGCAATGGCTATAACGGCTTTGACGAAAAAAAACGAGAGCAAATACAGACGAATCGGAGTTTATTTCGCTTTTGATGACAGCAAAAAAATGCAAACTGTTTTTGTAGACCTCAGTATTGCCGACAAAAATGACAATCCCGAAAATATGAGTTTTGACGTACTGCAAGCCGATAACGGTTTATCATACATAGGCAATTTTCTTGAAGATTATACGAAGGCTGTTTGGGGTATGAGGGATACAAACAATCATTATTTCACAATGTATGAGGATAACTATCAAAACAAAAAAGCTGACGGTATCAAATTCAGCATAAAAGAAGCTACAGAGAAATGCATTATTGTAAACTCTGATATAACCCTGCCGCAAGCAGAACACGTTTCAATATATGTTTATGACAAGGATAAACAAAGTGTTGCACTTAATATTGATGAAAATAAAAATACCGAAACACCGCAGTTCGTTTTAACTCCAAAGAAAAAACTCATATATGAATTTTCGCCCGAACAGCAAGAGACAATGCCTGAAGAAGTTATCCCCGAAAATCAATTTGTAAGCGGTGAAAAATACCGTGTATGCTGTGTAGTTTCTGATAAAGATTACAATGTAATTTACCGCTGGCAAGAGTATGTAACGATTCAATAAGAGGAGGTTTTACAAGATGAAAAAAATAATATTCAGCCTGTTATGTATAATGATGTTGTGTACTGCGGTTACATTTGCGGCAGAAACCGAAACAGTCGGCGGAAAAATCACGCTGACTCAGTTTTTGGGTGTGAGCCGTGAGGACGCCGTGAGTGTGGCAATAACAATCAGCTCCGAAACAAATTATGTTGATAAAAACGCTTTTTATGATATAAGCGACAGTCTTATGCTCACTTCTGCCCTTGAGCCGGAACCGATGGCACAAGACGGCACATACATAACAATTGAAAAAAAGGACGGAGGTCTTTCATATGCGTTTATAGGACAAAGCGGCGGTGTTGACCGATACGGCGCTTTAATGAGCAGAGAGCCTTATGTACTCTATACGGCAGATGATCAGCTTAAAATAAACGAGATAACAGCACTCGCAAATCCGAAAATTTCCGTAAATGAAAAGCTTGATATAACCATAAACGGGCAAAAAGCCGATTTTACATTAAAACCGTTTATTGATGAAAACGGAAGAACGCTCGTTCCGGCAAGAGAGTTTTGCGATTTTATTCACAAATATATTTTGTGGTTTGAAAATCCCGCACGCATTGCGATTTATCCTCATTCCGGCATGGCTTTGGAAACGGACGGATACAAAAGCAATCCGATATTTTTCAGAATAGGCGAAAAAAATTATGAAATAAACGGAAAATTTTACGAAACAGACACGGCGGCACAGCTTGTAAACGGAAATACATACGTTCCGCTCCGCACCGCCGCCGAACTGTTGGGATATAATGTTGTGTATCTTCCGTAAACACGCATACCGCCGAACCGCCCTTTTAAGGGTGATTTGGCGGTATGCATTTTTTGTTTTAGTTTCTGCCGTACCTGCTTGTTCCGTACAATTCTTCTTCTATTCTCAAAAGCTGATTGTACTTTGCAACTCTGTCCGTTCTTGACGGCGCTCCCGTTTTTATCTGTCCGGCATTTACCGCAACGGCAATATCCGCAATTGTTGTATCCTCTGTTTCGCCGCTTCTGTGCGATATAACCGCACTGTATCCGGCACGATGCGCCGTTTCGACCGCATCGAGCGTTTCCGTAAGCGTGCCTATCTGATTAAGCTTTATCAGTATCGAATTTCCGGCGCCGCATTCTATTCCCCTTGCAAGCCGTTTCGGATTTGTTACAAAAAGATCATCGCCCACAAGCTGTACCTTATCGCCCAACAGGGACGTAAGGCGTATCCAGCCGTCCCAATCCTCCTCGGAGAGAGCGTCCTCTATAGAGAATATAGGATACTTTTCAATAATTCCCGACCAGTATTTTATGAGCTCGTCGGACGTTTTTCTTACCCCTGCCTTGGGGAGCATATATCCGCTGTCTGTTTCCCATTCCGATGCGGCGGCGTCTATCGCTATTTTAAAATCCTCACCCGGAATATATCCCGCTTTTTCAATTGCCGACACGATAATATCAAGCGCCTGTTCGTCCGTTTCGAGGTTCGGCGCAAATCCGCCCTCATCGCCGACCGCCGTGGTATTTCCCATATCCGACAGCACGCTTTTAAGCGAATAAAACACCTCACTGCACCAGCGCAGTCCCTGTCTGAACGTTTTTGCCCCGAACGGCATTATCATAAATTCCTGTATGTCCACATTGTTATTTGCGTGCGCACCGCCGTTTAAAA
>DJRJ01000119.1:3968-29308 GCA_002438865.1 Clostridiales bacterium UBA6363
ATATTCATCATAGGCACGGGCATAATATGCGGATTTACGCCCCCGATATATCGGTACAGCGGTATATCAAGGCTTGCCGCCGCCGCTTTTGCCGCCGCAAGCGACACGCTCAATATTGCGTTTGCGCCGAGCTTTGATTTATTCTCCGTTCCGTCAAGCTCACACATTCGCATATCAATCAGGCGCTGATCGAGAACATTCATTCCGATAAGCTCATCGGCAATTTTTGTGTTTACATGCTCCGCCGCATTTTTCACTCCCTTGCCGCCGTAGCGCTTTTTATCGCCGTCACGCAGTTCCGCCGCCTCATACTTTCCCGTTGACGCTCCAGACGGAACAATCGCTCTCCCCACGCCGTATCCCGTATGCACCTCCGCCTCAACCGTCGGGTTTCCTCTCGAATCCATAACCTCTCTTGCAAAGACGTCCGTAATTTCAATGTATTGCTTCATATATAAAACTCCTTTCAAAATCCCTTTCGGACTTCGGAATTATTTTGCCGTTTTTCCACTTGCTTTATACACAGCCAATATAAAACATTGACGAACATTCGGTTATAGTGTATAATGTCCTCAGAACGGAGGTTTATTATGAACAAAAGAATTACAGGAATTATCTGTGCGGCAGCGGTTATGTTTTCAAGCATAACGGCGTTTGCCTCAGGGGCTATCCCCGACCATCGGGGCACTTCCATGGAGGGAATACAGATAGGAACAAGCAATCTTAATTCCGCCGTGAAATCTTACTACAGCCTGTTCCAAAAGGCAGGCAATCAATACGGCGTTGACCCGAACCTGCTTGCCGCAATATGTATGCAGGAGTCATCGGGAAGAAATCTGAGCTACCGTGAGGACGGGAGCGAATACCCCGCCTGGGGAATTATGCAGATAGAGTATACCAACGAAAAAAGCTTTAAACAGTTCGGTCTTGATACGACCGGCGTGGAATGGACGCTAAATGACAGGCTCGATCCCGAAAAAGCCGTGCCGTATGCGGCGTGGGTTATTTCAAAGTCGCTTATAGCGTATGACTGCGATTATATGAAAATGATTCAGTCCTACAACTTCGGCAGAACCGTTTTAAACAGGATAATCGAGGCAAAAGGCGACGACTGGCTCAGTGAGCGCATAAACGCCGCAAAGTATGCGGACAACTGGCAGTATGAAAAATACGGCGACGCCGAATACATAGAGCATGTACTGCGCTATTATCATCATGATATGGAGTATCTCGGTGCAAAGATACGCTTAAACGGCAATCTTGTTGAATTTGAGGATCAGTATCCGCTTATCGACGGCAACTATACGCTCATTCCCGTGAGGGGCATTTCCGAGCTTTTGAATGCGGACGTGCTGTGGGATCAGGACTCTATGACCGTTACGATAAAGCACGGCGGAAAAACGGTAAAGCTTACGATAGGCAGTGATATTGCCAACGTCAACGGAAGCAGTATAAAGCTTGAAGCGCCCGCAAAGGTTCTCAACGACCGTACAATGGTTCCGTTAAGATTTGTGATGGACATATTCAATGCAAAGGTTGAATGGGAGCAGGACACACGGACTGTTTTTATAAACACGTAACAAAGAGCGGTACTAACCGCTCTTTGTTATTGCTTTTATTGACAAAGCCGGTGCCGCATAGTATAATTAATATAAAGAGGTGATACGTCATGAATTCTTTGGCACGTGTAAGCGGATTTTATTCTCTGCAGCATTACGGATATTTGCTGCAGCAAGGCATTTCGGGAAGCTCACAGCTCGGCAATGCAAAGCATATGCATGAATTTTACGAAATTATCTTTATCGAAAAAGGCATCTGTTATCATTGGCTTGAGGGCGAAAAACAAAAGCTTAATGCAAATGATATTGTTATTGTGCGCCCGTATCAAAATCATTACTACTGTTCATACAGCAGCGATGTTGTCGTGTACATACTTTCGGTTGAGGCGAGCGAGTTCGAGGCGTTTATGTACGCTTACGGCGTAAAAAATTCCGATTTCACCGTTTTTTCCGTCGATTCGGATCAGAAAAATTCCATAGTTGCCGCTTGCGAGAAAGTCTTTATTTCCGATATAGTTAAAAAGAAGATAATGTACAAGCTGCTCCTCGGTGAATTTATAGGCGATTTCATTGTGCGGACGCCCCTTGATGACAAAGTTCCGCAAAACTTTATGGACGCAGTAAACCGAATGCATTCAATAGAGAACATTTCCGAGGGCTTGCCTGCATTGCAGCGGATTTCGGGATACAGCAGTGCGCAGTTGGTGCGGCTTATGAAAAAATTCTTCAACACCACTCCGCAGAAATACATATATACCCTGCGTATGAACACCGCATATGAGCTTGTCAAAAATACCGGTTCGGATTTCGACTCGATTGCCGAAACCGTCGGATATTCAAGTCTGAGCCATTTCTGCCAGACATTTAAAAATCATTTTAATGTCACACCGTCGGCTTTACGCAAATCATCGCAAAAGCAGGAGAAAATCAAACCGTCAAGAAAATCACACAAGGAGAAATCAAAGTGAAGAAATTATTATGCATTATTTTATCGGCTGCAATGCTCATTACCGCATCTGTTACGGTATTTGCCGAGCGTGAATATGAGGGCGAAACGCAATTGAAAGATAATATGTTGTATATAAACGGAAATTCCGTTCCCGCCGCACAGCTTCCGAACAACTTCGTATACCTGCCCGTAGAGGAGCTTGCGCATTACGGATTTGATGTTGAAAAAGAAAATAACGTTTACAAGGTTACACGCAATGAGGAAAAAGAAATTCACCCAAGCGAAGTCCCCTCATCGCCCGATGTATTAAAGGTTTACACAACAAGTGCAGAGGTATATCTCGATTCGGATATTCCGGCAAATGTATTTGAGCTGGAAAACGGAACGGTGCTTATTCAGAGCGATGAGCTTGCAAAATACGGCAGTTATAACTGGAGTGATGAAACGCATCAAATCCGTATTGATTTTAAAAATACCTTATCCATACTGCCCTCTATGCCGTTTCACAATGTAATAGGCGAAGATGATATAAACGAAATAAACAGCGGCGTAATCGTAAATAACACCGAAAAAACCTGTGCCGATATTGATTATGAAGATTTGACGGACTGGTTAAAGGTATATTGGAATTTTAATTATGATCGTGTTATAGCTCCGCTGTCGGCATATGACATTTCGGGAAATTATGTAAAGCTTTGGAACAAAGATAAAAGCAAATCGTATGTTGTATATTCAAACGGCGGTATTATTGCCGGCAAATACGGAAAGGCATACGACTCGCACGGAAAAACAAAGCAGAATTATGTGTGGTATCTGCCCGTTATCGGCAATTCACGAAATGCGCTTAACAGTGCAGATATGACCTTAAATTATACTTATTTCAATGAAGTTCCGGAAGTGAAATACAAGGGAGAAAAGCAAAGAGAGTTTACTCAAACCGATGATATTGAAATTCCCCAAAAAGACTTGCTGGTAACTGTCGGGGCAAGCGAATGGGCAGTCCCCGAAACGGAAAAAGCCGCCGCCTGCAACTTAATGGTATATGATTTATCCGACAAATACACACAGCCGATTACACGGTATGATTTTTGCAGGCTCATATACCGCCTTACAGCAACCGAATTCAGTCCCGACACCGATTCAAGAACGGGGATTGCCTTTGCAATGCAGGATATATTATCGGAAAAGGGTATTCAAAACGCAACAGACAATAAATTTTCCGACTGCTATTATACCGAAGCCGAAGCTTTAGCCGCGATGGGAATAATCGAGGGAATGGGCGACGGAACTTTCGCCCCCGATGCGTATATTACACGCGAGCAAGCCGCGGTTATTCTGTACCGAACCGCCGCTTTTCTCGGTAACAAAACCCTGATAAATTCCGAACCGATATATGCGGACAAAAACGCAATCTCTGATTGGGCTGTTTCCGCTGTTTCAAGTATGTATTCAATGAATATTATGAAAGGAATATCGGAAACGGAATTTGATCCGAAAGGGCAATATACGGTTGAACAAGCAATAGCGACTATGGTAAGACTTTACGAATATTGATAATTGGACTTTAGCAAAATGCACAGATCGCATAAAGTAAGAAGATATATATTATCGATATAAAAACAAACTGTACCAAAAAACCTGCGGCAAAATGATTTCAAAATGATTTCATTTTGCCGCAGTTTCTTTTTATTCCACTGTTATTTCGGTCTCGATTACATCGTCCGAATTTGTACCCATCATAACCGTAAACTTACCCTTTTCAACAATATATTCAAGCTGACGGTTGTGGAAACCGATGCTGTGAATGGGAAGTTCTATCGAAACGGAAACGGTTTCGCCCTTTTTGATAAATACTTTCTTAAAGCCTTTCAGTTCTTTCATAGGTCTTGTCTGCGAGGCGGTAATATCGTGTACGTAAAGCTGTACAACCTCCTCGCCGTCAAAATCGCCCGTGTTCTTAACGTCCGCCGTTACCGTTATGGTTTCATCTTCCGTAACACGATCCTTTGAAACACGAATGTTTGAATATTCAAAGCTTGTGTACGATAAACCGTAACCGAACGGATAAAGCGGTTTTATCGGAGCGTCCACGTATTTGCTCGTCCAGAAAAATTCTTCAACAGGCGGTTTTCCCGTATTTTTCATACTGTAATATATCGGCGCCTGTCCGACAACTGTCGGCATTGTGTTTACAAGCTTTGCGCTCGGAATGTATCTTCCGTATATAATATCCGTGTACGCATTTCCTGCCTCTGTACCCAATGCACCCGAGAAAATAACCGCATCGGCGATTTCGCATATTTCGGTCAGTACCAGCGGACGTCCGCCTATAACTACGGCAACAACCTTTTTGCCCGTTTCCTTAAGCTGTCTTAAAAGCTCGATGTGCGCTGCCGGAACAACGTTTCTTGTACGGCTTTTTCCCTCGCCGTTAAGCTGTGAACTTTCGCCGATAAACGCAAGCACAACATCGCTCTTTTCCGCTGCCGCTTTTGCAGTTTCAAAATCATTTTCGCTGTCGTCCAATACGCCGCAGCCCTTTGCATATATTGCATTCTCGCCGAATGCGGCAAGAGGAGTTACTGCCTCATCGCCCTTGCCCAAGCCTGACCATGCGCCTATCATTTCCGAACCGTTGTCGGCAAACGGACCTACGACAGCAACCTTGCTGTCCTCCGCTATCGGAAGAACTCCCTCGTTTTTCAAAAGCACTGCCGAACGCTTTGCCGCCTCACGTGCCAGGGCACGTTTTTCCTCCGTGAGGAGAACTGCCGCCGCTTTTTCAACATTTCTGTACGGATTTTCAAACAGTCCAAGCTCAAATTTTAAGGTAAGCACACGCTTAACCGCCTCGTCAAGCTTTTCTTCGGGAACAATTCCGTCATTTACAAGATCCTCTAAGTTATCCTGATATGTAAAGATACCAAAACACATTTCCACATCAAGTCCTGCCATAAGCGCCGTTTTTGCGGTGTCACGGTCGTCCTCGGTAAAGCCGTGTATTTTAAGCTGATCCGTAGAGCCTGCGTCGGATATTGTCACTCCGCCAAATCCAAGCTGACCTCGCAAAACATCGGTAATTAGGTATTTACTGCCCGTACACGGTTCGCCGTTCAGATCGTGAAATCCCGTCATAACCGACTTAACGCCTGCGTCAACCGCCGCCTTGAACGGGGGCAGATACACGTCACGCAAAGTCTGCTCCGACATATCAGCGGAATTGTAATCACGTCCGCCTATGCACGCACCGTATCCTACGTAATGCTTTGCGCATGCCGCAAGATGCTTTCCGTCCGAAATATCATCGCCCTGTATTCCTTTAACTCTTGCTCTTGCAAATTCGGACGAAAGGTATACGTCCTCGCCTGCGCCCTCAACAATTCGTCCCCATCTCGGGTCCCGTGATACGTCTATCATAGGGCCGTACACCCAATCGACACCGTTTGCCGCCGCCTCCTCGGTTGATGCCTCCGATGTTCTGCGTGCAATTTCCGGCTCCCATGAACAGCTCTCCGCCCACGGGGTCGGGAATACCGTTCTGTAGCCGTGTATTACGTCGTATCCCAAAAGGAGCGGAATACCGAGTCTTGTTTCCTCCACTGCGGCTTTTTGCAGTTCGTTCGCTTTTTCCACGGTTGAAATTCCGAGGAAAGAACCTATTCTTCCCTCTCTTAATAAATCCCAGCCTACTTTATAATCGTCATTGTAAATCGAGTTTCCGCACTGATTAAGCTGTCCCACCTTTTCACGCACGGTCATTTTTTTCAAGAGTTCTTCCGCTCTCTGTTCCGATGTTTTCATAAATATATATTCCTTTCCGTATCAAATGTAAAGGGTACAGACCGAAAGGTCTGTACCCTTTTGTCACGAATATTGTATCATTTACCATACAAAACGTCAAGTATAAAATGTTAATTATATAACCCCATTCTGTACTCACGCACTATTGTGCGCAAATCCGAATACGTCAGTCCCAAACCGTTGCCGTCGCCTTTAAGGGCGCCCTTGTCTATTGCCGCCTGTACGGCTTCATGCGCCCAGTCCGGCATATTTTTGTCAACATAATTATATATCATCGGTGATTCAAGCTTGTTTAGGCGCTCGGCTATTTCATCAACCGTCTGATACAAATGCGCAAGCGATTTATCAATTGCGTCCAGCTTATCGATATATTCCTGACTCACTTCATCATCTTCTTTCCATTCATTTTTCATTTCCGCAAGCGGATAATACTGTCCCGGACAACTGCTTGCACCTATCTCACCGTGACCCACGATTTCTGCATTGGGATACAATCCCTTAAGATAGGCGATCAGCTCCTTTATCGATTTTTTCTGTGCATCGGGCATTACTTTATCCTTGTTGTGATAATCGCCCTCTGCGCAAATTCCCACCGATACGTTGTTTTTCCCCTGCACATGGGCGCCGAGTGCCCATAACGGACGGCCTTCATAAATCGAGCCGTCCTTTCTCACGAAAAAGTGATAGCCTATTCCCGCCCAGCCGTTTGATTTGTGCCACTCATCGACCTGCTTTGCGGTACACTCCACAGCCTCCGCATGATGCAGTGCGATATATTCGGTGGAGGCACGCTTTGAAAGCGTGCCGTTCCATTTCCAGTCGGTCTTTATAATATTCATTGTCCTCTCCTTTTCGGCTCCTCATAGCTTATTGCCGCAGTGCTGTCGCCCATACCCTCGGTGGTAGGGTCTATCACGGCATTCCATAAGCTCGCCGCCGCCAAAATAAGAATGTACGGGTTAAATACAGCCTCACGCAGTACGTTAAGCACTGCGCCCCAGCTTGTAAGGTCCCGAATTGTAATACCCATATATGCCAGAACGGGCGTAAACAAAGCAATCAGCATCTGTATATAGAAAACGGGATTTTTAAATCTTACTTTCCAATTAATTTTCATAAACCTCACCTCTAAATAAACAAATTCACAAAATATCCCGCCAATCCGCTTATAACTGCGGTCAGGATTATATTTATCAGTCCGTCAAAGCGTCTTTCGGGTTTTTTCTCTATTTCGGCAACCCGCATATTAAGGGTATTCATATCTTCACGCATAGCCTTTGTTTCGGTTGCGATGATATGTACGCTTTCGATAAGTCCCTCAAGACAGTCGAGCCGCCTGTGCATTGATTTTCTGTCCTGCTCGGAATAAGCAAGCCGCTCTCTTATTTCCGCCTCATTCATACTTTTGCACCCCGTCTGCCGCCTGCATAATATCCTCGTATTCCGCCTCGGTTATTTCATGCCACACAGCCAAATCAGCACCCTCGGCAAGAAATATTTCTCTGCCGTAAGCCGCCCCGTCCGTAAGTATCATTCCGTCGGCGGCTGTAAGTTTTTTGCGTGTTATAGTTTCTGTTTTCATCTTCTGCCTCCTATGATAATGTTATCGTCCAGTTTGATTTTTGAGAAATGAGATTAAGCCATTCTTCGCTTTCGGCGCCGTCAGCAGTCCCCTCCGACGTTTCAAATGCGGTATTTACCGCCGTTTTTGAAAATGTTGCTGACTTATCGGCGACCGAAGCCGATAATGCATTTATTACCGATATGATGCTTGCCTTTGACAGCTTGCCTGACCAATGTAAATCAAGACCGCTTATGCTCAGTGTCCCCTCCAGAGTAAGATTTTCCAAATTAACGCAATTGCCGAAAGCACTTGCCACCGAAACGGCTTTTGTAAAATTCAATATCGGTATTGTCACAAGCTTTGTGCTTTTAGGCTGCGAATTCTGAAACATAGACTGAAATGATTGTCCGTTACTTGTGTCAATTCTCGGAATTTCGGTAAAATTAACCGCCTCCTGGAACATTCCGACAAAAACCCCGGCTTTGCTTGTATCACTGTATTTCAGTTTTTTCGCCATATCGTCACGGCAGCCGCCGTAATCAAAATACGACCAGTTCCACCAGTTCGGATTTATACCTCTCGTGTCTATGTCAGCGACCTTGTTTATCAACGCCGCAGTTGTTTCGGTGCCGTTTGCCGAAACACCCTTTGCGGTAAGCTTTTCGGCAAGACGGCTGTTAAGCTCCGCAATCCTTGTTTTTACGCTCATTCTTCATCACCGCCCAACAATGCCATAACCTCTGTGTCATAGCTTTCGATCGCAGCGGATATTGCGCTGTCCGTTTCGGCTTTGGTATAAACGTCGGTTTTATCCGCCTTGCCGTCGCAGTCGGTTCTTAATTTCTTAATCATACCGGATAACCCGTTTATTTGATTGCCCAACGGTATAATTCTGGTTCCCAATTCACCTGATATTATTTCGTTTGTTTCGTCCTTTGTGTAAACATCGGATTTATTCGCTTTAAGGTCAAACGCCTCGCTTGCCTGAGCTTTGCTCAATTTGCTTTCGATCAACTGCCCCAAATCACTGCCTATTTTTGCGCACGTAACCGCCATATCGGCAAGCTTTTCCGTTGTAATGCCGCCGTCCTGTATTCCCAGCTCCGATTTGTCGGCTTTCTGCGCCAGCTCTGTTTTTAGGGCGTTTACTTTTTTGATAAGCTCCGAAAAATCACTTTGGGGATCGTCCGCACTTACGGCTCCGTCTGTCGGCAGTGTCCGCTCAAGAGCCAGCGTAATTATGTTGGTTGTAATTGTCATATTTCCGTCTGTACCGGCAAGCGACATATGGCATAATCCTGTCAGGACCTGCGGAATATAAAAGCAGTCGTTTTCATCGGTATATATTATAATCGGCTCTTTCATACTGCGGCATATGATAATTGCGGATTTTGTAAGTCCGTCCCAGTCCTTTGAAAATTTAAAACGGCACTTTATGTAATTCTGCGACCCCTCTGCCGCACGGTATTCGGAAACGCACTCAAGGGTTTGGTTTTTAACGTTAAAATCAATCAGCATCTTCATCACCCGTGTTTATAATATTAATATTTTTATAAGCCTTAAAATAATGAAGTCCCGAGGTGACGGCGTTTCGTGATGACAGTTTCCACCCCGATGTACTTGTATCGGCAATAATAAAGTCACGCACATAAAATCCGTTCGGTGCTATTTCGATGTGGTTAACCATCTTTGAAACCGTGTCACTGCTTCCGCCGCCCTCAAGATTTGCGTAATGAGTTGTACGGCAGGGAAATCCCGTAATTGCCGTACCGCCGTATATAACAACGGTTTCACCTTTTTCATTGCCGTACGATTGCGAACGGCAGCCGTTGTACTTGCAAACCTCCACCGCTTTCGGGGTAAAGCCGAGATTTATAAATACCTCTGAAATTCTTTCTTCCGCTTTATAATATGCGGTTAAATCCGTAATGTTGTATGTACCGAATACAATTTCCGTTTTTGCGGCGTCAAGGGCGGCAAGCTCCGTTTTTGAAGCCTGCTCGACGTTAAGCACGTTTCCGAGTCCCACCTGTGCCGCAGTCACGCCGTGCGGATTTGTCTTGTCCGCCTTGTGAGCGTTTATGCTCGCCGTTGATGAATTTAATACCTCCACCACATCGGCATTTTCCTCAAGAGCTTGGCGTACCTCTTCAAGTACAGCCATATCGCCCGAAACATACTCTGTGATCGCCTTACTCACGCTGTCGCTGAGTTCTTTTTTTGATGCGGCATTTTCGGAAATTGTTCTGAAATTGTCCCTTACTGTTTTCCACCAGTCTTTTAAAGTTGTTTTGCTGTCGTAGTTTTCTTTTAAAATCACTTGCCTGCCTCCTCCACAATTATTTTTTTGCCGTTTACGAGCAGATTGCCTCCACTGTCCGCCGTAATCGTACAGCTGCCTATCTTAACGGCGGACGCATATATTTTCAATCCGTCGCTGTCCAGGCTTACGGCTTTGTCGGCAGACGATTTGTTGTATATGTCAAACACAAATCCGCCGCCCGAATTTCCTATGCGGCATTTCACACTGCCGCCGTTTTTTATTTCAAAAACATCTCCCGAAATCTTCAAATCACCCGTACTGCTCACTCCGCTTATGTCGCTCGTAAGGCTTATCTGTCCGGCTATGGCTTGAGCGTTCACCTTTCCGGTTGATGTTGATATACTGCCGTACTTTTTTGCCAAAGTACCCATCTGATTGAGATAAAAGAACATATCCTTTTTCACACGCCCTATTGAAACTGCCGTTTCCATAGGCTCGTAAGGGTAATACTCGATTTTTATAACCCGTTCGTATATCTTTTCTTTTCCGTCAAATATGCAAACCTCGTCGCCGAGATTAAGAGAATATGTATTGCCGTTTTGCGCCAGCTTTGATAAATCGGCGAGCGTACCCGATACGTTAATTGCGGGAATGTCTATCCTGTCACGGTTTTGGCTGTCAAACTCCCATAATGCATGGTTCATAACGTCGGTCGGCGTGCTGTATTCGCTGTATTCCTTGTAACCCTCACGTATACCGTAAACCGAAGCGTTTGCGCTGTCAATATACTGAACACCGCCGTTCACACTGCCTATATGTAAATCGTCTTTGCCGTAAGGATACAATCTCGTAACCGTGTCGGATATGTCACGCTCTGCTGAAACATTCTGCAAATTATGTGTCAGATCAAGCGAAACAATCCTCTTGCTTGTGCATAACCGCTTTACAAGCGCTATTTTGTATCCGTCAATAAACAACTCGCCCCTGCCGCAGTTTTCGATAATTTGCTGCATAACGTCGTACGGGGTGGTTTTGTCCGCAGATTCAAAATCAATTTTAAACCCGTCATTATCCACCCATTCCAGACCGTACAACGATAACTCCTCATCGGTTGCCACGCTGAATTTCGTGTCCCGAAACGCCTCCCCGATAATTACCCTCGGTAATGCTCCTGCAAACCGAATGTTCTGTATGTGTTTTCTCGGTGCGTCGGCATTGTAAATGTTAAGACACTCGGCATGCAAACTCATGCCGTTTTCACGTGACAGACGCATTATCCTAAAAATCTGATTTTCGCAGACTATAAGGTCATTCACGGAAATTTCCTCCGCCTTTTCGTCATACGGATAAGTAAAAGATAAGCTGTAATCGCCGTTTATTTCATGGGTCACTTTCACCTCGTACGCATTGTTTAAAAATGATTTTGCGCCCTCTGTTTCACTGTATAATCTAAGCATTTCCTACCTCCCCGGCATTTTCAAAATCAGCCGTGTACAGGAATTTCGGAGTGTAAATAACGGTTACTTTTACCTCTGATTTAAACTTTCTTTCGCCGGCAAGCGTAAATGTGTTTCTGCCCGGTGCCAATTCGGGGAAATCTCCGTTTATACAGCCTATAAGGCTGTCCCCATCACGATTTTTTGCCGTGCATTGCTCTGTGTCGATTTTTATGTATCCGCCGTACGCCTCCGAAATTCCGAGTATTTTTCCGCCGCATTCAAGGCTGATATTTACCGCCTTTTCGGTTTCTATGATTATTGTCGGACTCACGTACCAAGTCCCTATGTTTGTCACCTCAAAACTTCCGCCCGTTTCGCCTTTTGGCAAAGTAAAAACAAAATCCCCGTCAAGCTCAAGCGGAAGATTGCTTCCGATATGCAGTGAATTTCCTATTAAAGGTCCCGTCTGCGTATCAAACTGCGCATGCGCAAACGGCTCTGCGTCAAATACAACATTCAATACTGCCTTGCAGCCGCTGTTTTCGGGAGCAAAATCGACCGAATTTATCACACGTGCCGACCATACGCTGTCGGGTATGTCGTCAAAAATCAGTTTGCCCCTGCCTGTCAGCCATGAACATATTCCGTTTATCCGCTCGTGCAGGCGGAAAATATTTTCCGCACGTATCTGCATTGTAAGCTGAAAAGTCCTGTTGTTGTAGACGGCTCTTTTTTTGCTGTTCGCCTCGGTAAAATCATAACTGCCGTCTGCGGCGAGTGCGCTGTATGAATACTGTTTCGCCTCGGGAATTACCGTGCGTGATTTCGTAAGCATAACAATTCCGAATTTGCTTGAATGTATGCCGTTAAAAGTAAAACCTGTTTTCATATCAATACACCCTTCCGTTATAATTAAGCCTGCCTAAACCCGAAACAAACGAACCGCCTATAATCTTCATAATATCCGACTGCGACATTGATGAATTA
Source organism: Clostridiales bacterium UBA6363 (assembly GCA_002438865.1). GTDB lineage: Bacteria > Bacillota > Clostridia > UBA1381 > UBA1381 > UBA4716. Next base: position 16,531 of record DJRJ01000119.1, read on the forward strand.
ATGCTTATTGTTCTGCTGTCTGTGTACGAACTTCCCGATGACATATTGCGTATCACTCCGTAAATACTTGATAAAATCTGATATGTTGCCGCATTTGTCGATGCTATGCTGTTTTTTGCCGCATCTACCGCCGCCTGTATTCCCGACTCTATCTGCGTAATGCTGTACGTACCGTTCATAATGCTTTTTAAAGCTGCGTCCTTGCCGCTTTCCATGATGTCGTATTTTTTCTGCATTGCGTCTATTACCGCACTGTTGCGCTGCTGCAGCTCGTACAGCTTTTGATTTCTCTCCTCGGTGCGAAGTTCCGTTTTTAAATCCGAAAGTTTTTCCTTTCCCCGCTCTGTCACGGAATTTTCGTAAAATCCGATGTCACGCCTCAGATTTTGCATATTTTCCTTTCGGTCGGATACCGTCCAGCTGTCCTTTAGGGTTTGTTCCTGTTTGGAAAAGGCGTCTTTTTGCTGTTTTATTGCAGCGGCATATTCCTTAAGCTTTAAATCGTACTGTGCCGACTGTGCATTGTATAAATCCATTTTTGTCCTGTTTGACTCGTTCGTGTATTCGTCAAAGGAAATTTTTCCGCTGTCATAAAAATTTTTTATTCGGTCAAGCTTGCGGTTAAAGAATTTCGTCGGACTGTCATCATAGTCGCCCCAGTCACCGAAGGTGCTCCGCATTTCGTACCAGGTGTCGGCGTCATTTTGCCAGTTGGCGTACTCTGCGGCGTATTTTTCACGTGTCTTGTCAAAAATTTCGTCCTGTATACTCTGTCTTGCGGTGTTGTACTCACGAAAATCAATCAACCCGGCGTCGTAATACTCCTGCGTGTACTTTCCCATGCGGTTCAAGCCGGCAATGTAATCGTCCGCCGTAAGACCGTTGTATTTCTCCTCGTGTTTGAGCCATTTTTCCGATAATTCCGCCCTGCCCTCGTATAATTGCTTGCCGAAATCAAAAACCGCACTGTTGTACTCACGCATATCTATAAGACCGCGGTTTAAAAATCCCGCATTGAGATTTTTGTATTCACCGAATGTACCTATGGCTTTTTCCGTGCCGTTCGGCATTGAGGCGAAATAATCCCTGTGCTTAATGTAGCTTTCGGAAACATTGTTTGCGTCCTTTGCACGGCTTTGTTCAAGCTCGTAAATGCTGCGGCGTGCCTCCCAGTATACGCTCGGATCGTATGAATATACATTCATTGCATTTTGCCACCATTGTATGCGGTCGTCAATGCTCCGCTTGCCCGAATTTTCCCAGCCGTTGTAGCGTTTTCTTGCGTTGCTGAATTTGCCGTCGCCGTAACCGACTGCGGCGTGTGTAGATATGGACTCTATCTCGGACTGCGCTTTTCTGACCGCCTCCGTAAGACCGCTCACATCGCCGTTTATAAGGACGGTAAGCTCTGCTATTTCGGACATATCATCACTCCTTCCCTTATTGTCCGTAAAACATTTTCAGATGACCGCTCATAGGCGAGCGGTCATCTTCATCAGAAGAAGAAAGGGAGTCCAGCATACGAAACAAAACAAACGGACTTTGCTTTCCCGCTGCGTCAGGCAGAATTCCGCACGATTTGAAAAGCATCGCATAAAGCGAGCGCAGGTCCGTGCTTTCTCCGCCTGACGCTCTCAGTTTTTTGGCGATAACGCCTCTGCGTAAAATGACCATAATTCAATGCATAATCTTGTGCGTTCGGAGGGCGAAAGGCTGTCTATAACGTCCTGCGTAGCCTCCGTACCCTCGAATATGTAATCCACGGCGTCACGGCAGATGTTTAAAGGTCCGTGCTTGCCGGGGCAATTGTGCGCATCGTTTATGATGCACATTGTTTCAAAGTCGAACGGCTTTGAAACGTACTTTTTCTTGTCCTTTGTAAATGTCACTGTATGCTGCATAATAAATCCTTCCTTAGCTCAATAATGTGTTCATATCGCCGAACCACGCCGTTTCAAACGCCGCAAGCGTAGAAAAGCTTTCGTTGTTTTCAACGTCCGCCTGGTCGACATACATATAGATGTTGTCATCATAATCTCTGTGAACAGCGGTGTAAGTTGCCTTTGCCGTCTGCTTGTCGGACGAACCCGAGGACGGCTTTGTTTTTCCGCCCAGATTTGAGGCAAAACTGTATGAGCCCTTAAAATACTTTACGTATCTGTAAGTGCCGTCCGACTTCAAAATTCTCCATGCCACTCCGAAATATGTGCGTGTAACCTCTTTTGAAACGAGTACCGCACCGTTCACACGTGTAAGTCCCCGCCATGCGGCGTCAACCTCCGGCGGAATGTCTGCGTTTTCTATTTCGTGTCCGATTTTTTCTATGTAAGTTTCAACGTCATAGATACCGTTGTCTGCGTCGAATACGTCCTCGCCGCCGTTGTCCGTCGGCGAAATCTGTACCGTACCTTTTAAAGAAACAGGGGTATCGTAGGTTGTCCCCTCGGCGTCGTCGGTAAGCACTTTGAAGAATGTGTACTTGTCCACGCCGATAGTAGGTAATGGTTTCTTGTTCATAAAATTCCTCCTGTGTTATTCAGTGTAAAAAGATTTTGTAAAGCGTGCGGAACGGTGGTAAACATTTTTCTCACCTCTCGGAATATCCGCCGAAAATATTTCCGTCCAGCCGTCCTTGCAAAGGCAGCGCCGTACATCGGCGTAAATCTGCACCGCCTGCTTTGGGGTTTTCGCCCAGATGTCTGCCGATATTGTGCCGTCACGGAAATATTCACGGTTGTCGCAGGCAAATGTTCCGCACTCTTTCAGTGTGTAAAAGCTGATAACAGGGAGAGTTGAAAAACTCTGCGGATAATAAAATACAACATTGTAACCCGTCTTTTTCAGTGATTTTTCAGCTTCTTCGTTTATGTCCATAATTCCTCCCGTTATAGTTTTTGTGTAATATTGTAAATAGCTTCTGTAAATTCAGGCTTTGGCGGAAAATTCTCCGTACCGAACTCGGATTTTACGGCTTCGGGATCGTTTACTGATACTTTAAGTACACTCCCGTCACGCTCAAGTATGGCTTTGCCGTACTTTTCGGAGATTTCCTCACCGATGCCGTCCGTAAATTTTTCCGCCTTGTCCAAAGCGAAGCCGTATAATTTTTCCAAAGCTGCCCGTGCGTTCATAGTACCTCCCGCAATATAGCCATATCGCCCATACGGCGGTTTTCAGCGTACTCAACTCTGTACATAATTCCGCCCGTCCTGACGTAATTTCCGACCTCAATTTTGCGCTTTCCGTTATGAAACATACGCACACGCCGTTCCTCAGTAAGCGAAAATTCTCTGTCGGCTGTTTCTCCCGAAACAGGCTGTATGTCTGCCGAAATGACATATAATAATGTCATTTCGGCATCAGAGCCGTATCCGCCCGAATTTTTAACATCAAAGATTTCCGCCGGAGTGTCATAAAAAATATCGAATTTATCTGTCATAATAATCCTCCGCTTTTCGACACCTCTGACGGAAGCTTTGCCTTAAAGGGTGCAAGGCGTGAATAGTAGTCCTCCAATACAGCTTTTGTACTTAAAAACTGAATTTTCCTGTCGCCCTCCGTAATCGAGGATACACCTTTGCTGCTGCGGTTTTCGTAAACGCTCGCCGCAATCTGCGGTATCAGCCCGTAAAGCTGATACGGCAGAATAGGCAAACGGCAGTACGAAAGTACAAGATTTACGGTATCCTCAATAATAAATTCAAGCAGTTCGTCGGCGGAATTGTCCTCAATTTTGAGAAGCTTTTTTGTGTCCGCCAGTATCTCCGATTTGTAATTTCCCGTAGTAATCACCTGCCAATACCGAAATATCAGTTGCCCGTTGATGAACCGCCCGACTGTGAGGCGGTCTTGTGTACATATATAGCCGTCTTTTTGCTTTTGAGAACGAAAGCGTCGTAGTATACCCTTCCCTCGATGAGCCAGCCGTTTATGCCGGGCGGATTGTCGTGAATTTTGTATTCTGCCAGCTTAACGGGAGCGGTTGTTGCACTCTTGTTAAGGATTATAAAGTTTACGCCCGTCGGGAGATACGAAGACGGAACAACCACAATCGGAATACCGTCTATCGAACCGACCTGACCCTTGATGAGCATTTTCTGCGATAAATCGCCGCTCTTTATAAAGCTTGAATCCTCCTTGATAAGCTTGTAGAATGCGCTTGAAATAAACGCCGTACAGCCGTCACGGGGAACTTTTTTGTCGATAAGTTCGGTTGTGCCGTCAAGGAAAGCGTCGTAGGCGTTGCTGCTTGTGAGCGTGCCCGTAACGGTCTTTCCGGCATTCTTGCAGATTGCGTCAAATCTGTATGTATCTATTTCGGGTATAACCACCTCACGAAGCTGACGCTGAAGCGCCGAGCCTGCGGCGTTCGCCATCTGCGTGTCGTTGAAATTTCCTCTGTCGATTGTAAAAGTGAAACTTCTGTCCTTTGACATTGTAAGCTCCTGAACGGTGTTTTCAAGCTCCGACGGAGTTCCGTAGCGATCTGCGCCCGATCTTGTGTAATCGTTCATCGGTGCTGTCGGAACGGAGAATACGTTTACCGTCTTTGTTCCGACAAAATCATAGTCGTTGTTTACCGCCGCACCGGTAAGTGCCTCTCTTGAAAATCTTTCGTCTATTTTCTGAGCATATTTGCTTGCGTAATTAATTGCCATAAATATCTGTTTCCTTTCTTTTGTTTAAAATCAGCAGCCGAAACCGTTTAAGAACGGATCGCTTTCTGTTCTTATGCCGCTGCCTGTTTTTACGGCGCCGCCCTTTAATCTTTCGGACAGTCCCTGCTCCACCGCTTTCAAAAATTCCTTTTTAAAGCTTTCGATGTTAGCCGAGGTTTCGGCGGAATTTTTCCCTGCAAGAATTTTTGCAAACGTTATGGGCAGATCGTTTTCCGAAAGCATTTTAGCCGCCTCGAACTCCATTTTCTCGGCGAGGTATCTGCCTTTTTCCTCGTCAAATTCCTTGCGGTTTTTTTCAAATTCCGCTTTTGCACGCTCCTCGGGATTCATCGAGGCAAGCTTTGCGGCGTCATCTCTCTCCGAGCGGATTTTTTCCTCGCTGTCCTTTTCCCAACTTGCTTTCTCCGCCTCAACCGCCTTTTCAATCTCCTTTTTGAGTTCCTCCGCCGTGTAAGTTTTTTCTTCTTCTTTTACGGCGTTCTTTTTTCTGATGTCCATTAAAAAAATCCTCCTTGTAAAATCTACCTTGCGCCGAGCCGCCGCCGGGCGCAAAAAATATAAAACCGGTTTTATTTGCTTAAATTATTTTGTCACGTCAAGTGCGTATTCCTTGCTTGCCAGATGTGCTTCCTCCTGCGGATCGGTCACAAACGGAAGCTGTGCAAGGAGCGTTTCTGTTGTTGCGATGCCGTGCAGATTGCTCACCATCTGCGAAAGTTCAAGGTCGTTTGTCGGCATATTCCTTGTAAATATGACGTCCACCCTGTGTATGGGCACATAGTCCATTGCCCCCTTAAGGCTTAAAAATGCATTGTACAGCTCAAACCGCCTTTTGAGAGTTTTTGAGAAATACCGCTCCTTGTTTCTGACATGCTGTTCAAATCCCATCAACCTGTACTTGATTGCCACGCCGGAGAGATTGTTACCAAAGCTTTCGTCCGATAAATCGGGAACCATTGCAAAACGGTGAATGTCCTGCTTTAGGTTGTTTCTCAGAATTTCAATATCGCTCTCCGACATCACTTTTGATAAATACTGTGCTTGGGCGCCCTCGTATCCCATAAGAATACGCTCCTCTTTGAGTTTTGCCGCCTGGTCGCTGTCGAGGTCAATTCCGGTTAAGAATAAAAACGCCTCAACAAACTGTTCCTTGTCGTTTATGCGGTCGCTCATAAGCAGATTGTAAGCGTCAATCAGCGAAATAATCTGCTCAAAGTCGCCCTGGCACTCCTCGTTGTTGTCATATTCGAGGATAGGAACTGCGCCGAAATAGTGGCGTGATTTTCCCACAAGATGCATATCGGCGAAATTGTCCGAATTGCTTTCGTAGGTGTAAATTGTGTGTTCGTCGCATACCATGCACGAAACGCCCGTAACATTCCCCGAAATATCGTATTTTCTGTAGTAGTGTACGCCGAATAACGGCTTTTTGCCGACGCTGCACGAATATACGATAAAGGTTTCAAACGGACTTAGGCGAACACTTCTCGGCTGTGAATTTTCATCGGCGTATATAAGCTCGTAGGCTCTTCCGCAAATACTCATCTCCTTTTCTAGTTCTGCGTCAAGGCTTGCCATGTCCTGTTCGTCGTAGCAGTTTTTCACGGCGTCGATGTTGTAATTTTCGGAACATGAATAGGTTATCGGGTTTCCTACAAGATAGCTTTTTGCCATATCAACAATATATTTTGCATGGTTGCATATTATTCTGTTGTTTGCTATTTTGTCGCCGGAGCGGACTCTGTTTAAAATATCGTGCCTGCCCAAGTAATAATCGTTCAAGCGATTAAGCCTGTCAATGCCCTGCCTGTGCCGTTCAATCAGCAAAGATAAAATTTTGCTGTCAAGTCCGTCCTTAATAGTTTCTTCATCTATGACCATAACGTACTCCTTTTTATAACTTTAGCTTTTTTGAACACAGTATCCTGCTCAAGCGCATAGCGTACTGCGTCTATAGTATGATTGTTTTTGTCGGGATATTCCGAGCGTGCGTTGCCGAATTTGTCCTTTTCTATCTCGTATTGAGCAAATTCCCTGTATGCGTTGGGACAGCGTGCGGAGTCAATTATTATCTCCTCTAAGCTTTGCAGAAATTTTATGCCGTACTCAATGCTGTCGGGGCCTTTTTTAGCCGCACAAACGGGCAGTCCCGACTCTCTGAATTCGCTTATGCTCTTAGGCTCCGCACTGTCGCAGACTATCGGCTGTCTGTAGCTTCCCGACTCACGGATAAGCTTTATAGCCTTTGCGTTTGATAAACCCGTTTTGTAGATTTCACGGAAAATGAAAAGCCGCTTTCTTTTGCTGTCAAAATTGCATACGACATATACGAACGGGTCTGCCGCATACCCGAAATCCACCCCTCGGCGTATTTCGTCAAAGGTGCTTATTTCGCTGTCCCCGATCGGACGTTCCGTCAAGTTTGTAAATACCTCTCCGCCCGTGCCCGTTACTTTGCCGAGATACTCATGCTCGTAAATTTCGGGCTGTACCTTTTTTATATGCTCGGCTTCGGTTATAAACTGCTCGCCTATCCATTCCCTCGGCACATCGAGGTATGTGCTGTGGTGTACCAAGGTGTCGGGCGGCAGAGTTTCGATATTTACCCAGCTTTTCACGCTTTTGGGCGGATTGTATGAGTAGAATACATCAAACTTCATACCGCCCCTCATCAGCGATTGATTAATTGAGCGGATTTCTTCGGGGCCGTTAAATTCGTCCAGTTCCTCGTACCATATGTATCTGATGTAACCGCTTGATACCTTTGTTGATTTAAGCTTTTTAGGCTCGTCCGCACCTCTGAACAGGATTTTCTGTCCCGTTTCGGTGTAGACCATTTCCATCGGATTTTGCTTAACCTGCCATAGCGAGCCTACACCCAGAGTGTCCGCCGCCCATTCAAGCTGTGCAAGAACGCTGTCCCTCAAATATGCGCCCACTTTTCTTATAACCACTGCATTTGCGTCGGGATTTTTCATTATTCCGTAAATGATTTCAATGCTTATAAAGCTTGATTTTGTACTTCCTCTGCCGCCGCAGAGCTTGTAGTGCGTGTATTTTTCCTCCGCAATGCATTCGTGCAGGTCAAAAAATGCAGGTGAAATATTATTCTTCAGATACGCAACGTCTATCATTCAATTCCCCCTTCACTTTTGCGATGTCGTCAACGATAACGACTTTTTTCGAGTCATCGCACTGTTCCTTGTCGAGAATACCGAGATATTTAACAAAGAACTCCGCCGCCTTTAAAGCCTCGGAGGATTTTTCTCCTCCCTCCATTCGCAAAAGCCTTGTGTAAAATTGAAGTATTTCTTTTTCATCGGCTATTTTTCTTCGCATCGGATCACTCCGTTAAAAAAGCTCAAAGACTTCGTGTACGCATATGTCACAGCCGACGCAGTCCTCATCGTCGTTTAGGAAAAACTTTTCAGGATATAACGCTCCGCATACGGGGCATTCCCGAATATCCTCGTCATAAAAATCACCGCAGCAGTTTCTGTCGGCCTCCATAGCCGCAAGCGCCGCCGGGTTTTTGTTTGAGTAAATCATAAAAAATGTCCTCCTGTATATCTTTTTAAGATACTTAATGTTTAAAAAAAATAAATATATGCATATATCAATTCCCGTAAAAGCGTTTCATCTTTTTAGGATACCCATATTATACCACACATTTGTTCGTTTGTCAAGACTTTTGTATATTTTTAAGATATTTTTTTTATAAAACGCTTGCATTTTGCGTTTTTATGTGGTATTATAAAGATACAAACGAGCAAAAGTATCTTGAAAAGGAGTAAATAGTATGACCATGGGTGAAAGAATTAAAACCATGCGGCTTGAGCATGGACTTACACAGGAGGCGCTTGGGGAGCGTCTCGGAATTAAGAAAGCGGCTGTGCAGAAGTATGAGAAAGGCACGGTAAAGAATATCAAGCATGATACGCTTTTGAGCCTTGCGGAAATATTCGGCACAAGCGTGGAGTATATAGTAAGCGGAAATGCACCCTCTCCCGAAAATGCCGAGCCGGTGCATTTCGATAATGTTGCATTGGTTCCCGTGCTTTCGAGCGTATCTGCCGGAATGGGGTGCCATGCGGACAGCTTCAGCACGTATGCGAGCGGTTACGAAACGGTAGATAAAGACTCGCTCGATACAGATGAGGAGTATGTGTATCTGCGTGTCACGGGCGACAGTATGTATCCTATATTTATAGAGGGCGATCTTGCGCTTGTGAGGGTGCAATCGTCCGTGGACAGCGGCTCATATGCCGTAGTGCTGATAGACGGCAGCTGCGGAGTGATAAAAAAAGTTGTTTACGGAAAAGATTTTGTAGAACTTCTCTCGGTAAACCCGATGTATCCCCCAAGGCGCTTTGAGGGTAGCGATATTGAAAGAATACGGGTGTTCGGACTTGTAAAGGAATGTAAACGTAAGTTTTAAGCGAACAAAAAAGCATTTCAGGCATATTATATATTGTTCACATAATAAACCGACGGGAGGAACAATGAATATGTTTGAAACAATATCAGTAATAGGCGGTGATATGCGCCAGCTAACGCTTGCACGGGAGCTTAAAAGCGAGGGATATGCCGTAATGCTTTACGGATTTGATACGGAAAGCGGCGGACTTCGCACGGAGAAAAATCCCGATGCGGTGTTTGATGCGGATATAATCGTACTGCCCGTGCCCGTCAGCTTTGACGGAGATACGGTAAATATGCCGTTTGCGAAGGAAAAGCTAAGTATGGAAACGCTTATTGAAAGAATAAATCCCACCTCATTGGTATTCGGAGGGCGTATACAAAAAACGGCGGCAGATGCGCTTGAAAAGCGAGGGATAGCGTTCCGGGATTATATGCTCCGAGAGGAGCTTGCAGTAAAAAATGCAATTCCGACGGCGGAGGGTGCTGTCGAGATAGCGATGTCGGAATTGCCGATAACGCTCAACGGCAGTAAATGTCTTGTTCTCGGATACGGAAAAGTGGGAAAAATACTTGCTAAAATGCTGTTTGGAATAGGAGCGCAAACGTATGTTGAGGCGAGAAAATACGCCGATCTTGCAATGATAGAGAGCCACGGCTGCGAATCAGTTCCGCTGTGTGAGCTGAAAAACCGTATATGCGAATTTGACGTTATTTTCAATACTGTTCCTGCCGTGATATTAACGGAGGAAATATTAAGCAACGTAAATAAAGATGCATTGGTAATAGACCTTGCGTCAAAACCCGGCGGGGCGGGCTTTATTTTGGATAAGAAAAACCCGTATTCCCCACCTGTGGAGAATACGGGTTTTATCATACTTCCGCTATTTTAACATCAACGTCTTTAAAAATTTCCTTAAAGCGATTGTCAAGACCTTTTTCTGTTATAAAATAATCGATTGTATCAAACTGCGCAAGCTTAGCAAAACCTATTCTGCCGATTTTTGACTTGTCGCAGAGATAGTATTTCTTTTTTGCATTTTCTATCATGCATTTTTTTATATCGCATTCCTGCTCGTTGCTTTCAAGTATTCCGCCGTCCACGGTCACACCACGGCTGCTGAAAAACATCTTGTTTGCAAAATAATTTTTTCTTATGTCATTGTGCGCCGCCATACCGACAAATGATTGGTTGTTGCTGACCAATCCCCCTACGCCGATTACCTTTAAACCTGCCGAGCCGGCAAGCTCGTTAATCACACGTATTGAATTTGTCACAATGGTAATGTCACGCATATGCTTTAAAAGCCGTGACATATAAAAAGTAGTGGTTGAGGCGTCAAGAAATACCGTATCGCCGGGAACAATGTGATTTACAGCCTCAGCCGCAAGCTTTTCCTTAGCCTCCGAATTGAGGTGCTTTCTTTTCTCCAAAGACATTTCGTGATTGCTCTCGTTTACGGATATAGCACCGCCGTGCGTTCTTACAAGCAGTTCCTGCCTTTCGAGCTTTTCCAGGTCACGGCGTATGGTTTCCTCTGTCACTTCAAGCTCTGTGCTTAACTTGCTCACCCATACAGCGCCCTCCGCATTCAGTGTTTCAAGTATTCTTTTCTGGCGTTCGACCGCAAACATCAAATCACCTCTCCTACTTTATAATTCTTACAAAATCTCCGTTCTTTATACCTGCCGAGTTGGCGTCGTCGGTGTCTATATGCATCTCAACGTTGAAATCATCTCTTACACGCACCTGAACACCGTAGAACTTTGTCGGCTTTATGCTGTCAACCATAACGTCAACATAATCGCCGTCTTTTATGCCGTGTCTTTTTGCATAGTCGGGCGTAAGATGTATGTGGCGGTTTGCTATTATTACGCCCTCTTTGAGATATACGCTGCCCTTTGGACCTACAACTACAATTCGCTCCGAGCCTTCAATTTCGCCCGATGGTCTTACCGGGGGACTGACCTTTAAAATAAACGTATCAGTCTTTGAAATTTCTACTTGCGTGTGCTTTCTTACAGGGCCCAAAACCCTCACACGCTCTATCGACTTAAGCGACGGACCTACCAAAGTAACGCACTCCTCCGAGGCATATTCTCTGCCCATAAGAGTTTTTTTCTTTGTAAGCTCGTAGCCTTTTCCGAATAAAGCGTCCAAATCCTCTCTCGAAAGATGTATATGTCTTTGCGAAACGCCGATCTTTATTTCTTCGTTCTTGTCTTTTTTGTATTCGTCCAAAATCATTGAAACGGCTTTTTCTATTTTTTCAGCGTCATACATTTTCTAATTCCTCCGTTCAATCCGCAATGCTCAAATCAAAGAATTTTAGCAATTCGGGGTGCGGATTTGATATATTTTCACAGCCGTAAACCTTGCCGATAGGGTCGGCGGTTTTCTGTCCGCTCCCGAGCGCTGCGTCCACCGATGAAACACTGCCCTTTACAATGAGCGACACCAATCTGCCGCCGAGGCGTTCCTCTTTGTGAACAAGCCTCACGTCTGCCGCTTTGAGCATTGAATCGAGACCCACCACAGCGGCGGTAAAGCCCGATACCTCAAGCACACCCAGAGCCGGACAGCGTACGCTTTCGTCCGCTTCAACGCCGAGCATATTCTTCGGCAGTTTTTTGTTGAATTTATCCTTGTTTATATCCATCAGATACGCCATTTTTTCCGTATCCTCCGCAGGACGTGCGATAATGTGTGAAACGATGAACATTCCTTTCGATTTCGCATATTCCTCGCCGGCGGCAACCGCCGCTTTTACTGCGGCAACGCTGCCCTCTATCTTAACCGCCATAATCAGCGGTGCGGGGATTTTGGGAGCAAACGGTCTGTTTCTGTCAAATGCGATTATCCGTATATCGGCTGTTTTTGCCATAAGGTCGGCAGCGCATAGTGCCGTTGTAAAGCTGTATACTTCAATCATTCCCAGTGCATTCATATATTTTTTCCTTTCGGGGTTATACTATGTGAAGTCCGTCAACAAGCACGCATCGTCTGCTTCTTGTAAACGAATGTGCGGCTGTAAGACCCTCGCCTGTCGGGCCGGCTATTGTAAATGTTGTGTAGCCCTCACCGCCTGCGCCTATGCCTGCGTATGACGGCGCATTTTTCACGAATATTGTAGTTTCAATAGCCTTTGCAAATCTTGAAAGGTTGTCGATATTCTTTGAATGAATGTGTGCGGAATGTCTGTTTCCGTGTTCGGCGGCAACGGCAAGGCTTATTGCCTCGTCAATGTCGTTTACACGTACTATTGCCAGAACCGGCATCATCATTTCAACCTGTACAAACGGGTGATCGGCATTTGTTTCGCATATAACAAGCTTTGTGTCTTTGGGGGCGTCAATTCCGATTGCTTCAAGGAACTTCACTGCGTCCCTGCCTACCCATTTCTTGTTTATGCCGTATTTACCGTCCTTGTTTATAAGGCATACGTCCTTTAATTTGTCTATTTCTCTGCCCTTTATCAGATAAGCGCCGTGCTTCTGCATATTGTCGATAAGCTCGTCGGCAATGTTTGCGAATGCAAAACATTCTTTCTCGGCGATACACGGAAGATTGTTGTCAAAGCTTGAGCCGTTTACAATGTCCTGTGCGGCTTTTGCAATGTCAGCCGTATCGTCAACGATTACGGGCGGATTTCCCGCACCTGCGCCGATAGCCTTTTTGC
>DJRJ01000119.1:29326-36318 GCA_002438865.1 Clostridiales bacterium UBA6363
GAAGAGCGCCTTAACAACGCCCGGGCCGCCTGTTGCAACCAACATTCTGACAATCGGTGACTGCATCATTTCGTCTGATGATGCCTTAGTCGGGTTTGCTACCGAAACAACAAGGTTTTCGGGGCCGCCTGCCTCAAGGATTGCACGGTTTACGAGATCAACCGCATAGTTGGCAGTCTTTTTTGCGTTCGGGTGCGGATTGAATACAACGCCGTTTCCGCCGGCAATCATTCCGATTGAATTGCAGATTACCGTTTCGCTCGGATTTGTGGACGGCGTAATGCTTCCGATTACTCCGTAAGGAGCCATTTCTATAAGGGTCATTCCTGCGTCACCCGTCATAACGGACGGCTTTAAGTCCTCCGTTCCGGGAGTTTTGTTTGCAACAAGCTGATGCTTTATTATCTTGTCGGCAACTCTGCCCATGCCTGTTTCCGAAACGCCCAGCTCAGCCATTTTGTCGGCTTCTTCAAGGGTAAGCTTTCTTATATGCTTTATCATTTCCTCACGCTGTGCAACAGAGTATCCCTTTAATTCGTTGTAAGCCTTGTTTACTGCGGCAAGAGCCTCCGACATAGTGTCAAACACACCCTTTTGATGTGTTGATTTCGTTTCGCCGTTCATTGACTTTATAACGTTTGCAACAATTTCGCTTATGTATTTTTCGTTATCCATATCTGTGTACTACCTTTCTTACAGAATACTTTTCCAAAGCTTGCGGTCGGGTCTTGCGATTACGGTGCTGTCAAGATAGACGCCCTCCTCTTTAAGAGCCTGTGCGGATTTTTCTATTGCCGCCTCGACGGAAGCGACGCTTCCCGTGAGGAACATATATGATTTTCCGCTCATACCGTTGCCTATTCTGAGTTCTATCAGCTTAACCTGTGAGGTTTTTGCGGCAGCGTCCGCCGCCATAATTATAGATACTGCCGAGAATGCCTCAAGCACGCCCAGAGCCTCAACCTCGCCTACTTCCGCACAGCCGTATACCGCCGGGAAAATATCCTCGTGCGGATTGCCGAGAACAAAGCTGTCCACAAGCTTTCTCGAAAGCTTAGCCTTGCAGCTTTCAACCGACGCTTTCACTGCGCTCAATTCGCCGCCTATTATTACTATGTACTTGCCGGGACAGATTGCAGAAGCCCGTATTATTTCCACATCGGCGGTTTTTGCCATAATATCGGCGGCAGTAACGCCTGCCGTGACGTTGTAAAACTCCGCCATTCCTATTGCTTTCGCCATTATAAGCTTCCTTTCTGTTTCGATATAATTATATACTTGTCCGTAACTTCATTAACAACTCCGTCTATCGGACAATGTATCGGGAGCGACAGCGCACCCTCTGCGGCATTTGCTATAATTTCTCCGCATTTCACGCTTTGTCCTGCTGTGACTGACGGCTCCGACGGTTTTCCGATGTGTTCGCTCATCATAACCTTTACGGTTTGAATGTCCAAAACATCTTCAGAAAGCGGTGCATCAACGTCATACTTTGCAACGTCAATGCGTTCGATAAGCCGCTTCATCGGAACTTTTCTGTATTCACGTTCGGGGCGTACCTCGTCCCATTTTTCCTTTTTGCTGAATTTAACCCCGTTTTTTCTGAGGTTTGATTTATATATACCGATAAGCGCCGACGGGTTTAATCCCTGGGGACATGAGTACATTCCGCACAAACCGCACTGTGAACAGTATTGTGTGTTCAAAAGCGCCGTTGTTTCGGGAACGTTGCTTGCGACCGCTCTCATAAAATCGCTCGGACTTATGGGGTGACCGAGTAAATTTCTCGAGCACAGCTCACTGCACTGCCTGCACTGACAGCAAACGCTCATTGCCCTCTTTACGCTTACGGATGGTTTCTGTGTTTTTTTCTCGATTATGTAATGATCTTTCGGCATTACGAGAATACCGTTTGTGGTTTTGGTAACCGTATCGTTTTTGTCCGCAATACGACCTGTCATAGGGCCGCCGCAGACTATAGCGGTTTCCGCAAGCGTTTCGCCGCCGCAGAAATCTATAAGCTCCGAAAACCTTGTGCCTAACGGCGCACATACCGTTTTGGGCGTTTTCACCTCGCCCGCTATTGTTACGAATTTATGCGTCACGCCCTCGCCTTTTGTAATGGCATAATACATATTCAAAACGGTTTCGACATTGTATACCGTCACGCCGACTTCTATCGGAAGTCCGCCGGGCGGAACAACACGTCCCGTTGTTTCGTAAATCGTAACGACTTCATCGCCTGCCGGATAAATCTCGTCAAGCAGATGAAGCTTTCCTTTCGGGAAATCTCCTATTTCTTTTTTTACTGCGCCCACTGCGCCCTTGTATGCGGCTTTTACAGCCACAATAAACTGCTTTGCGCCGACCGCCTCCGCTATTATGTTAAGCGTGGATATAATTTCGTATGCGTGGCGTTCGAGGAGCTGTCTGTGTAATTTCAGAAGCGGCTCGCACTCTGCGCAGTTCAAAATTATCGTGTCGGCTTTTTCGTTAAGCTTTGCATATGACGGAAAGCCTGCTCCGCCCGCACCGGCAATGCCGTGTGACTGCAAAATATTTTTCAATTCTAAAATCTGCATTAAAATCAAAACTCCAGTTCTGTATCGGAATCAACTATACCTACGATTGCGGCGTCAATGGGTGATTCGCTCATACCGCAGCCGATGCGTGCGGCGCTTCCCGTTGCAACGAGAACAATCTCGCCTATTCCGGCGCCGACATTGTCAACGGCAATAAACTTGCCATGTGAATTGTCCATGCCCTCGTAAGGCTCAATCACCATAAATTTGCTTCCTATCAGATTTTCATTTTTTCTTGTCGAAACTATGCTTCCTGTTACTTTTCCGATAATCATAAAAAACTCCGTTCCGCCGCTTTTGCGGCATAAATTTAAACAAGCGTCCTCCTCAATACCGCAGTGCGGTATTGAGGAGCGCACAGTTTATGATTATTTAAGTACGGGTATAATCTTTTCAACATCGCTGTGGGGTCTGGGTATTACGTGAGTTGCGATAATCTCACCGAGTCTTGATGCATTTGCACTGCCTGCTTCAACAGCCGACTTAACTGCGCCTACATCGCCTCTTACCATAACGCTTACAAGACCCGAACCGATCTTTTCAGTGCCTACAAGCTGAACGTTTGCAGCCTTAAGCATAGCGTCTGCCGCCTCGATTGCGGCAACGAGTCCTCTTGTTTCAATAATTCCTAATGCTTCCAATGACATCTTTTTTTCCTCCTTAACGGGTGTTTGAGTTTTTGCTGCCGGAGCAGCCGTTTTTCTTGCTACTGCCATAATTATCTACCGTCCGTTTCTCAGATTTTCGGTAAAATCTTTTCAACGTCCTCGTGGGGTCTGGGTATTACGTGAACAGCGATAAGCTCGCCGAGTCTTGAAGCTGCTGCGCTTCCTGCCTCTGTTGCGGCTTTAACGGCGCCTACATCGCCTCTTACCATAACCGTTACAAGACCCGAACCGATCTTTTCGGTTCCTACGAGAGTAACCTCTGCGGCCTTTACCATTGCGTCAGCCGCCTCAACTGCTGCCGTAAGACCTCTTGTTTCAATCATACCCAATGCTTCTTTTGCCATTTTATATTACCTTTCCTTTCCGTGCCGACGGCACACAGCGCAGTCTGCGCCTTAATTTATTCGTTTACTATTGCAATCTTCAGACCCTTCATCTCCAGATTTGTTCTGTGAGCCTCGTTGATCTGCGAAAGCGGGAACTTATGAGTTATAAGTTTTTCCATAGGCAAGCCTATGCCCTTTGCACGCTTTAAGAAATCGAATGTGGTAGCGTAATCTCTTAAGGTGTATACCCATGAGCCGACCGTTGTAATTTCTTTTGCGCATATATCAAAATGCGGATTGATTGTTGCGTCACCGCCGTTGATAAAGAAACCTAATTCGCAAAGGCCGCCGCCGTTGCGGATAAATTTATATATGTTGCTGTGTGCAACGGGCGAACCCGTGCACTGGAATGCGAAATCGGCAAGGTAACCGCCGAACGACTCCTTAACAGCGTCTGCAAGCGCCTCGATGCCTTTGTGTTCGGTAAAGTTCACCACAGCGTCGGCGCCCATTTGTTTTGCAAATTCAAGTCTTGACGGCTGACCGTCTATAGCGGTTATGTGTTCAACACCCATTGTTCTCAATACCGCAATACAGATAAGACCTATAGGACCGCAGCCCTGAACCGCAACTCTTGAATTAAATCTCAATATACCTGTTGTTTTCGCACGTTCAACCGCATGCACAAGCACTGCGCACGGCTCAATCAGAATACGCATATCAAGGCTTAAATCGCTTACGTTGAATATTGTCGAACCGCCTCTTACAACGAGGTAGTCGGCAAACCAGCCGTTTAAGTGAACATCGTCGTCGGGAAGAAGTCCGTAAACGTCCGCACCGCTGACATTCTGCTTGTTAAGGTCAAACATTGTTATGTCGGGATTATCCTTGAATATCATACAGGTTACAACCTTGTCGCCGATATGTAAGGGTTTTCCTGCGCTGTCCTTTTTCACGTTTTTGCCCATTTTGACAATCTCGCCCGTTCCCTCGTGACCGAGTACAAGCGGAATAAGTCCGAACGGGTCTCTTTTAAATTCGTGTGCGTCAGTTCCGCAGATACCGCAGCCTTCAACTTTGACGAGAATATCGTCGTCACCGAGCTCCGGAATGGGGAATTCCTTTATTTCGTAATGCTCAAGCTTGGTAAGCATTGCCGCACGGCTTGTTTTCGGTATTTCCTTTGAGGGAGCCGAAGACGTACCGCTTTCGCCCATTTGAGATATTACCTGCCGAACAATAGCCTGAATTTTGTCTTGATTAATATCCATTGCTATTCTCCTTTTGCTTTTATCGCAGACAATTCCGACAGCGCCGAACGGCAGTTCCCTGCCGCAGAGCGGATTGGATTCGTCCGCCTCATAAATTATAAATTTATGATTACATACAGTTACCGCACCCAGCGCAAAAAGCATTGCGCCAAGGCTTTTAATAGTTTTAAGATGTGCGGATATTTCTCCGCACTGACGTCTTGAAGCAATATAACCGCCGTATTCCGCAAGATAGTAGATAAGCTCATCTTTTTCCTCCGGCGATACGGAAAGCGTTATGTTGCCTTTTATGGTTTTTGAAACCGTTTCTGCGGTTTTCTTCGCATTTTCGGCAATCACTGCAATTCCTCCCAAAGCGCCGCACCGAATTCCGCAAGATATGTATCCTCGGACTCAGTTCCGCCGCTTACTCCGAGCGCACCTGCGACCGTTTCGCCGTCTTTGAGCGGAACTCCTCCGCCGAAGATGACAATTTTGTTTGCGTTGGTGTTTTGTATACCGTAGAGCGAGCCGCCCGGCTGGCTTAAATCCTTAAGCTGTGATGTGGGCATTTTCATTGCCGCCGACGTGTACGATTTATTAAGCGCAATATCGTAGCTTGCCGGGAACGAGTTGTCCGCACACTGGATACTCACGGGATTTGCAAATGCGTCCGAAACAGCCGCAACGGCGTTTACGCCTATGCGCTGTGCCTCTCGGATAACGCCTGCGATTATTTCGTTGGCGGCAGCAAGAGTTACGGTTTTTGCATTGCGTACTCTGCACCCGCCGAGAGCGTCCTTTACGGCTTGCGCAATCTTTGCAGTTTCTTTCTCATTCATAGCCGTTTATTATTTGCCTAACTGCTCCAGAACCTTTTTGGTTATTGATGCGATAAGGTCAGCGTCCGCTGCGCCGCATTCCTTCTTTGCACCGCCGCCGCAGTGATGACAGCTGTGTTCGCCCTTAGCGTTTAAGCAGATGTCTGCCGGATGCTTACCCGTCATACCGAACTTTCTTCTGATTTCGTAAAGTCTTTCAACCTGTTCCTGTGAAAGCTCTTTCGGACCGCCGAGCATCTTTGACTGATAAAGGAGCTGTGCGTAAAATTCAACCGATTCCATCTTGTGATATGCCGACAGTAAGCTGTCCGAATATGATAATGCACCGTGGTTTGCAAGAAGTACGGCGTCAAAGTGCTGTAAGTATTTTTCTACAGCGTCCGGGATTTCGTCCGTTGACGGTGTGCCGTATTCAGCGATAGGTACACAGCCGAGTGCGATTACAGCCTCGGGCATAATCGGCTGAGTAAGCGGAATACCTGCGATAGCAAAGCTTGTTGCATATACGGGGTGAGCGTGTACAACCGACTTAACGTCCGGTCTCTGCTTGTAAACTCTCATATGCATTTTTATTTCCGATGAGGGCTTGAAGCCTGCGTTTGCCGAAATAACTTTTCCTTCGCCGTCAACCTTGCATATGTAATCGGGGGTCATAAAGCCTTTGCTTACGCCTGTCGGTGTGCAAAGAAATTCGTTCTCGCCGATTTTTACCGAGATGTTTCCGTCATTTGACGCAACCATTCCTCTGTTGTAAATTCTCTTACCGATGTCACAGATTTGTTTCTTGATTTCATACTCGTTTACCATTTTCTTTATCTCCTTTTATTTTTCCGCCGCATATGCGGCATATATTCAACGCAAAATCCGCAAAGATTTTGCATTAAAGCCGTTTTGTAGCTTTATTACAGCTTATATTTTATCACTGTATTTCTTTGTTGTCAAGAGAAATATGTTGTTTTTTTTATTTTTTTCTTTGTTTTTGTTGTTTTTAATCCCAGCCGAGATATTTTTTGATTTCGTCAATGCCGTCATTGTTTAACGAATTGACGGTAAAAATATGTCTGCACCCTGCAAGCTTAAGCCATTTTTCCGCTCTTTTGACGTTTGCGTTTTTTACGTCCGCTTTTGTTATTATGCCGATAACGTCTTTTGTTGTCATACAGGTAATGTTCGGACTGTAGAGCGAGAACTGCTCGTCCGCACTCAAAAGAAGTCCGATAACGTCCGCCTCGTATGAGTATATCGCAAGCGCCGTGCCGAAATTTTTGGTCTGAATGTATTCGCCGGGAGTGTCGATTATCATATCCCTTATGTTTACCGACTG
>DJRJ01000119.1:36392-47369 GCA_002438865.1 Clostridiales bacterium UBA6363
TCGCTGCGCCCGATAAGCATTAATTTTTTGCTCATGTCTTTGTTATTTCGCATACTTCAAAGCCGAGCGTATCTTTTGCGTAATCGAGTATTGCCCCGATTGCGGTAAGAACGGTTGAAACCGTTCCCGTTATGATAAGCGTTCCGCTGAAACGGTCAACAAACCCGATTGACGCCCCCGATGATTTTATCGCAATATCCCCGGCAATTATAACGGTTTCACTCGGCGAAATCGTAAGTATACCGATTGCGCCGGTGCTTGTTTCGGACGAAACGTCAAGACCGAGCTTTTGATAAAGTATATCGTCGGGATTTGCTATTACGTGCGCAAGAGTTATCTGCCGACCCGGGACAAGCTCTTGCACTATTCTCATTTTGTCCGATAAATTTTCCATTTTGTCCTCCGAATATATTATGTTATGACGCACATCATCCACCTATTTTGCATAGCAGACCCTTGCGTTCCGCCGCACGCTTTAATAATTCCATCTTTTCGTCCGATGGCGGAAGAATTTCTTTTAAAGTGTAGTCACGTCCGAGATTTGCGTATTTGTCAACGCCGAGCCTGTGGTACGGCAGAAGATGTATTTCATTCACGCTGTCAAGACTTGCGGCAAATTCGGCAATATCCGAAATTTCCTTCTCGGTGTCGTTAAACCCCGGTATTACGGGAACACGTATTATAAGATGCACTCCGCTTTTTGCTATTTTCTTTGCATTTTCAAGTATGCGCTCGTTCGGCTGAGTTGTAAATTCCCTGTGTTTTTCGCTGTCGGTGTGTTTTATATCCATAAGATACAAGTCAAGGTGCGGCAATACTTTCTCTATTGCGCCGTAATCCGCAAAGCCTGTTGACTCCATAGCAGTGTTTATCCCGTATCCGTGCGCCGCCTGTAAAAGCGCCGCCGCAAAATCGGGCTGAAGGAGCGACTCACCGCCCGAAAGCGTAAGTCCTCCGCCGGAGCGCCTGTAATACACACTGTCCTTTAAAACCTCGTCCATAACCTCGCCGACGGTAACGTCCCTGCCGACAACTTTTTCCTTGCCGCTGACATTCATAGTCTGAATATCAAAACTCTGTGACTCGGGATTACAGCACCATCGGCAGCGCAGCGCACAGCCTTTTAAAAACACTATCGTGCGTATGCCGGGGCCGTCATGAACGGAAAACTTCTGTATATCGAAAATGCGACCCTTTACATCATTAATATCCATCAGAAACCACACTGCTCCGTTCTCTTTATAATATCGTCCTGCAAGGCTTTTGAAAGTGTTGTAAACAATGCGCTGTACCCTGCCACTCTGACAACAAGGCTCCTGTAATTTTCGGGGTGAGCCTGTGCGTCCAAAAGCGTTTCACGGCTTACAACGTTAAATTGCATATGACTTCCCTTTTGATCGAAGTATCCCCGTACCAGTGCGACAAAGCTTTCCAATCCGCTCTGCCCCTTAAGCGCCGACGGGTGGAATTTCATATTAAACAGAGTTCCGTTCGACGCAATTGCATGGTCAAGCCTTGAAACGGAGTTAGCCGCCGCCGTCGGGCCGTTGACATCACGTCCCGAACAGGGCGAAACGCCGTCCGCAACAGGCGTTTTTGCCAATCTGCCGTCGGGTGTTGCACCTGTCTGCGCACCGAGCGGAACGTTTGCCGAAACGGGATATAGCCCTGCCTGGAACTGTCCGCCCCTCGGATTTCTGTATTTTTCGAGCGGTCTTGTGTATGTGTATGCGACCTCACGTGCAATCATGTCCACATCGCCGTTGTCGTTGCCGTACTTCGGCAGAGCGTCTATCATATCATGCACATGCGCATATTTTTCGTTGCCGCCCTTAGCCTGTAAGTATATGTCCGCTATCTGCTTTTCCGTAACGTCTACACCGTTTTTGGCAAGCTGTTTTACAATTTCCTCCGTCACTTCCCGAGCCTGATCGTCGGTTATTCCGCCGAAGCCGAAATTGTTGTCCATTGCCTCTTTGTATTCTTCAAGAGTAAGCTTTTTGTCCTCAAATACAAGTTTTTTCACCGCATAGCAGGCATCCGCCATATTGGCTATTCCAAATCCCTGCGGACCCGTGAAATTGTATATTGCGCCGCCCTCCTGAACGGATTTTCCTCTGCCTATGCAATCCTCTATCATTGATGATAAGAACGGCAGAGGACACCGCTCTGCGTGAGCGTTATCGATTGCATTGTCGGCATTAACCAAAAGCTGTATTTCGTATTCCATCTGCTTTTTGTATGCCTCAAAAAATTCGTCATATGTTTTGAATGAGCTTACCTCACCGGTTTTTATTCCGACAAGCTCACCCTTGTCCGTACCGTTGTGGAAAACAAGTTCCATAACACGGCACATATTGAAGAAAGCGGCGTCATGCCAACCCTCCGTCTTGCCGGATTTCTGCGGTTCGACACAGCCTATTATGTTGTAATCCCTTGCGTCCTCCATGGTAAGACCACGGTTCAAAAGCGAGGGAATTATCACTTCATCGTTATAATATGCCGGTAATCCCAAGCCCATTCTTGTAAGCTTTGCCGCCGCCAACAGGAATGAATGGGGCGAGCCGTTCCATACACGCACCGAGAATGACGGCTGCGGCAGAGCAACGTGCATGGTTGCGTAAATGCTCATGTATGAAAGCTCGTTTGTCGAATCGAGTCCGTCCTTGGTCTGACCGCCTGCGATAAGATTTTGGAACAGACTGTATCCGGCAAATCCTTCTGCCGACACGCAGTCACGCACCTTGTTGAGGTCGTTTAATTTTACCCATATGCAGTCCATAAGTTCCTGCGCCTGTTCGAGCGTTATTTTTTTACTGTCATAATCCTTTTTGAAATAAGGATACATATACATATCAAAACGTCCCGGCGAAATCGAATGACCGCTCGACTCCACCTGTAAGAGCATTTGTATAAACCAGAACGCCTGGCATGCCTCATAGAACGAATTTGCTCCGTTTTCGAGAGCAGTATCGCACACCTCGGATATTTTCAAAAGTTCCGCTTTTCTTTCGGGATTTCCCTCTGCCTGTGCCATTTCCCGTGCGAGCGCCGCATATCGCTTTGAATATGTTATTGCGCCCTCCAGGCTTTCGGTAACGGCGTTTAAAAACGACATACGCTTTGCATAGTCCGCATCGCCGGCATTGCATTTTGCTTTTGCCTTTTCCGCCTTTTCGATTATTCCTTTAAGACCGCCTTCAAGCACCTCGCCGTAATTTACCGTCACGTGACCCACGCCGTTGTAAAAATAATTTCCGGGTGTGAAAATGTTATGCTCCATTGCCGTGCGTGTTTCCTTTGACATATACGAATACGCAAGGTCGCTTGTAGTCTTGTTTTTCCAGTATTTATAAGTTTCTTTGAGGGTTTTCTTTGTTTCCTCGGATATGTAAAACGGATCTGCTTTTCTTGTTGCAACCGTATCGAATTCGTCCTCCAGCCACTCGAACGAAAACTCGGGAAATACCTGACACCCTCTCGGAGCTTTTGTTGCACTGCCGACTATGAGTTCCTCGTCACGTATTGTTATCGGGATATTTTCCGCTATGTGCCGAAATGCTTTCGCACGGCGCTCGATAATCGGAAGATTTTCCGTCTGCTTGTACGACTCGGTAAGCAGTACTGCTCTGTCCGCCTCTATTTCGGGCATTTTTTCAAACAAGTTTTTGATAAGTCTGTCAATTCTCGGACTTTTTTTAATTTCCGCTAAACCGTTCATTTTGTACATCCTTTCAAATCAGTTTTTCGGCTTCTGTTTCAAAGCTTTCCGCAATATGCTCCGCACATTTTTTCACGGCAGGCTTTGCCGTCATCATTGCGTAGCTGTTTTTTGTGTATGCAAACATTTCAATATCGTTTGTGTTGTCGCCGAATACATAGCAGTCAGCGGGCATAACCCCGAGCAATTCGGCAAGCTTTTTCACTGCCGTACCCTTGTTTGCGCACTCTGCGGCGTATTCACGCATATCGGCGTCCTCGTATACTTTGCGAAGCGGAATTTCCGCCGTTTTTGTAAAATCGGTTATCTTGTAAATATTCTCCGTTATTTCGTCCGCCGATTTTATCTGTATAACGTGATTGCCGTACTGCTCACGTATTTTCCGTATCAGCATCTGCTTTTTGCTTTTCACATATACGATGTATTTTCCGTGTGCGGTGTATTCGCACTCGGGCAAAAAGCGCTTGTCAATCGGACATTCACACAGTGTTTTTCCTTTGTATACTGCGAGTGCACCGTCGGACGGAATAAAATATATTCTGTCCTCCATACCCTCGAAAAGTTTTCTCAGTTCCGTGTACGCCCTGCCCGAAGCAACTGCGAATACGTTTTTTTCCGCAATCTTTTCTATTATATTTGTTATATTTTTGTTAAGACGCTTTTCCCCTTTTCGGAGGAGTGTGCCGTCCAAATCGCTTACAATAAGTTTCATAACTCTACCTCTACAAGATATATCATACAACATAAACGGTCAAAAGTCAAGAATTTCTCACAAAAATAAAAATAATTAAAGAATAAATCAAAAAAAGGCAACGTTGAAAACCATTGCCTTTCCTCTCTCTTAAAATTTAATCGGCAGTATGTTTGATAAAACATCTTCCTCCACAGATGTAACAGTCTCCGAAACGGGCATTATTTCGCTTATTTTGCTCTCTGTCAATGAAGAACGTACATTCTCCGTGTCGATTTTACTCATGTCCGGCTTTTCACGCTTTATAATGTGGTATCCGTAAGATGATTTCACAACCTCGCTCACCTCGCCGATTTTAAGCGATTTTACCGCATCTTCAAATTCCTTTACCATGTCCCCCGGGAAAAACGTATATCCGTCGGGATTTGTTTTTGTGCCGGGGTCCTCCGAAAGCGCTGTCATAAGCTCGTCAAAGTCCGCTCCGCCTTTGATTTTCTTTAATGTTTCCTCTGCGTTTGCTTTCTTTTGTGCGTCCTCGCTCTCATCGGATACCCTGAATAAGATGTGCTTTGCGCACATTGCGTTTTCGTCTGCGTATTTTTTAATTTCGTCATCGGTAATGCTTTCGCCGGAGTTTTTCCAAGCCGTCTCATACATATCCATGTATGTTTTTATTCCTTTTATGCATTGCTTAAAGGCTTTTTCCGAGGTGTTGTTTGCCTTGAGCGCCTCTGCCGCAACGTCATATCCGCCCGCAAGAGATGCAAATTCCCCGTAAATCGACTCAATCTCATCATCTGAAAGCTGATTTTCCGATTTGCTTACAGCCGCACGGCACATTGCAATCTGTTCCAAAATATTTTTTGCCACAAGATCGTGGTAAACAACGCCGTTCTGCTCGCTGTCCCATATGCTGTCCGTAATCTTCTCAAAATCGGATCCGGGTATGCTGTTTGATGTGCTTACCGTTGAGAACATCATATGTGCGTTAAACTCGTCAAGATAAACAGGCTCGGACCCTATTTGTGCCGCAACCACCTTTGACGGGTCGCTCACAATGACAACGGTGCTGTCATACTTGTTCCATAAAACATTACAGCCGAACGCCTCGCTCACTGCACGAACGGGAACAAGCACTCTGTCGTTTACGAGTACCGATGAGGTGTCGAGCAGTATCCCCTCGCCGTTCTTTATGAGTACGTTCTCATTTAAACGCATTGAGATGCTTGTATCGCCCTTGTTTGCGATAACTGTCTGCGTTTCTCCGTCCCAGTCCACCTGTGCGCCGAGAGCGTCAAACACTGCACGAACGGGAACGAGAGTTCTGTCGTTTTTGATTGTCGGCGCAACGTCAAAATTTACGTATTTGCCGTCCGCAATCACTCTTATCGGAGTTTCCGCCTTTGCCGCCGCAAAGGACGTCATAATCAAAGCACAGCTTACCGCCGCAGATATAATTTTTTTCATAACTTATCTTTCCCCCTGTAAACTTAAAATTTCATCGAGTATTTTGTGCGCCGCCTCGTCCTTTGACATTTTCGGAAGCTCCTTTTCGCCTTTTTTCGTAAACAGCGTAAGCACGTTTGTGTCCGTGCCGAAGCCTGCGCCCTCTGTTTTAAGGCAGTTTGCGGCAATCATATCGGCATTTTTTGATTTGAGTTTTTTTAGAGAGTTTTCCTTTACGTTTTCTGTTTCCATTGAAAATCCGCATAAAAATTGATTTTCTTTTTTTCTTTCGCCGAGAGTTTTTAATATGTCAGCCGTGCGTTCCAGTTCGATAACCGCCCCGCCGTCCGATTTCTTTATCTTTTCCGCCGAAGCATCTTTCGGTCTGTAGTCCGCAACCGCCGCCGCCTTTATAATTATGTCGAAATCGTCAGCACAGCTTAAAACGGCGTCGTACATATCGCTTGCGCTTAAAACATCAACCGTGTTTATAAACGGCACTCTCTTAAGGTTTGTTTGTCCGCTTATAAGAGTGACCTTTGCACCTCGCCTCATTGCGGCACGTGCTATGGCATATCCCATTTTGCCCGTGGAGTGGTTTGTTATANNTATCGTACAGGGTCGATAGCCTCACAGGTTGCGCCTGCCGTCACAAGCACTTTCTTTCCCGAAAGATCTTTCTCGTATGCAATTTCTTTTAAAATGTATTCCAAAAGCTCCTCCGGCTCGGGCATTCTGCCGTCACCGCTGTCGCCGTTTGCGAGCATACCCGTTTCGGGTTCGGCAATTATATAGCCGTAATTTTTAAGCTTTTCTATGTTACTCTGTACAATGGGATTGTGAAACATATTGTGATTCATTGCAGGAGCGATTATCTTTTTGCACGGGCAAGCCATAACGGTGGTTGTGAGCATATCGTCCGCAATCCCGTTTGCGATTTTCCCGATAACGTTCGCACTTGCCGGAGCAATCATCACAATGTCCGCCTTTTTTGCGAGAGCAACGTGTTCCACGCTGTATTGAAAATTCCTGTCAAATGTATCGACAAGGCACTTGTTTTTTGTAAGCGTTTCAAAAGTGTAAGGATTTATAAAGTTTGCGGAGTTCGGGGTTGCCAGAACCTGTACGTCCGCACCGAGCTTTAAAAGAAGCCTTGCAAGATTGGGTATCTTGTATGCGGCTATGCTCCCCGTCACGCCGAGAACAACCGTTTTGTTTTCTAACATTTGTATATCCGTTCCTTTCTTTTCCGATATATTAATTTTACCCTTGTTAATACTCACTTGTCAATACTTATTTGCAATATCTTTTTTCTTTCTTTGCTCTGCAGAACCAAAAGAGCAATATTAGCTGTAAATAAGAGAACCGTGGGGAAATAACATAACTCTGCGATTGTGTTACTGCGTATTAAACCGAAAAATAAATACATTTGACCGACATCACCGCCGTCGGGGAACAGTAAATATCCCGACAGATATGTAATATATGATAACGTGACATATCTTTTTAACTTAGCGGAACAGTCCATATAAGATGCCGAACGGTTATTTATAATTATAAACGCTATGCTGTGAATTACCGGTATAAATAAAAGCGTCATTATAAACCTTATCCAGCCGAAGTTCAAAAGCCATGAAACCATTGCCGTCATCGCAAATAAAACCGACACAATAATGTGCACCCGTTTCGAATTATTTTTTGAAAATACCATAAAAAATAAGAAAGCCGTTCCTGTTAACAGCGCAAAAGCTCCGATGATCAGACTGAAATAAGTATGCATATAATTCACCGCCTTTTTTGTTTAATTATACCATACAAGTTACACATTTTCAATATATAACAGTAAATTAATCGACAGCTTCTATATTTTTCTTGATAATGTCATTTTTCTGTGATATACTGTTATCAGTAATGCCGAGCAAAGTTTCAAAAGGAGTCAGTATGGTACATTTATTTAATATATCGGTACAGAATAATGAAATCTCTTGCGATTATACGCCCGAACACAGCGAAAAAATCGGTCATGTTGTAGTTGATACCGAGTCTCTTGAAGTAAAAAAAGTTGAATTTTCGGCTTATGAATACGGAAAAAAGATGTATGTGGCTCACGTCCGTCAAAAGCTTGAAGAAATATATACGTCAGGGAAAACAATACCGAAAGAAACCGCTGTTATTTGGTATTAAGCAAAGAAGGATACGCATTAATGCGTATCCTTCTTTTTCAATTGCGCCGCCAGTTTTTCAAACAATCCGTATAACCCCCGGGTGCGAAGCGGCTTAAACATTGTACAGCGATTGCCTCTGTGACAGTACATATACGGACATTCCAATGATTTGCTGTCAAGTTCTATGGAGTCTTTTCCTGTTTTGCATCTCGGGCAAAGTTGTCTTATGTTCACTTTATTTTCCCCATCAGTCTGTAGTAATAACGACAGTTTTTGTTTCGCTTATCCAGTCAACCTTTGCGTTGAAAGCTTCCGCAACGGCACGAACGGGAACAAAAGTATAGTCGTCCTGTAGGTACGGAGCCGTTTCCAGAAAAACGGACGTATTTCCCTCCTTGCCTGCGGTCTGAACCGACATTGCGTTAAAGCCTATTTTAAGAGTGATAAAAGTATCATCTTTCACAGCAAAAATCATCTGATCGTCTGCCGCCCATGTAACGTCTGCGCCGAGTTTCTCAAATATGGAGCGCATGGGGAGCATGGTTCTGTCGTTTACTATTTGAGGTGCGACGGGGGTTTCAAGTTTTTCACCTTGCACCGTAACGGTCACCGGTGTTTCGTCCGCATATGCGGCAGAGGCAAAAAGCATCACCGCACACAGTATAAAAGTAAATATCGGTTTTTTCATAAAATTCCACCACTGTCAACAGAATTTATTCAACTCTGTCTATTGCGCTCTCGCCGACTTTTACAGCGTCAGTAAAAGTTTCGGGCGATATAGCGTCGATTATATCACCGCTTGTTTTTATGATGTCGTCCGCATCAAACTTCATTGTTTCCATTTTAGGAGCATTGTATTGTTTTTTCATTATTCAGCACCTCCCGGAGTATATCCCGTAAATCTCTTGTTCCAGTTTACAGAGCATTTCACAACCTCCGACCATACCTTGCCGGCGGCTGTTTTTATGTAAGCAATGGCATAGCAGTTGTTTGCGTCGCCGTCGCTGATGCCTGTTACATCACCGTAGAATACGTTTATTGCGCCCTCTTTCGATACAACCGTTCCCGACACTTCTGCGGTGGGATTTTCAGCCTTGCTGAACTTAATTCCCGCCTCGGTAATATCGGTTAATGACGGATTTACTCTGAAAGAAAATCTCATTACGCCGTACTTTTTGCCGTCAGCCTCGTAGAAGCCGGAGTCCGTAAGCGTATCCCAAGCAGTAACTACATTTGATATAATTGCTGTTTCATTTGCCGGAATCTTCTTTTTAACCGCAGCTGTGCCGTTAGGGTACAGAACATCAACTATGACATCGGCATTATTATTCTTTATTGTAGCCGTCGCAAGATTCGATGTCTTTCCCGTTTCACCTGTGCCTACACGAACCTGACCATTAGCCGGAGTATTGGAATTGTTATAAACAAATTCGCATCCGTCAACAGTAAGATTAACAGTTGCTCCCTTACCCGACGATATAATACCAATCGGTGCACGCTCTGATTCCCATTTTTCATAAGTGCCGTCTGTTACAGAACAATTTGTAAATGTGCTGTCTTTTACGGCTACATTTAATTCATCTGTTAATTTATTATTGACCTTAATCGGCTCAATAATATTGTCGAATTTTGTGTTTTCTATTTCGATTGTACCTTTTGTGTTTGTGAAAACAGTCGTTCTGCTTGCTTTCGTTGTGCCGTCAAAAGAACAATTATTTATTTTATAATTGTTTGTTCCTTTTTCACCGCCGATATATACTTCAAACATATCTTCGCAGTTATTAAATTCAAGGTCGATTGTAAAATCCGAATTTCTCCAACCCCATGCGCCAATGCCTTTAACATTATTTACAACAACTTTTATATTTTGAGTAAGCGTACAATCACCATTGTTAGTTGCATCGTGCGTATTCATGTCGAAACTCAAATCGCCGTCACCGGAAGATATATATGCACCGTTACCGTTTATTGTAAGATTTTTGGTGACTCCTGCGTGTACTAAATTACCCAAATCGGCTCCTGCTACACAGTCGATTGTAATGTCATTTTCCGGCATATCCTTTGTAGCTTTGATTGCAGCCTGAAGTGTTGTGAAATACTTATCGCCTATTGATGCAACTGCTTTTTTAGTAACAGAGCTTATATCATCATCAGTTGTAACATTATTTGAAGCAACTATGATAACAGCGTCAGCTCCGGTAACAATACTTCCCTTAGTGCAGCTTTTTACATCTACAACGGCATTTTTCGCAATAGTAAGCTCCTTGCCATATTTGTTTTCAATGGCGCTGGTGCAATTTGATACTGTTATTTTTCCATCAATAACTCCGCCACAATTTTTAAACGCTGCATTAGTGTTGTCATTCATGCTAACAGATGATTTATCATCTATAATAAGGTTGGATATTGAAACAAATCCTCTGTGAACATTAGATGCAGTTATTTCAGTATTTTCAATACTTACATTTTTACCGTCAGTTATAATGTTGGAACACGTTGAACTGTCAGACTTATTTTTGTTGGTGATATTCATTGCCGAGTTTTTTATTTCAGCATCGGAATTTCCATTGAGATCGATAATGGAATATCCGGTTACACCGTCTGCGTTCAATGTTATTTCATCTAATACAAGTTTAGCCGAATCCCACATCCAAATAAAGCCGGTGCTTGTTTGAGGTCCAACCTCTATGGTTCCGTTTTTAAAGGTTACATCAGAGCTGAACAGATTGTCACCGTTTAAAGATAAAGTATGTCCGTCCAAATCAAATGTAAGAGCAACTTTCGGTTCGAACTCCAAATCTCTGTCATATGCTTCTTTTGAAATATCCGCAGTGAGTTTGATTGTATCTCCGGCTGTTGCATTTGCTATGACTGTTTTTAATTCACTAAAAGTACCGGCTGTGGTTTCACCGTCGGCAAAAACCGGAAGTGCCATAGTACCGAGTACCATTGCG
>DJRJ01000116.1:0-10267 GCA_002438865.1 Clostridiales bacterium UBA6363
GGTCGATGAGGGCATCGACCCCCTACCTTTGCGTTTGCAAAACACCATATTTTTGCAAAAAAAGACAGCAACAGAAAAGTTCTGTTACCGTCCTCTGATTTTCAATAACGCATACAATGCCTTTTTGGTGTAGAAATAGGATATAATTCGGAGTGGCAAATGTATGCGTTACCATTTTTAAAAAGAAAAATATGTATTTTTCTTTTTAAACTTAGTTGTTTTCAGCTAAATCCTGGAGCATTTTCGGCTCTACGGGCTGATGTGCGCCGCCTGTTGAAGCAAGACCTACCGAGTAGATTGCTGCATCATAAGCTGCGTCTGCAATAAGAGTATTGATCATATCAAACATTACTGTTTTCCTCCTTTCGTGACCGCCATGCCGACAATCATTAAAACAACCACCGACAAAAGCGTTAATGATATAGTAATACCTGTTTTTATGCCGATATAGGCAAGTGTTGCCGAAACAATCGCCAGAAATACAGACATTATTATCGCTTTTATTTTGTTCCGTTTTTTCTGCTTCTCTTTTAGAGGCTTATTTGGGTGCTCTATCGGAGCAAGAAGTGCAATCACTATGACCGCCGCTGTATTTGCCGCCGCCGCATACTGCCACGGAACAGGACGCATGGACAACAGCACAACTCCCGAAAATGTGAGCATCATCGTAAGACGGCACAGCCAGAAAGTTTTTGCATGAAATCCTCCGCTGAACAATCTCAGTGTGCAAAACGAAAGAAGAAACACAACGCTGTCAAGAAACCTCCCCAAGATTAATCCCAAAATCATAATAATCGAAAAATTTATTATGTCCGACGTTATGAGTTTAAGACCGTAAAAGTAAACTTCTTTTTTCTCTTTGGGTATGATGTTTTTTCTCACATAATACTCGGTTAAACAATTTAAAACCTTGTCCATAATTTTCCTTTGTCCTTTCAAAAATAAGTATAGCAGATATTTTTTTAAAATCAATCCCCTTGGCATGATTGACGCAGTTTTGGCATAATTAACGCAAAAAAAATAGTCATATTCAGAGAATACGACACGCTTTGACAAAATGCGATAAAAAATTCATACGGAAAAAATATTTATTGATACGAAAAAAATGCGGAGCCGATATACTTCGCTTTATTCAAAATTAAAAAATGTCACACATATTATATTGGATCGTTATATACAAAAAATTCCTTTCATAATATTTATATCAATCAACTTTTAATAAGTATATCACGTTTTCATAATTTTGTCAAGTGCAAAATGCACATAACATAAAATTACAAAATTATTGTATATAATTTTGTGTTGTTTGCATATATAATATAGTTGAAAGGAGCGATTGCTTATGTTTAAGGTACGTCATGCGGAGGAGTCTGTAAACAGAACTTTCAGATTTCCGAAGTCTATGCTTGATAAAATGTCCGTTATTGCACAAAAGGAAAATGTGTCATTAAACAATTTTGTTGTGCAATGTTGTGAATATGCTATTGATAATTTAAGCAATTCCTCCGATGAAACGGACAATTAATGTCCGTTTCGAACCGATTTTTTGCTAAGTAAACACAAAAAAATGCATTTAACTTATTAAAAATCGAGAAATTTAACAAGTTAAATGCAAAAACGTGTTTTTATTTATTAATTTTTGTTTCATGGAATATATACATACCGTCATCGGAGCGTGTAATGTACAAAAACACTTTCGGGTATCCGGGGCGGAGTATGACCGTTGCCCAGCCGTCGCCCGATGCGGTAATGGGTGTATAAACAGAGTTGGGATAATGCCCCTTCACATATCTTGAAACGGCGTTGTGCTGATCCTTAAAGCGCCATTTATTAAACACGCCCTTGCCAGTTACGGCGCTGTATACGCCCGCAACGGCAAGCGTTCCGAGAAATATTTTGCTTTTCTTTTTCATAACAATCTCCATTCTGTTCAGCAACCGAACACATCAGCTGTCCAAACCGTGATATTCTCCGTAAACGTCACGCTTGGGAACGTTCCTGTCAGCGGCGGTTTTTTTAATCGCTTCTTTTGAAGTGAGTCCGTCGTTTATGTATTTTTCCACGTGCTCCGTTACGGAAAGCGCAGTCCACCATTCTTCCGCATTATTGTTCTTTTCCCGTGCGCCCTCTATAATAAGAACATACTCACCTCGGGGCGAACGCTCCTCATAGAGCGAAAGCGCATCGGCAAGCGTTGTCCTTATAACCTCTTCATGCAGTTTTGTAAGCTCACGCACGAGCGCAATTTTTCTCTCACCGCCGAACACCGTTGCCATATCGGCAAGCGTTGTTCTGAGCTTATGCGGTGCTTCGTAAAAAATGAGCGTATGAGTATCGTTTTTAAGCGACGCCAGATGCTCCGTCCTGTGCCGTTTATTCACCGACAGAAATCCCTCAAAGGAAAATCTGCGTGTGGGAAGTCCTGAAAGTATAAGCGCATTTATCCCTGCAACGGGCCCCGGTACGGACGTGACCGTAATATCGTTTTCTATACACAGCTTAACCAAATCCTCGCCCGGGTCGGAGATTGCCGGCGTACCGGCGTCCGAAACCTGCGCCACGTTTTTTCCGTCCTTTAAAAGCGATATTATATACTCGCCCTTTTCACGCTTATTATGCTCATGATAGCTTGTGAGCGGTTTTGAAATCCCGAAATGATTAAGCAGCTGTACGGTGCGCCGTGTATCCTCGGCGGCAATCAAATCAACGCTCTCCAGCACCTCCAGGCATCTTGCGGAAATGTCGCCCAGATTGCCTATCGGCGTGGCGCACAGGTATAATGTTCCGTTCAATTATGCTCCTCTTTTCTGTTATAAATTCTGTTTATTTCGTCCGAATAGCTCCCGTCCGCATTGTAAACATAAAGCGGAGGAAGCATTTTAAGTTCCCTGCCCCCGCAGCGTGCGCCCTCGACAAGCACGAGATTTGCCGCCTTTTCGGCGTTAGGTTGTACAAAGCGCAGTCTTTTCGGTTCGATTTTATACTTGCGCATACCGCAGATGATGTCCGCAAGGCGTGACGGACGGTGCACCATAAAAAACCGCCCCTGCGGTATTAAAAGCTGTGCGCTTACCCGAAGCACATCATCAAGCGTGCATTTTATTTCGTGGCGTGACAGCGACAGCGTATCGGTTTCGTTTACAAGTCCCTTGCCGCACTCCATATACGGAGGATTGCAGGTTATCTTGTCAAATGTGCTTTTTCCGTATATTTCACAGGCATTGTTCAAATCGCCCTCGGTTATATGTATTCTGTCCTCCAGAGAGTTCATTATGACACTGCGCTTTGCCATATCGCATATATCGTGCTGTATTTCCAATCCGCATATATCGGGTGCGGCTGTTTTTGCGCTCAAAAGCAGCGGCACAATGCCCGTTCCCGTACACAAATCAAGCGTGCGTGAGGACGGTGCGTCCTTTGCGAAATCGGACAGAAGCACGGCGTCTATTCCGAATTTGAAACCGTTTGCTTTTTGCAGAATAACAAGTCCGTTAAGCTGTAAATCGTCTATGCGCTCATCATTATTCGGCTGCATTTTCAATCACCGCAAAGCTTATTTCACCCATTGCGGCAACCTGACCTTCAACGGTCGCCTTAACGTTTGCCTTGCCCATACCGTGGCGGTAAACCAAAAGCTCCGCAGACAGTTCGAGCGTATCGCCCGGCACTACCTGACGGCGGAATTTGAAATTGTTTATTCCCGTAAACACGCCTAGCTTACCCTTATTTTCGGGCATTGACAGGAGCATTACCGCACCTGCCTGCGCAAGCGCCTCGCATATGAGAACGCCCGGCATAATCGGATTCCCGGGGAAATGTCCCTGGAAAAACGGCTCGTTCACCGTCACATTTTTTATGCCCTTTATGCTCTTTCCCTCGTCAAGCTCCACTATCTTATCAATAAGAAGAAACGGATAGCGGTGCGGAAGAATTTTCTGAATATCGATATTGTTTAACATAATTTAATTCCTTTCTCAATCACGTATATACGCTTTTTTATGATAAATGTGCGTCGGGTCGGAAACGGTGTCTATCGCCTCGAGCGCACGCCCTGCGCCGAGTGCGACGCAATCGACCGGCGACGGCGCAATACTGCACTTAACGCCCGAAACCTCCGTAATTCTGTCGCCCAGACCGTAAATCAGCGAGCCGCCGCCCGTCATAACAATGCCATCGTCTATGATGTCGCCGTGAAGTTCGGGGGGAGTATCCTCCAAAACCTCTCGCACACGCTCGCAGATATTGAACACAAAATCATCAAATATCGGATAAATCTCGTTTGACGAAATCATAACGCTCTGCGGCAGTCCCGACGAAACGCCGAGTCCCTTTGCGCTGTACACAAGTTCTTTCTCACGCGGGATAACACAGCCTATTTCACGCTTTATATCCTCTGCCGTCCTCGGACCTATGAAAAGTCCCTTTTCCTTTTTCATATACCGTATTATCGCCTCGGTAAACTCATCGCCGGCAATTTTTAAAGAACGGCTCGCAACCACGCCGCCGAGCGACATTACCGCAATATCCGTAGTTCCTCCGCCGATGTCGACAACCATTGTGCCGTGCGCCCTTGAAATATCAAACCCTGCGCCGAGCGCCGCCGCAACGGGTTCTTCTATAATATAAATATCCTTTGCGCCCGCCTCACGTGCGGACTCTATTACGGCTCTCTGCTCAACATCGGTTATACCGCTCGGCACGCACATCATAATTCTCGGGTGTCCTGCGGTAAACGAAATTGATTTTTTAAGGAACAGCCGTATCATCTCCTGCGTGAGCGTAAAATTGGATATTACCCCGTCGATAAGCGGACGTACTGCGTGAATATTAGGGGGTGTTCTGCCTATCATAAGCAATGCGTCACGCCCTACGCCGCACACGCTGTCGGTATCGGTGTTCACCGCAATGACCGTCGGCTCACGCAGAACAATACCCTTATTTTTTATATACACCTGAACGGTTGCCGTACCGAGGTCTATGCTTATATCGTTACCAAACATTTTCTATTCTCCGCTTTCGTTCGTAGGTTACAAATCTGAAATCAAGTCCGTTTTCGGAATACGTTTCCGATTTTGAAGTTATATGCCAGTCATCATCGCTGTCAAGGTCGGGGAGATATGCGTCTGCCTCGCTTTCGCTGTCTATGCGTGTTATGTACGCCTTATCGCACATCGGGAGCAAAAGCCTGTATATTTCCTCGCCGCCTATAACAAAAATATCGTTTGTATCGTACTTTTCAAGCTCTTTTTTGAGCATTTCAATATTGGTGCAGATTACCGCCCCGTCCTTTTTATACTCTGTGTTTCTCGTAAGCACGATATTCACACGGTTTTTGAGCGGATTTTGCCCCGGGAACGATTCGAGTGTTTTTCTGCCCATAACAACCACCTTGCCCGTGGTCGTTGTACGGAAAAACTTCATATCGCCCGGAATGGAATACAAAAGTTTTCCTTTGTTGCCTATCGCCATATTTTTATCCGCCGCCGCTATCAAATTCATAAACAAAACCGTCCTTTTTTGGGTTAAATTGCAACAGGTATTTTCGTTTTAAGCTCGTGGTATTTGTAATCTATAAGCTTAAAATCGTCGGGAGTGAATTTATAGAAATCCGTAACGTCGTTCACTTCAAGCTTTGGAGCGTCATACGGAGTTTTTGCTATTATTTCCTCCACTATCGGAATATGCCTGTCGTATATGTGTGCGTCCGCAATTACATGCACAAATTCGCCCGGAACAAGTCCCGAAACCTTTGCCATCATAATCAGCAGCGCCGAATACTGCACAACGTTCCAGTTATTCGCCGTGAGCATATCCTGCGAACGCTGATTTAATATACCGTTTAATTTATTCCCCGTCACGTTAAAGGTCATACTGTATGCGCACGGGTACAAATTCATTTCGTGCAAATCCTCATGCACGTATATATTCGACATAATCCTGCGTGACGCCGGATTATGCTTTAAATCGTAAATAATTCTGTCCACCTGGTCAAACTCGCCCTCGGGATATTGGTGCTTTATCCCCAGCTGATAGCCGTATGCCTTTCCGATACTGCCGTTCTCGTCCGCCCATTCGTCCCATACGTGGCTGTGCAGGTCGTGAATATTGTTCGACTTTTTCTGCCATATCCACAAAAGCTCGTCAATTGCGCTTTTAAGGTACGTTCTGCGGATTGTGAGAATGGGGAACTCCTTCGACAAATCGTATCGGTTTACTATGCAGAAGCTTTTGACGGTATGCGCCTTTGCGCCGTCCGCCCAATGCGGACGCACGTCAAGATGCTCGTCCGAAAAGCCGTGTTCTATTATCTGTTTGCAGTTATCAATAAAAATATTATCTGCCAAACTCATATTTATCATTCCTTTCAGTTTGCGGCGTTTTTTTGCATTTCAAGATATTCGTCATACGTACACATACGGTCGACAATCGTACCGTCCGCCTTTATATCGATAATTCTGTTTGCGATCGTGTTTATAAACTCATGGTCATGCGAGGCGAATATCACGTTGCCTTTAAACGCCTTAAGACCGTTATTTACCGCCGTAATCGACTCAAGGTCAAGATGGTTTGTGGGTTGATCGAGCAAAAGCACGTTTGAGCCGAAAAGCATCATACGTGAGAGCATACAGCGCACTTTTTCACCGCCCGAAAGCACCTGAACCTCCTTAAATACATCATCGCCCGAGAACAGCATTCTGCCCAAAAATCCACGTATATACGTTTCGTTCTGCGTTTCAAAGCCTTCGGGACTGAACTGTCTGAGCCAGTCTATAAGATTAAGCGTACAGCCGTCAAAATATTTTGAATTATCCTTGGGGAAATAACTCCGTGAGGTGCTTACGCCCCATTTGATACTGCCCTCGTCCGGCTCGCTCTCCTCCGCAAGGATTTTCATAAGCTCCGTAACGGCAAGCTCGTTATCGCCTATTACGGCGATTTTATCATCGTGGTTCATTGTAAATGAAATATTGTTTAAAAGCTTTTCGCCGTTTAAGGTCTTTGAAATTCCCTCGACAAACAATAAATCCTTGCCTGCCTCTCTGTCCATATCAAAGCCGACAAACGGATAACGTCTTGAGGACGCCGGAAGCTCCTCAACGGTAAGCTTATCGAGCATCTTCTTTCTGCTTGTCGCCTGCTTGGATTTGGATTTGTTTGCCGAGAAACGGCGGATAAAGTTTTGCAGTTCGGAGATTTTCTCCTCCGCTTTTTTGTTCTGCTG
This sequence comes from Clostridiales bacterium UBA6363, assembly GCA_002438865.1. Classification (GTDB taxonomy): domain Bacteria; phylum Bacillota; class Clostridia; order UBA1381; family UBA1381; genus UBA4716. Next base: position 7,223 of record DJRJ01000116.1, read on the forward strand.
TTTTATCATACGCTGAATAAGCTGACTTGACTCGTACCAGAACTCATAGTTTCCGACATACATTTTAATTTGCGTATAGTCAATGTCGACAATGTGCGTGCAGACAACGTTAAGAAAATATCTGTCATGCGAAACGACTATAACCGTTCCGCTGTAGTCCATAAGAAATTCCTCCAGCCAGTCGATAGCCTGTATATCGAGGTGGTTTGTAGGCTCGTCCAGGAGAATAATGTCGGGGTTTCCGAAAAGCGCCTGTGCAAGCAGCACCTTGACTTTTTCGTTACCGTCAAGCTCGGACATCATCTTATACATAACGCTCTCGTCAAGTCCGAGTCCCTGTATCATCTTCGATGCGTCAGACTCCGCCTCCCAGCCGTCCATTTCCGCAAATTCCGCCTCAAGCTCGGCGGCTCTTATGCCGTCCTCATCGGAAAAATCGAGTTTTTCATAGAGGGCGTCTTTTTCTTTCATTATGTCATAGAGCTTTTTGTTGCCCATAATTATCGTATCGAGAACGGTATATGCGTCATATGCGAAGTGATCCTGTTTAAGGATAGACATTCTGCAGTTGGGGTCGATTGAAACGCTTCCTGTGGTCGAGTCAAGCTCGCCCGAAAGAATTTTCAGAAAAGTGGATTTTCCCGCACCGTTTGCGCCGATTATACCGTAGCAGTTGCCGGGGGTGAATTTGAGGTTTACGTCCTTGAAAAGCGATTGTCCGCTGAAATTAAGACTTACGTCCGTTACTGTGATCATTAAATTTCTCCAATCATAAGTTATAATACGTATAAATTATACTATATTTTACCCCTAAAAGCAATACCCCGCCGCCCGAAAAATTTAATTTATTGTTGACAAAAAATCCGAACGGGAGTATAATGAATATAGAAAAAGGCAGTCTGTTGAACGGATCGCCCAAATAACGATTTTGTTAGTCGCTACATTTGACGGTGTGGGCGACTAACTTGCTTTTATTTGAAAAACAATTATAAATATGATTATCAAAATCAATATTCTTAATATGTATTTCTTCATAAGCATCACCCCTTTCCGTTATATTTCGGGGTAAGGGGCGAGCCGTCCACGGAATGTTCATTCCCAAACTGCCTTGTCGGAAAATCCGGCAAAATATATTATACACCGAAAAGCGGATTATTTGTATTAAAAACATCTTGCATTTATGTTAAAATATGCCGACAAAAATTTTTTAAAATTTTTCTTGACAAACAAAACCTGGGGTGCTATAATGACGGTAGAATAGATGAGTTTAGAGTAGAAGAGAATAGACGAGCAGAGGATATTTCTGTATATTTTTCGTAGTTTGCATACTATAGACTTATTTGTTCTATAGTATTTTTTTATGCAGAAAGGAATGAGTATTATGAACGTACCGTACAAAATTTATTTATCAGAAGATGAGATGCCGAAGAAATGGTATAATCTCAGAGCCGATATGAAAAACAAACCGGCGCCCATTTTAAACCCCGGAACATTAAAACCGGTTACGGCAGAGGAGCTGGAGGGAATTTTCTGTAAAGAGCTTGTTAATCAGGAATTGGACGACACAACGCCGTACATAGATATTCCCGAAGAAATTTCGGATTTCTACAAGATGTACCGTCCGTCACCGCTTGTAAGAGCGTATTTTCTTGAAAAGGCGCTCGGCACACCGGCAAAGATATATTACAAATTCGAGGGAAACAACACCTCGGGAAGCCATAAGCTTAATTCGGCGATTGCGCAGGCATATTACGCAAAGAAGCAGGGACTTAAAGGCGTAACCACCGAAACGGGAGCGGGACAATGGGGAACGGCGCTTTCAATGGCTTGCTCGTTCTTCGATCTGGACTGCAAGGTGTTTATGGTAAAGGTTTCGTATGAACAAAAGCCGTTCCGCCGTGAGGTTATGCGGACATACGGCGCAGACGTTACACCATCGCCGTCGCTCACCACGCAGGTCGGCAAAAAGATACTTGAGGAATTTCCCGATACAACGGGAAGTCTCGGCTGTGCGATTTCCGAGGCGGTTGAGTCGGCGGTAACGCACGAGGGCTACAGATATGTACTCGGTTCGGTACTTTCGCAGGTGCTTTTGCATCAGTCGGTAATCGGACTTGAAACAAAAGCCGCACTCGACAAATACGGCATAACGCCCGATATTATAATCGGCTGTGCCGGAGGCGGCAGTAACCTCGGTGGACTTATCGCACCGTTTATGGGTGAAAAGCTCAGAGGCGAAAAGGATTACAGATTTATCGCCGTTGAACCGGCGTCGTGTCCGAGCCTGACGAGAGGAAAGTTTGCATATGATTTCTGCGATACGGGTAAAGTTTGCCCCTTACAGAAGATGTATACATTGGGAAGCGGATTTATTCCGTCCGCAAACCATGCCGGCGGATTAAGATACCACGGTATGAGCGCAGTGCTTTCACAGCTGTATCATGACGGATTTATGGAGGCCGTTTCGGTTGAACAGACAAAGGTATTCGAGGCGGCGCAGATGTTTGCGAGAGTTGAGGGAACGCTCCCCGCTCCCGAAAGCAGCCACGCAATACGTGCGGCAATAGACGAGGCGCTCAAATGTAAGGAAACGGGCGATGAAAAGACGATTGTGTTCGGACTTACCGGCACGGGATATTTTGATATGACAGCATACAAAAACTACAATGACGGAAATATGACCGACTATATCCCGACAGATGATGACCTGAAAAAAGGCTTTGACGCACTCCCTAAAGTAGACTAAACAAAAAGGCGATGTAAAATTAATTTTACATCGCCTTTTTTCGGCGTTTTTAACGTTGCCGACTCAGAATTTATCGCAGTTATTTTCTTTATTATTGTTCTGCTTCTGATTTGTTTTCTGATTCTGATTTTGCTTTTGGTTCTGTTTCTGATTCTGGTTCTGGTTCTGTTCTTTGTTGTTGTTAAAATCCATTGTTATAAGCCTCCCTTCACACGCATATTATTGACGCAAAAAATACGTTTTATTCAAACAAAATATTGAAATTTATAAAAAATCGGTGTATAATGTGTACGATTTAT
>DJRJ01000116.1:10284-10707 GCA_002438865.1 Clostridiales bacterium UBA6363
AACTGCAATGGAAAGAAACGATTTTTTCGGAACGGAAAGCATAGGACGGATACTTTTGAAGATTGCGCCGCCGGTGATGCTTGCGCAGCTGATACAGGCGCTGTATAATATAGTAGACAGTTTTTTTGTCGGCAAGTACAGTGCGGACGCACTTACGGCGCTGACTGTTATTTATCCGCTTCAGCTTATAATCATAGCGCTTGCCGTGGGAACGGGCGTTGGCGTGAACACATATATGGCGAGAAAATATGCACAGGACAGACCTAAAGCGGCACAGGGAGCGGCTGGCTCTGCGGCAGTACTTGCGGTTTTGTCGTGGGCGGTGTTTGCTGTGCTTGCGAACATTTTTATGCTCCCGTACGTGAAAACCTCCGCAACAGAGCCGGGAGCAATAGAACAGGCTGTTATATACGGAAGAATAGT
>DJRJ01000005.1 GCA_002438865.1 Clostridiales bacterium UBA6363
TGTATGATTTCTCGTTCCGCTCTCTGACGGCTGCGCAGGACGGGCGGAGCGTTTTGCAGAATGCAGGAATTTTTGCGGTTCTGGCGCGCGCGCCGAAGCTGGTTGCCGAGCAGGGCTGCGGATATGTATTGGAAGTAGACGGCGCAGACGGCGCAGACGCACTTTCGCTTTTTTTGGAGCATGGCGTGCGCTTTCGCCGGGTATTCCGGCAGATGTGTTCTTTTCTTCCTCCATTTTTCTACCCCCAAAAAATATTTTAGTTATAAAATTTAAGAAAATCGTCAAGATATAAACTGTATTCTTTCATATATCGTCTTATGTGACTGTTTTTCATAAGAAGAACAAACGCCTTTTTTACGTTATCGGTAAAATCACGGTCAAAGTCCTCGGGAAGAAGTCCGTTTGCAAGCGGACACAGGCGTTTTGCTCTCGGATCGACAATTATTTCAAGCTTGCCGTTTTTTATGTAAGGCGTCAGCGGAAAGATACGACAGGCGAGCGGACGCTCAAATCTGCTGCAGTTTCCGTTGCACATCAGCAGCGGAACATTGTACTGCTTGCCGTCAAAATCATAGAAAAAATCCGACTTTTCGATTTTTGCCCAGGCAGGCGATAAAAGCTTATACACCTCAATTTCGCCGGGAAAAAGATACATACCGCAGTCATCGCCGTCACAGCAAAGACTGTTGCAGAGCTTGCCGCAGTCGGCTTTAATCGGAGTGCTGTTGTCAAACAGCCGGTACAGTTGTAAATATATATATGCGGCGTTCATAATATGCTCCTTGTAAGATAAAATAATTATATTAATATTTTATCACATTTTTGTGCGTAAGACAATAGAAATAAAGAAAAAATAATGTTAAAATTTTGGAAGAATTCATACGTAAAAATTAACCACTTTGTAACAAGGATTTAATATAAATGAATAGTATGTGATTTGACAAACAAAGGTTTGTATGATACAATATATAGGTATATATTAAAAAGGGGAAAGGAAAAGCTTATGCCTAAGAAGAAACAGGATTACGGAAACGGCTCTATAGTTTCGCTCAAGGGAGCGGACAGGGTAAGAAAGCGTCCGGCGGTAATTTTCGGCTCGGACGGACTCGAAGGATGCGAGCATTCTTTTTTTGAAATACTCTCAAACTCAATAGACGAAGCACGTGAGGGTTACGGAAATCTGATAGAGATAACAAGATATAAGGATCATTCGATAGAAGTAAAGGATCACGGTCGGGGCATACCACTTGATTATAACGAAAAGGAAAAACGCTATAACTGGGAACTGGTGTTCTGCGAGCTGTACGCAGGCGGAAAATATGACAACAATAACGGCGGTATGTACGAATACAGCTTGGGTCTTAACGGACTCGGTGCGTGCGCAACACAGTATTCGTCGGAATATATGGACGTTACGGTTGTAAGGGATAAAACAAAATATACATTAAGATTTGAAAAGGGCGAGCCTGTGGGAAAGCTTGAAAAAGAGCCTACACGGAGCGTGCAGACAGGCACAACGCAGAGATGGAAGCCTGATATGGAGGTTTTCACCGATATAAATATACCGCTCGAATTTTTTCGGGATACGCTTAATAAACAGGCTATGGTAAATGCGGGACTGAAATTCGTTCTGTACAACGAAACCGACAACGGACTTGAAATGTTTGAGTATTATTACGAAAACGGAATAGTCGATTACGTAAAAGAGGCAGTGGGCGAGAGTGCGTTTACCACCGTTGAGAATTGGGAATGTGAGCGCACGGGCAGAGACCGTGAGGATAAAGACGATTACAAAATGAAAATGCAGGTTGCATTCTGTTTTTCGAATAAGGTAAATCTTTTGGAGTATTATCACAATTCAAGCTGGCTCGAGCACGGCGGTTCTCCCGACAAAGCCGTTAAAAATGCGTTTGTGTACGCAATAGATCAGTATCTGAAAGGAAACGGAAAATATAACAAAAACGAAAGCAAAATAAATTTCAATGACGTTGCGGATTGTCTTGCACTTGTTATAAATTCGTTCTCAACGCAGACAAGCTACGAAAACCAGACGAAAAAAGCTATAAATAACAAGTTTATACAGGAGGCAATGACGGAATTTCTGCGGCATCAGCTTGAGGTATACTTAATCGAAAACAAAGCGGACGCAGAAAAGATTGCAAACCAGGTGCTTGTTAATAAAAGAAGCCGTGAAAATGCGGAAAAAGCACGAATTGATATTAAAAAGAAGCTTACAGGCTCGATGGACGTAACCAACAGAGTCGAGAAATTTGTCGACTGCCGTACAAAGGACGTGTCACGCCGTGAATTGTATATAGTGGAGGGCGATTCGGCGCTCGGCTCGTGTAAGCTTGCACGTGACGCAAGCTTTCAGGCGATTATGCCTATACGGGGAAAAATATTAAATTGCTTAAAAGCCGATTATCCGAAAATATTCAAAAGCGATGTCATAGTGGATTTGATGAAGGTTCTCGGCTGCGGCGTTGAGATAAAATCAAAGCACAACAAGGGACTTGACAGCTTCAGCCTTGATAATCTCAGATGGAGCAAAATAATAATCTGTACCGATGCCGATGTTGACGGATACCAGATACGTACGCTGATACTTACAATGCTCTACAGACTTACCCCGACACTTATAGAAGAGGGGTTGGTGTATATTGCGGAGTCGCCGCTTTATGAGATAACCGTTACAAAGACAAAGCGCAGGGGAGAAAAGCATTTTGCATATACCGATGCGGAAAAGGACGAAATAGTCGCAAGGCTTAACGAGGACGGGCTTAAAAAGAGCAGTGACGATTACGATATAAAGCGCTCCAAGGGACTTGGCGAAAATCAGCCCGAAATGATGAGTCTGACCACAATGCACCCGTCAACAAGACGGCTTATCCGTGTTACGCCGGAGAGTATGGAGAGAACGGCGCAGATGTTCGATGTGCTTTTAGGCGATAATCTTGCAAGCAGAAAAGATTACATCGCAAACAACGGCGGACTTTATATGGAAATGCTTGATTTATCATAAGGAGTAATTTATGGCTAAGAAGAAAAAAGAAGAACCGGTTATAATATCCGCTCCGATTGAGGAGCAGCCGATAACCGAAACACTTGAAAAAAACTATATGCCGTATGCTATGAGCGTTATAGTTTCACGTGCCATACCGGAAATAGACGGATTAAAGCCGGCTCACAGAAAGCTTTTGTATACGATGTACAAAATGGGACTTTTGGGCGGAAAGCTTACAAAATCCGCAAATGTTGTCGGTCAGACGATGAAATTAAATCCGCACGGCGACAGCGCCATATATGAAACAATGGTGCGTCTTACACGCGGCAACGAGGCGCTTTTACATCCGCTTATCGAATCGCAGGGTAATTTCGGTAAGCAGTATTCGAGAGATATGGCGTATGCCGCCGCACGTTATACGGAGGTAAGGCTTGAACCGATTTGCGAGGAGCTTTTCGGTGATATTAATAAAAATACCGTTAAATTTGTGGATAACTATGACGGCGAAATGCAGGAGCCTACGCTTTTGCCGGTCGCTTTCCCGAATATTCTCGTAAATCCCAATCAGGGCATAGCGGTAGGTATGGCAAGCAATATATGCTCGTTCAATCTGAGCGAGGTGTGTAATGCCGCTATTGCGTATATGAAGGACGAAAATGCCGATTTGCTTGAAATAATGCCTGCGCCTGACTTTTCAATGGGTGCTGAGCTTATTTATTCGAAAGATGAAATGCGTGCCATATATGAAACGGGGCGCGGAAGCTTTAAATTGCGTGCAAAATACGTGTACGATAAAGCGAACAATTGCATAGATATTCTCGAAATCCCTTATACAACAACCTCCGAAGCAATAATAGGCAAGATAATGGAGCTTATAAAGGGAAACAAATTAAGAGAAATATCGGACGCACGTGACGAAATAGGTCTTGACGGATTTAAGATAACGCTTGATTTAAAGCGCGGAGTCGATCCCGATGCGCTTATGCTTAAGCTTTATAAGCTTACACCGCTTGAGGACAGCTTTGCGTGCAACTTTAACGTTCTTATAAATAATCGTCCAATGGTACTCGGAGTTAAGGAAATTCTCAGAAACTGGATAGAATTTCGTATGGACTGCATCAAAAACGGTATCAGATACGATATTGAGAAAAAGAGCGAAAGGCTGCATCTTCTCACGGGTTTAAAGAAAATATTGCTTGATATAGACAAGGCTATTGCCATAATACGCCATACGGAGCGTGACGAGGACGTTGTTCCGAACTTGATGGACGGTTTCGGACTGGACGAGGCTCAGGCGGAATACGTTGCGGATATTAAGCTGCGTTATCTAAATAAGGAATATATCATAAAAAGAACGGCGGATATAGAAAAGCTGACGGAGGAGCTGAATGAGCTGAACTCCATACTTGCAAGCGATAAAAAGGTTAAAAAGCTTATAGCGGATCAGCTTACGCAGATTGCCAAGAAGTACGGTCAGCCGAGAAAAACGGAGATAGTGAGCGGTGAAACGCTTGAGGAATACAAAGAGGAGGATCATATAGAGGATTATCCGCTTACGATATTCTTCACACGTGAGAATTATCTTAAAAAGATAAGCGCAGTTTCGTTAAGGTCCACAACTACGGAGCATAAGCTCAAGGAGGACGACGAAATACTGCAGACAATAGAAAGCACCAACAAATCGGAGCTTTTGTTCTTCTCAAATCAATGCAACGTATACAAAATGCGCACCTACGATATGCCCGACTGCAAGGTGAGTGCAATGGGCGAGTATCTGCCGGGAATTTTGGGACTTGAAGAAAATGAAAAAATATTGTATACTGTAGTAACAGCCGATTATTCGGGAATGATGCTGTTTGCTTTTGAAAACGGAAAAATGGCAAAGGTTGAGCTTAATAAGTACGAAACGAAAACAAACAGGAAAAAGCTTATAGGCGCATATTCGGATAAATCGCCGATATGCGATATAAGGCTGATTGAAAATGACATTGACATTGTTGTGATGTCTGATAATAATAAGGTTTTGTGTATAAACACGGATAAAATACCGCTTAAAACAACAAAAAGCACACAGGGGGTGCAGGTTATGACGCTTAAAAAGAAAGGTGCGGTTCTGACACGTGTAAGCGCAAAGGCAGATTGTACGCTGAATAACCCCGAGGTCTACAGGGTTAAAAATATTCCGGCGGCGGGAGCGTTTTTGAAAAAGGACGATACACAAATGAGCCTTATCTGATTATAAAAACCTTTGAAAGGAAGTGACGTTATGCTGACAGAAGAAGAGCGTGTAATGCTTGAGAGAAAATTTCAGGCGGAAGCAGAAGAATTATATGCACCTTTTTCAAAGGAGGCGTTTAAGAAATACGGAGTAAAACGAGGTCTGAGAAACGAGGACGGAACGGGCGTTATGGCAGGTCTGACCTCGGTAGGTCAGGTTGTCGGATATTATATGGACGACGGCGAAAAGTATCCTATGGAGGGGCATTTGAAATACAGAGGATACGACCTTAACGACCTTGTTGAAAACTGCGAAAAGGAAGGCAGATTTGGATTTGAGGAGATAGCGTATCTCCTGCTGTTCGGTCATCTGCCGCAGGCAAAAACCCTTGCGTCATTTACCAGACTTATAGGAAACCTGAGAAAACTCCCGGACGGATTTGCGGAGGATATGATATTAAAAGCACCGTCGAAAAACATTATGAATAAAATAGCCAGATCGGTGCTTGCTGCATATTCGTATGATTCAAATCCGGACGAGATAAGCGTGGGAAATATTTTAAGGCAGTCTATAGAGCTTATAGCACGTATGCCCGTTATGGCGGCGTACGGCTATCAGGCAAAGAGCCATTACCATGACGGAAACAGCCTGTATCTGCATACACCGCAGGTAAAGCTTTCCACGGCGGAAAATCTTTTGTATATACTCCGCCCCGATAACAAATATACCCGTGAAGAAGCGGAAATGCTCGATATTATGCTTATGGTACATGCAGAACACGGCGGCGGTAACAACAGTGCTTTTACAACGAGAGTTGTATCCTCATCGGGAACGGATACATACAGTGCTATTGCGGCGGCTGTCGGCTCGCTGAAAGGTCCTAAGCACGGCGGTGCAAACGAGCGTGTTATGGCAATGATGTCCGATATAGAATCGGCTGTACACGATTGGGAGGACGAGGACGAAATAAGCGCATATCTTGAGAAAATACTCCGTAAGGAGGCTTTTGACGGCGCAGGTCTTATTTACGGAATGGGTCACGCAATTTATACCTACAGCGACCCCCGATGCGTACTGCTTAAGAAAAAAGCGGCAAAGCTTGCGGCAAACAATGAAGAATTTCTCAAAGAGTATAGACTTTACAATAAAATTGAAAAGCTTACTCCGGGCATTTTTGCAAGAGTAAAGCACAACGACAAGGTAATGTGCGCAAATGTGGATATGTATTCGGGATTTGTTTATAAAATGCTCGGCATACCGAAGGATATGTATACACCGCTGTTTGCGGTTGCGAGAATTGTCGGTTGGTGTGCGCACAGGCTGGAGGAAACAATGGGCTGTGACAGAATTATACGTCCGGCATATAAGTCGATTACGCACAAAAAGGAATACGTTCCGATAAGTGAAAGATAAGGAGAAAACAATGGATAAAGTTAATATTCTCGGCGTAAAGGTCGATATGGTAAATATCTCCGAAGCGGCGGATAAGATTATGGAATTTTTTGATGAAGACCGCCTTCATACGGTGTTTACGCCGAATTCCGAGATAATTATGGCGGCATACCGTGACAGCTCGTTTGCCGATATTTTAAATTCCGCAGACCTTTTGACGGCGGACGGAATAGGCGTGGTATATGCGTCAAAAATTCTTAAAAAGCCGATAAAAGAGCGTGCGGCAGGCTATGACATAGCGTGCAGAGTGCTTGAAAAACTGGACGGCAGCGAGCATAAGCTGTATCTGTTCGGCGGAAAGCCGGGCGTTGCGGAAAAGGCAATGGCAAATTTGCTTAAAAAATATAAAAACCTTAAAATAGCGGGACTGAGAAACGGCTATTTCAAAAAGGAAGAAGAAGCAGACATTGTAAAGGACATAAACGAGTCGGGTGCGGATATAGTATTTGTATGCCTTGGAGCGCCCTTGCAGGAAAAATGGATAACAAGGCATAAAGATGAGCTTAAAGCAAAGGTTGCAATGGGAATAGGCGGAAGCCTTGACGTGTTCGCAGGAACTGCGGAGCGTGCGCCTGATGTATTCTGCAAGCTCGGGCTTGAATGGTTCTACAGACTTTGCAAGGAGCCGAGCCGTGCCGGAAGAATGATGGATTTACCGAAATTCGGTATGACGGTTCTCACAAAGGGGAAAAAGTATAAACAGGATTAAACGGAGAAGGATAATGGGGATATTAATTGCGGTGGACGGCGTTGACGCAAGCGGAAAGCAGACGCAGACGGAGCTTTTGTACAAACGGCTTTCGGAGGAGGGCAAAAAGGTACGGCTCGTTTCGTTCCCGGCATACGGGAGCGAGTCATCGGCGCTTGTTAAGATGTATCTTAACGGGGATTTCGGCGATAAGCCTGAGGACACAAGCGCATATGCGGCGTCAAGCTTTTTTGCGGCGGACAGATTTGCCACCTATAAAACCGACTGGGGTAAGGATTACAATGACGGAACGATTATAATTGCGGACAGATACGTTTCGTCGAATATGATACATCAGGCAGGGAAGATAAAGGATAAAACCGAAAAGGATAAGTTTCTTTCGTGGCTTGATGATTTCGAGTACAATATTTACGGACTTCCGAGACCGAATATAACGGTTTTTCTCGATATGCCCGTAAAATGGCGTATAAAGCTTCTTTCTGAGCGCCCCAATAAAGTGACGGGCGGCGAAGCTAAGGATATTCACGAAAGCAATGAGGAGTATCTTAAAGAAAGCTATAGCAACGCCGTGTATGCGGCGGAGAAATTCGGTTGGGAGCGTATCATATGCGCAAACGAAAAAGGCGTAAGAACAATTGAAGATATACACAATGAGGTATATGAAAAAGTAAAGACTGTGATTTTATAAAAAACATCTGTGAAACCGATTTGTTTCACAGATGTTTTTTTGTGGTTTTATTTATATATTTTAAGCTTTACAAGCAGTTTGTATATTGCATTGCCGCCGGGGAGCATTTTAACCTCGTCCTCCGACATTATTTTGAATGCGAATATCAGCACCGCATAAATAACGGCGGCTATTGCTATGGCAAGCAGTGCCGAGATGAGATTTGAATGTACAATATGCATCGATGCGGTATATACAAGGTATGCCGCCGCACCCATTATAATACATGCCGAAAGCGGTTTCAGTATGTATTTTGTCAGCGACATTTTAAGGCTTATATACTTTGAAAGTATTATAAAGCTTATAAGAAACGCCACAAACTGGCAGGCAATTGAGCTTATTGCCGCACCGTAAATATTTATTTCCGGCTGACGGATAAGAACAATATTGAGTATTATTTTTATAACACAGCCGGCAAGTATGCTGATTGCCGGAACAAGCGCTTTTCCGAGTCCCTGCAATGCGCCCGACATTGTTTGCGAAAGTGCGCTGAATATAAGCGATACCGCCATATACGCCAAAAGGTCCGAGCCGAGCGAGGCATTGGGATAGATTATTGTGTATATCGGTTTTGCGAGTACAATATATCCTACACAGCAGGGGAGGATAAGCAGTATCGAAATCAAAAACGAATACGTGATTTTTTCCGAAGCCTCTTTCTTGTCGCCGAGCGCCAAGGCACGTGATATTGACGGCACAAGAACGGTTGCGAACGCAACGTTTAAGGCAAGCGGCATATTTATAAGCGTGTCGCTCTTTGAAAGCATACCCGATAAACGCACTGCCTCCGCATCAAGCTGGGCGAGCGTGGGGTTGTATACGGCAGGGGTGTTTCCGTATGCCGGAATACAGTCCGCAAAAGCGATTTCTATGCATCGTGTTATGGTTGCAAGGTCAACCACTCTGTTTACCGCAGTTATAATAGACGCAAGCGATATTGGTATAGAAAGAAAAAGAATTGCTTTCATAATTTTTCCTGTAGACTCGCTTGCCGACTGTACGGCAGATTGGCGTATCTGCTCCGCAAGCCCCTTTTTGCGGTGTGCATAGAATAAAACGAGATAAATAAAAGACAAAAACGTGGAAACGGCGGTTGCGGCGTTTGCCCAAGCCGCCAAAAGCTCCGCAGGAGTTTTCGTGAGATTTCCTCTGTACAGGAAAAGATGTCTGCTTACAAATTCCATGGCAGGCGGAGTTGTGCCGACTGCAAGCATTACGAAAATGATTGTTGTAACGCATTTGAACACCTGTTCAAACATCTGCGAACGGCTTGTCGCTTTCATATCGTTCAAGCCCTGGAAATAGCCGCGGATAACCGAGGATATGCACACAAAGAATATAGACGGCGCCAAAGCACGCATAACATACTGCACGCCGTCCATTTTCATAATATTCAAGGCAATAAAATCCGCACCGAGGTACAAAAGTCCCATTCCGATAACGCCTATGCCCGCAAACAGGATAAACGCCGAACGGAATATACTGTGCGCACCTTTGTAATTTCCTACGGCGGCACGCTCCGAAACCATTTTTGCAACGGCATTGGGGATGCCTACCGAGGAAATTGCCAAAAGAACCGTATATACCTGAAAACCGGCGTTGTAGAAACCGTTTCCGGCGTCACCGAAATCCTGTATATTGGTTATTACTATTCTGTAAATAAATCCGAGTATTTTCACCATTATCTGCGCAAACAGAATAATGGCAACGTTCATCATAAAAGACGGAGTCTTTTCTTTTTTCAGTTTGTTCATAATAAATAGTCCTTTCAAATAGTACTACTTTATTATAAACCTTTTTTCGGATTTATCAAGTCTTGTTACAAAAAATTAATATAACGCACGCAGTGAATTGATAACCGCAATCAGCGAAACTCCGACATCGGCAAAGATTGCGAGCCACATTCCCGTAATACCCAGTGCGCCGAGGAGCATAATTATTGCTTTTACAGTCAGTGCAAAAATTATGTTTTCCTTGACAATGCGCATTGTTTTTCGGGATATTGATACGGCAGAAACTATCTTGGACGGCTCATCTGTCATAAGGACTATGTCAGCCGCCTCAACGGCGCTGTCACTGCCTATCCCGCCCATTGCAATACCGATGTCGCTCATTGCGAGAACGGGGGCGTCGTTTATGCCGTCGCCGACAAATGCTGTTGCACCGCCGTTTGATGATGACATTATCTGCTCCATTCTTGCAACCTTATCCTGGGGGAGCAGACTGCAGTATGCCTTTTCTATGCCGAGATGCTCCGCAACGGGGAGGGCGCTTTCCTTTGTGTCGCCCGTGAGCATAACAGTGGATATGCCCTTTGCCGTCAGCGTTGAAACAGCCGTCAGACTGTCCTCCTTTTCGGTATCGGAGATTATTATCATACCCGAATACTGACCGTTTACCGCAACATAAACCGCTGTTCCCGTATATTTTTCGTCGGGTACGTAAATTTTATTTTCTGCCATAAGGCGGATATTTCCGCATAAAATGTCCGCACCGTCTATTTTTACCGAGATGCCCATACCGGCTTTTTCGGTGTAATCGCTGATTTTTGAACGGTCAATGTCTTTTCCGTAATGTTTAACTATTGCCTTTGCTATCGGGTGATTTGAAAAAGTTTCTGCATATGCCGCATATTCGGCAAGTTTTTCTTTGTCACCGTCACAGCGAATATCCGAAACTTCAAATACTCCTTTGGTGAGCGTTCCCGTTTTATCAAATACAACGGTCTTAAGCTTTGAGAGCAGCTCCAGATAGCTTCCGCCCTTTATAAGAATACCTTTTCTCGAAGCCGAGCCTATTCCGGCAAAAAATCCGAGCGGAACGGATACAACGAGTGCGCAGGGGCAGGATACAACGAGGAATATAAGCGCACGGTAAAGCCATACCTTAAAATCACCCACGATAATTGAAGGAACTGTTGCAAGAAGAATTGCGGCTATAACAACTATCGGTGTATAATAGTGCGCAAATTTCGTTATAAACTTTTCCGAATGTGATTTGCGTTCCCTTGCATGTTCGGTTATTTCAAGTATTTTTGCAACCGTGCTTTCGTGATATTCTTTTGTAACCTCCGCATATATGGGGGAGTCGGTGTTAATGTATCCGCTTAACAGCTCGCTTCCGATCTGCACCTTTCTCGGAACGCTTTCGCCCGTGAGCGCAACGGTGTCCATAAACGAACTGCCGTTTACAACAACGCAGTCGAGCGGAACTTTTTCGCCGTTCTTTATAACTATAGTATCGCCTGTGTGAACGTCCTCGGGGGAAACACGCACTATTTCGCCGTCATGCTTTAAATTTGCGTAATCGGGGCGAATGTCCATAAGCGCAGTGATTGATTTTCGGCTTTTGTCAACCGCCATATCCTGCAACGTTTCACCTATGCGGTAAAACAGCATAACGGCAACCGCTTCGGGATAATCTCCGATTGCGAATGCGCCTATTGATGCGATTGACATAAGGAAATTCTCGTCAAGCATACGTCCTTTGATAACGCCCTTTACAGCACCTATAACAATGTCGTATCCCAGCACTATAAAGGATATTCCGAATAATACGGCGGAGGGTATATCGAACTTTGCCAGCCGCAGTATGAAAGCGATTACAAAGAGGATAGCACCCGAAATCATTTGTACAACAGGGGGCTTTTCCTCGCCGCCGTGTTCGTGACCGCATCCGCAGCCACATTCATCATGGTGATGCTCGTGACCGCAGCAGTCATCGTGATGGTGGTGTTCGTGATCATGACCGCAGCCGTCGCCGTGGTGATGATGTTCGTGTTCATGCTCATGACATGCACAATCGTGGTTATGTTCGTGGTTATGTTTTTCCATAAATATCACCTCATATGAATATTTGTTCATATGTTCATTATATGTATTCAAATATATTTTGTCAAGTCCTTTTTTCAAAAAAAATTAAAAAGTTCGGGAATTTTGTATATATATTGAAATTATTGGGGATTTCTTATAATAACGGACGGTGCGGAATTAATAATAGTTTACAAAAATATTAAATTTCTTGACATAAGCGGCTTAATGGATTAAAATAATATTAAAGAATTTCTTTTTCAGAGAGGAGAATGAAAAATGGAAAACTATTCTGCAATAGCGGTATTTTGCTGTGCTGTAATTGCTCTTGTTTTCGCAGGCATTAATTTTTATGCAGTAAAGAGAAAACCCGAGGGTACGGAGGAAATGGCAAATATAAGCGACAAGATAAGAAAGGGCGCAATGGCGTATTTAAAACGCCAGTATAAGACTGTGGGAGTTTTCTTCGCAGTTATGTTTGTTATACTTTTAATATTGGCATTTACGGGATTTTTAACACCGTTTGTTCCGTTTGCGTTTCTGACAGGCGGATTTTTCTCGGGATTATCGGGATTTGTCGGTATGAAAATTGCAACGTATGCAAATACAAGAACCGCAAACGGCGCACGTGAGAGTCTTAACAAGGGTCTGAAGATTGCATTTTCTTCGGGTTCGGTTATGGGACTTACGGTTGTAGGTCTGGGACTTCTGGACATAAGCGTTTGGTTTATGATTTTAAAATTCGGATTTAAGCTCGGCGTTGACGAGATTATGGCGGCAATGCTGACATTCGGTATGGGTGCTTCGTCAATGGCATTGTTTGCACGTGTAGGCGGCGGTATATTCACAAAAGCGGCTGATGTCGGCGCAGACCTTGTAGGTAAGGTTGAGGCGGGTATCCCCGAGGACGACCCGAGAAACCCTGCCTGTATCGCAGATAACGTTGGCGATAACGTAGGCGACGTTGCAGGTATGGGCGCAGACCTTTACGAATCGTATGTCGGCTCGATAATTTCGTGCGGCGCACTTGCAACTGCAGCAGGACTCGGCTTTAACGGCGTGCTTGTGCCTATGCTTATAGCGGCAATCGGTATTATTGCATCTATAATAGGAACATTCTTTGTAAGCACAAAGGAAAAGGCTGATCAGAAGATGCTTCTCGGCTCATTAAGACGAGGAACATATGCAAGCTCGATAATAGCGGCTATAGGCTCTGCGGTTTTGATATACACAATGCTTCCCAATAACAGAAACGTGTTCTGGGCAGTTATATCGGGACTTATAGCAGGTGTGCTTATAGGATTTTTCACGGAATATTATACTTCCGATTCGTATAAGCCGACAAAAGAGCTTTCCGCATCATCGGAAACAGGCTCGGCTACAATCATTATAAACGGTATATCACTTGGTATGCTTTCAACGGCTATACCTGTAATAATCATTGCAATATCTATTATCATAAGCTTTTTCACGGCAGGCGGCGGCGCAGATTTTGCGCACGGACTTTACGGCGTGGGATTAAGTGCGGTCGGAATGTTATCGACGCTCGGTATCACGCTTGCAACCGACGCTTACGGGCCTGTTGCCGATAATGCCGGCGGTATTGCCGAAATGGCGGGACTTCCCGAATATGTAAGAGAGAGAACAGACGCTCTCGATTCGCTCGGCAACACAACAGCCGCAACGGGAAAAGGTTTTGCGATAGGTTCGGCGGCTCTTACGGCGCTTGCGCTTATCGTTTCGTATACAGATAAAATACCCGATGAGTACCTTTCGCTTGAAATAACCAAGCCTGCGGTACTGATAGGTCTTTTGATAGGAGCAATGCTCCCGTTCCTGTTCAGTGCAATGACCATGAAGGCTGTGGGACGTGCGGCTCAGCAGATTGTTGTTGAAGTAAGACGTCAGTTTAAGGAAATCAAAGGTCTTATGGAAGGCAAAGCAGAGGCGGACTACGAACGCTGTGTTGATATTTGTACGAGATCATCGCTTAAGGAAATGATTCTCCCGGCGGCACTCGGCATAGTAGCACCGATTGTAGTAGGTTTGGTACTCGGCTGTAACGGCGTTGTGGGTATGCTTGCAGGTGCGCTTGTATCGGGATTTGCTCTTGCTGTTATGATGGCAAATTCGGGTGGTGCATGGGATAATGCGAAGAAGTATATCGAAGCCGGAAACTTCGGCGGAAAGGGCAGTGACAATCATAAGGCTGCCGTAGTCGGAGATACGGTGGGAGATCCGTTTAAGGATACTTCGGGTCCGTCCGTAAACATTCTTATTAAGCTTTTGTCAATGGTATCTATCGTATTTGCTGCAATAGTCGTTCAGTACGGCGGAATGGGACTGTTTTAAAAAAAAGCCGGACGGTTTGTTTGTAAATTGAAAGACTGACGCTTTAAGCGTCAGTCTTTATTTTTTTTCCGTACTTGACTAAAGTATGCAATATGTGGTATAATATAAGATGTTGTAATGAACGGACAAAATCTGAAAAAAGGAGGAAAAATGGCAAAAAATAAAAAATTAAAGATTATACCGTTGGGCGGACTTGACGAGATAGGAAAGAATATGACCGCACTTGAATACGGAAACGAGATTATTATTGTGGATTGCGGTATGGCTTTCCCGGACGATGATATGCCGGGAATAGATATGGTAATAAACGATATTACGTATCTTTTGAAGAAAAGCGATAAGATACGAGGTATTTTTCTCACTCACGGTCATGAGGACCATATAGGAGGACTTCCGTATTTCTTAAAAGAGATAAACGTTCCGGTGTTCGGAACAAGGCTTACGCTCGGATTGGTCGAAAACAAGCTTAAGGAGCATAATATGCTTTCAAGAGTTAAAATGATTCGTGTTAAGCCGGGAAATACAGTTTCTGCGGGAAGCGTTTTTTCGGTCGAGTTCATACGGACAAATCATTCAATAGCCGATTCGGTTGCATTGGCAATAAAGACGCCTGTGGGAACGGTTATTCATATGGGTGACTTTAAGATAGACACAACGCCTATCGTCGGCGATATGATTGACCTTACAAGGCTCGGAGAATTGGGTAACGAAGGTGTGTTGGCGCTTATGTCGGACAGCACGAATGTGGAACGCCCCGGATTTGCAATGAGCGAAAGAACGGTAGGAGAGAAGTTCGAACAGATTTTTAAGTGGTGCGACAAGCGTATTATAGTTGCAACATTCGCATCAAACGTACACCGTGTACAGCAAATAATAGATGCGGCGGTGAAAAACAAAAGAAAGGTTGCCGTTTCGGGCAGGAGCATGGAGAATATAGTCGAAATATCAATATTATTGGGCTATATGAAGATACCCGAAGGGGTGCT
>DJRJ01000078.1 GCA_002438865.1 Clostridiales bacterium UBA6363
CTTACAATGATAACCTATCCCCGACCAATATTTATTTACGTTTTTGCACACAAAAAAGCAACTGTAAAAATCACTTTTTACAGTTGCTTAAAAATATTTCCGATTTATTTTTTTGTTATGGTTACTTCACCCGTTTCACTGTTCCAGTCAACATCTGCGCCAAGCTGTTCGGAAATAAAGCGTATGGGCGTAAACGTTCTGTCGTTTTCAACAAACGCAGGCTGAAGAAGCTTTACGGCTTCTCCGTTTACATACGCCGTATCGGAGCCGATAAGGATTTCTATTTTCATATCGTCCTTTGTTATAACTACCTTCTGCTCCCCGCCGAGCCATTCAACCTTTGCGCCGAGACTTTCGGCAACAAATCTTGACGGCAGCATCGTAGTATCGTTTTTGATAACGGGTGCAACGTCATTTTTAACGCCGCTGCCGAATACATTGGCGTCGGTTTTTCCGACGGTAAGCACTATCGTATTCGTCTTTTCGGGCTGTATCGGCTCGGGATCTGCTTTATCCCATTTTGCATACAATGTGAAACCCTTTGACACGGTTTTGCCAAAGCTGTATTTCTTTGTACACTCCTTATCCGTGTACCAGCCGCCGAACACGTATCCGTCACGTGTGGGAGCGGACGGTTCCGTTACAGTGCTTCCTCTTTTGACGCTCTGCGACGCTGTATTTGTGCCGTAATCAAATTTTACGGTGCAGTTTGACGACGTACCGCCACCGCCGCCGCCCGACGGCTGTGTCTGTGCTTTAAACTTAATTGCATTATCGCTTCTGAGCATATCACGGAAAAATCCCTTTTCGTCAATCTGAGTGGTTATATCTTTTACAAGCGACTGCTTAAATTCAAGATATACCTCCGAGCTTGAATATTTATCACTGCTGTTTCCCTTTAAAATCAGATTAATTGTTTTGTCGTCAACAAAGTCAACTCTTTCGACGGAAACTCCGTCTACTCCGACAAGCTGCCATCTTTCACGCCACAAACTCATTCTGATTTCTCTTTCTTCCTCATCTTCCTCGGGGATACCCTCCATAAAATCGCTGAATTTGCCGTTTGTCAGTTTTACAGTGATTACACTGCCGTTTTCTTTGCCTTTTACTATGTCAGACTCCGTTGTAATCTCCGCATTGAACGGTATATACTCGTCCTCCGGACACCATTTTGCAAAAATGTCCCAATATGATCTTGCAAGGTTTGGCATCGGACCTAAAACAACCAACACCTCCGGATACGCTCTCTTATAAGCCCAGCCAATAAATATATGTCCGTCTTTCTGCGGCAATGTCTTAGGATAATCTATAAGATCTCTGTCTTTCATATATTCCGATTGATAGTAAATTTCAGAAGCCGGCAAACCGTATTCGTCTTCCGTATCCTCCGTATAATATGTCTGTCTGTACACTCTCGGGTCATAGTATAAAACGTAAGTTCCCGTTTTTTCTGTTGTAAAGTCTACAAAGCTCTCATTTTCCTCCTCCATGCCAACAGGAGTAAGCGTATCGTTTTCGACATAAAAAAGTCTGTAATCTTTTCCTAACAGACTTTTTCCGTCTCCGCCAACTATAGTTAGAGTTCGATCCACCTTTACGCCTATACGTGTTTCGGGAAATTCTATGCTTGCATCTTCAAACTCCATTGTCCATGCAAAAGCTCTCTCGTATTCCCTGCACTCGGATTTCATAGCATCGGTTAACTCGGCTGTATCCATTACTATCGGCTTTGTTTTTCCGCCGGTATCACCGTAAAGACGTGCTACAACGTAGAGACCGCCGCCCTCATCACTAAAATCATACCAGCCATCACCCATGCGTGCCGCCTTCACAGTACTGCCCATTATTAAGCATAACAGAACAGACAATATTATGGATAACTTCTTCATTTCCTATCAACCTCCGTTAAAATTTTAATATATTCTGTCAAGTATGTATATATTCATTACTTTTTCGGATAGTATATGATTTCCTCCGACAGAGCTTACGCCCGTTCCTATGCGCAGTTTATACACATTTTTCTCATCAAATCCTCCCTCCGGTGCAGAAACCGATAATTTGTTCCCCGATATAGTATATTCGGGAATTATCGTTTCATTATCGGGATTTACAAGAAAAATATTTCCGTTTACGGATGCAGGATTTACATCTGCGTTAAAGCTTACGTCTATATCCTGATTTTTGTATCCGCCCACAAACGGCGTAACGGTAACGTTTGCCGATTTTGTGGCTGTATTGTTTACAGCCGTAAGATTATACGTCGGCAGACACCTTGTTGTTTTACCGGTAGGAGGTTCGTTTATTACAACGTTCAATACCTGTATTGACGACGAGTTATCGTCGCAGTCGGTAACGTTTACATAAATTTTAACCTCGTCTCCCGGTGATATTCCCGTTTCTTTATACGCTTTACTCATAAGCGGAGTAAGGTCAAACGAAACTGTAGTTGATTTTCCGATTTCCGTTCCTCCGAAAAGATTGCGCTTTCTTGTTCTGTCTATTTTGGTTCTTCCGAGCCTTGCATGATTAAATGCAATTTTTTCGCCCCAAAGAGCCGCATCGATGGTTACGGCGGGAGTATCGGCTGTTATGTCCGAAACACCGAACGATATTGCTATCTGGTCACGGTCATTTGTATTAAGCTCCACATCAGCCGTAAGGAGCGGAGTATACTTCTTCTGCGGTATCAGGAAATAATAAGCTTCGCTTAACTGCGCACGCTGTGTTGTCACTCCCTGTACCGCACTCTTTATTCCGAATGCATCGTACGGAATCCACAAAAAGCCTTTGGTGTAATGATAGGTAAGCGCTCCCCATGAATTGGCAACTTTGAACGCTCCCGTTTCCCCGGCATCATGTTTTCCGTTGTCGTTTATATCTACCCAATAGTTATCGTCATAGCCGACAATAGTCATCATGTGTGCGCCTTTTTGCGTATTCAACATATATCGGCTTGCCCAGCTTCCGTCTGTTGTTGAACCGGTAAACCTGAGTGAATCCGCATATGTTAAAAACGAAACAACATACCCGTTTGAGAGAATTTTTTTGACATCTACTATGCTGTCCGTTTCGGCATTTGTATAATCGCTCTGTTTGTTATTGGGATCGACAAAATAATCCCCCGCAAAATTCAAGGGTTTGTTCAGCATTGCGTTTTTCCATACATTTTTTCCCGCACCCCAGCGGAGTATGTTGGTTTCAGTCACACGAAGGTCATACGTTGAAATATCAGGACAGCCGTAGCTTAATACTGCGTCTATCGCTTCCCACACATTAACTCCTTCGTTTCCGTCAACGCCGTCTGTCATTGATTCGCCGCCGTTTACAAGAGCGTATGTAAACACAGGCGACATAATATTTTGTTTTATTCTTTCACCCGAAAGAGTGCGTGCCTCCAAGCCACGTGCCGCACACAGATTATTTGTCATCTGATAGTAACACAGTGACCACGGAACACAGTTATTTGCACTTCCCTGGTTGCCTATAGGCGGAAACGTTCTTGATTTGCTTACATCAACAGCGCTTGCAAGCGGAAATTCACTTGCCTGCACCGCCGCCGCACGTCTCGGTCCCGAAGCCACCTCCTCTGCCGAAAGAACGGATACCTCCCCGCCTTTTTCGACAGGTTCTGCTGTGCTGTTTGCAGAAAGGATTGTTTCCTCTTCGTCCGCTCTTGAAAGAGCGGTTTCATTCGGTTTTATTTCCCCGATTTTCGGCATCGATTTATGGAATTTTTCCAATTCCTCCTCCGACATATTTACACCGAAGTTGTCCCTGCTTTCAACAGGCTCATCAAATTCATCCTCCTCGGCAAAAACGGGGAGTGAAATCTGGCAAAGCATTGCCGCCGATAATATAACAGATAATATAAACTTTTTCATAATCAAAAACCTCCCTGCTGAATAGATATAACATCAAACGGTTCTTCCGCATACAGGGTGTATGCTCCGCCGGTCTGCCCGTCCTTTGAGTAAACCGCAATGTAATATTGTTTATTTGCTTCAAGGTCTTTGCTTATACGAAAGCTTACATCATTATCCGCCGTCTGTGCGGAGGAAATGAGCGAACAATTTTCATCATACAGCCGTGCCTGAACCTTATCGGTTCCCACTGCCGTTATAATATATGTTCCCGACTCCGACGGTGTGAACGAATACATATCATAATCCGCCGCCGAGCCTATGCTTCCCGGCTTTGCGGCGTTTTTGAGAATTGCCTCAAAACTGCCGTGCGGCACGGGTTTTACGGTATACGCACTGTCTGCGTTTCCCGTCATTTTAAGATAATAATCTTTATTTGCCTCAAGCGAATACAATAAATATTCGCCCGTCTGCGAAATTGCGCCCAGAGTTTGATTTGAAGAATTGCAAAGCTCTGCCGTTACGTCCGTTCCGGACAGTCTTAAGGCATAAACACCGTTTAAATCGGGTGTAAACTTAACTATATCCGCATCATCTGCGGTATTTATTATTCCGCATACATCTTTGTCAAGCGCAATTGCCTGCGCATCCGCAAAGCTGTCGGAATAATAGTCCTGCGGAGTGGTATGCATTATAATACTGCTCCTTGCAGGAGATATTGTTCCTTTTTCCCAAAGGAACACTCTTGCCGTTGAAACGCCGTCAACCGAAAAATTATCGGAAACCGTACCTGTTACGGTTTGTCCGCCCGGAACGGTTATCGTTTCGCCTTTTTTCACGCCCTTAAAAACGCCGTCAAGCGTATACTGCGCAATATATGAGTTGAATTTTCTCTCCGATGTACACGTATTTGTTACAGACACGGATACCGTCAAAGGCTTGTCCGGCAAAAGTACATTCTCGTAATACGAATTATCGTATATAAGACTTACGTTTGAGCTTACCGCTCCGTTTGGAATGTTGTTTGTTTCAATCGTATCGGTTTGGGACTGAATCTCCGATACGGACGTATTTTCCGATATTACCATATCGTTAAGAGGAACAATACGTATGCTTTCCTCCATATCGTCCCAGTTTGTTATTTCCAAAACCTGAACTCCGGAAAAATCAAAACCGCTCCATTTTCCGCCGTCATATTCCGAAAACGGCCCTATGTAAATTATTTCTTCTTCGCCGTCCGTACATCTGACGGCTTTGATATTGATGTCTGTGCCGATATTCGCCGATGTTCCGGGACCGGCAATGTCCAATGCGATGCCCGTTTCCGCAAATGTGCCGAACAGCGCCATACACAAAGCGGAAACAATAAAAATCTTTTTTCCGATTTTTTTCATACCTCGATAGCCTCCTCATAAAATAATAAAAAGGCAAAAGAAGGTCTCCACCCACCGAATATAAGCCAACTTTTGCCCAAATTGAACAAGTTCGCCTCCGATGGCGGTCTGCGTCCGATGAGGATAAAACAAATTGTTACGATACCTACCCCCAAAGAAGGCATCCCCCAATATTATAAACATCTGTTTTTTTCTACACCATATCGCTTGTTTGTATTATATCACAAAATTTTCCGTTTTGCAACCTAAAATTTATGATTTTATGTAAAAGTTTATATTATTTTTCGACATTTTTCGACTTTTCCCAACCGTCTATGTCACTATACTGTATTGCGTGGAAAAGACGTTTTCTGAGTCCCGGCGTGGTTTCTTTTTCGATTTGTCGTATCAGGTCTTTCATATACTGGCGCTTTGTCACGCCGTTTGCCGGGCACGGGTTTGTCACAACGGGGATATTATGGTTTCGTACAGCCCCACGTATGTCACGTTCACGCACGTATATCATCGGGCGTATCTGGGTTATGCCCGTTCTGTCCAAAAATGTATCGGGTGAAAAACAGTTTATTCTGCCCTCGTATATCAGGCTTAAAAAGAACGTTTCCAAAACGTCATCATTATGATGCCCGAGCGCAACTTTTTTACAGCCGTTTTCGAGAGCCATATCGTTCAGCGCTCCCCGGCGCATTTTTGCGCAAAGCGAGCACGGATTGCTCTCTTTGCGTATATCAAAAATTATTTCCTTGAAATTCGTGTGCTTTACCTTATATTCCACACCGAGATTTTCACACATTTTCTCTACGGCGGAATAGTCGGCGTTATAACCCAAATCGAGCGTAAGACCCATTACCTCAAACTTCTTCGGATAATAATGCGACAGCTCCGCAAGCGCATTCAAAAGGACAAGGCTGTCCTTTCCGCCCGAAACGCCGACTGCGATTTTATCGCCCTCGCTTATCATATTGTAATCTTCTATCGCACGCCGTATAAGGCTTACAATCTTTTTCATATCTGCATTTTTCCTTTCCGCCGTTAAAACATTCTGAATCCCTGCTGCTGGGGAGTGAGCGGCTTTTGCTCCTCCTCATAGCCGAGAAATTCGTTTACCGTTGTTTCGGCTGTTGTATTTTTCACAAGATCGATTATGGAAAGACGTCCGTCCGCAAAAACACGGAGCATACATTCCGCACCGTTTTTCTTTGCGTATTCCGCCGCACCGTCCGCATCGGCGTCACCTATATAAAATTCGACCGCACAGCCGTTTACACGCAGATTGTACGCCGTATCGTAGCCGAGTCCCTCGGCGTTCTTTTCGGCATAAACCATTGACAGTCCCGGTGTGTCGGGAGTTTTTTCTCCGATAACCTCCAGTATCTTTTCAATATCCGCCGCACCGCCGGCACTGCGCCCCGCTCTTTTTCCGCTTATAAGGATTTTTCCGCCAGATGTGCATTTAAAGCGCATTTCCTGCGGCGATGAAACTGCCGTGATATACTGCTCAAAGCCGTACAGGCACAAAAGCTCATACGTTTTCGTATCTGCGCTGATTTCGGCAACGACGTCCTCTATGCCGAGCGCAAGAAGCATCTCCAAAGCGGACGAGATAACCTCGGCGTCGGCTTTGGGCGAGCGGTCGGATATAAGCTCGTAACACACCTGCGTAAATTCGCCCCTCGGCTCATCATACACCTTTCCGCTGTACATATACCTTGCCGTGGATTTTTCGCAATCCGCAAGGGCAAGCGTCATATCGCTGCGCATTTTTCCGTTTTCGAGAACGGGAAGTTCCGTTTCTCTGTAGCCTATTGATGTAAGCACCGTCCATAAAGTGCTTTCCGTTTCTTTTTTTACCGAACATTTGTCGGGCTGTAGATAGTCAGTCATTGTTTTCCTCCATATTATAATTTAAACTAACGGCGAGATATACTCACCAAAATAAGCAAGCAGGATGAGATGTGCCGTTTGGCTCTTTGACGGGAAAGATAAACGAGTGCAGATTGCCCCTTGAGGGTGCGACGACGTATGTGGATACTTCGAGCGCCTGAAAGGGGTGAGATGTGCCGTTTATCTTTTACGTCCTGCTTGGATTGATGTGCACCATAATGTGCTTTATTTTCGGAAATTCTCTTTCCAGTCTGTCGTGAACGTTTTGCGCTATGGCGTGCGCCTCAAAGAGCGTTTGCGAGCCGTCGGCGGCAATTTCCACATCCACGTATATTTTTGAGCCGAAAAGGCGTGTTTTTAAATCATCTATACCGAGAACGCCGTCTACCGACATTATCTCTTTCCGAAGTTCGGCACAGGTTTCATCATCGGCGGCACGGTCGATTACCTCGTTTGTTGCGGAATAGAAAATATCCCACGCCGCTTTTATGATAAACACGCAAATTATAACGCTTGCTATCGGGTCGCACACGGGTATGCCCATTTTTGCGCCGATTACGCCGGCGAGCGAGCCGATTGACGAGAATGCGTCCGAGCGGTGGTGCCATGCGTCCGCCTTAAGCGCCGTTGAGTTGATTTTTTTCGCCGTGTGCATTGTATAATGATACATTGCCTCTTTCACTATAATGGATACAGCCGCCGCAACAAGCGCAAGCGTACCCGGAACAGCCATATGCGAATAATCTCCGCCGATAATCGCACGGATACCCGAAACGCCTATGCCTATGCCTGTTGCAAACAGAATAACCGCAAGCATTATAGAAAAAATATCCTCTATTCTTTCGTGTCCGTACTGGTGTCCTTTATCCGAATTTCGTGAAGCAATGTTCACGCCGGCAATAACCGCAAATGTGCTTAAAACGTCCGATGCGCTGTGTACGGCGTCGGATATAAGCGCACTCGATCGGGCAAAAATCCCGGCAAAAAGTTTGAATAACGACAGTACAAGATTAACCGCAATGGTTATTACGGAAACCTTGTTGGCTTCTTTTACGCTGTCCATACCATATCCCCCTTTTTAACTTTGCTTGTGCAGAGCGTTAAGTTCCCCGCACTAAGGTTATAAAAACAACAGCGCCTGTGGGCAAAAATCCCGCAGACGCTGTATTCTGCTGCTGCTTACCGCAGCCCGGTTTCTCAACTTGATAGCCTCTTATATTATATGTAATATACGATATATTTGTCAAGTAAAATTTTTATCTTGTAAGCGATACCTCGGCAAAGCAGTAATTATCGTTCCACTTGCCGCCGCCCCAGGTGTTTGTGCCCTTCGGCAGCCATATGCACTGCTCCTTAAAGAACGACGCCGGCGACGTCGGATATGCTTCGCCCATCTCAAGATGATGCGGTCCGAGCATATTGTGCAGATTATTGAAAAATCTTATCCGTACGGTGTTTTTGCCCGTATTGAGCTTATCCGAAATATCCGCCGAGAACGGATAGAACAGCATTGAGCCGGCATCTTCCCCGTTTACGGACACATCTATCGCATTTACGCCCTTTTTGTCAAAGCGTATTTCGTAATCGGTATCGTTAAGGTCAAACTCCTTAACGAGCGCCATATCGCCCGAGAAGAACGGAAATCCCTGTTGTTCGATATTTTTAAGAGTTACTTTTTCGGGCATTTTTGTAAGCGCAAAACTGCCCGTATATCTTGACGCATTGCCGATTTTTTCAAATGTGCCGTTCGTTTTTACCCCGAAGTTTCCGACAAGATAGCACGCCTCGATTTCCATATCATACGCAAGCTTATTTTTTATCGCCTCAAAGAGCAAGCCTTCCTCAAGCTGTTTATAAATTTCAGCCGACTGCTTAAACTCCGTTTCGAGCATTATTTTGTTTTCGCCCTCCGTAACGTATGCGGAAATATCGAGCATTTTAAAGGATTTATCCTTGAAATACTTGTATTCCGCCTGCTTTTCGAGCATTTTTCCGTTTACCTTTATGTCAAAAATCCACGGTGTTTCGCACACAAAATACAGTTCTTCGGGAACATACTCCGCCGTAAAGGTATACTCCTGCTTTATCTTTACGGGGCGCTTCAGCGCACACGCACGCCCCTGGATATTAAGCACATAGCCGTTTTTCTCCTCTGACTTGCCGTCAAACCAATAACTGCACTTATCGAGCGTTACAATATTTTGTGTACTGCTCTCTATTCTCCATTCGCCCGACAAATCAAGCGGTTTGAGCGATTTTTCGTCCTCCGCACACTGCGCCGATTTATCGTCAAGCACAAGGATACTGTCATAGGGCATAAACGTGTGCTTTCCGCCAAACGGAAGAATTTCGCCCGTTTTTGCATCGATAAGCTTGCCGCCCTTTTTGATATTTACCGTATATTTCTCCGCTGTGGGGTTTATTATGTAATACACATCAAATCCGTCATACACACGTTTTGTGTACAGCACATCGGTACTGTCGGTAAGCTCGCCGTTATACGGAATATCCTCTGCACCGATAACCCTGCCGCCGTTTTTCTTAAATTCGTCAAGGAGCTTTTTGGTGCTGTCCAGAAGCATCATATCGGGGCAGGGCGGTATAAGAATTGTCTTGTACGCCATTTCGCCCACAATAAACTTATCGCCGTCGACACGTCCGTGGCGTTCGATAAGCGTTTCATCGCCCAGGTGGAACGGAATATGCTTTTTATCGAGCGTGCGCACAAGCGAGATATATTCATCATAATACTTTTCCATATCGCTGTTGTCGCCGTCGCCGGTATAGCTCCAAACCGTTGTTATCGGGTGCAGCAGCAGAACGTCGTAATCGCACCTGCCCTCGGACAAAATCATTCCCGTTCTTGCCATGGTATCGCAGAATATGTTATATCTGTCCCACCACGGCTGCTGCGCAAACAGTGCAGGCGGATAATCCCTTTTGCGTATGCCACGTATGCTGTAGCCCTCAAGGTGCTGGCACAAAAGCGATACTCCGTGCGCCATCTGATGCTCGTAAATACCCTTTAATTCCTCAAAGCTTACGTTATGTCCGCAAAGCGCAAACGTCTCCGAAAGCACCTGCCCTTTGCCCGTCTGCATTGCCGCCGAGCCGAGCTGATACGGCGTAAGCTCCATATTTACCGCACGTCCCAGACAATCCATTCCGGGGATTGTAAAATACTCATAATGCGGCATAGCGGCGCCGTTCATAAATGTCTGACTCAAAAAGTTTTCCTCGCCCAACAGATGGCCTGTAAACGCAAGTCCCCGTTCTTCACACCAATCGTATATTTTTTTGAAAAAGTTTTTTGAAAACAAGTCCGTCACAAGCTTCCAGAATTTTAAGCGTGTTTCCCTGTAGCGGTCACGGCGCTCGAAAAGCTCATACAAATGCGGATACAATTCCTCACCGTATGCCTTTTTGTACTCCTCGGGAAGTAAAAAGCTCCACGGAAGTCCCGCTCTTGAAAGCTGAGGCTCATCGGTGAAAAATCCCGTTATTTCATTTTTGAACTTCTCATAGTACGGCTCATAAATCTCCTCAATAAACGCATCTGTCACATCGCCATCCATTAAATCCACATAAAACGGATTTACTTCATAATAAAAGCGCTTTCCGTCCACTACCGCAATAGTGTTTTCGCCGTCGGGTTTATCGTCCATGCGCAGATACTTCTGCTGATATTTCAAGCCTTTGCCGTTTACTCTGCCGTCGCCGAAACCGCTCGGCCAGCCGTTTTCGTCATACGCCCATGCGTACATACCGCATTTTTTTGCCTCGTCTGCGGCGGCGCTGACATTTTCAAACCATTCGCCGCTCATATATTCCGTTTGCAGACCGCCCCTTGCGTGCATGAAAAATCCGCCCATTCCGGCTTTATCCATAACGTTTACCTGACGGCGTGTTTCCTCCGTTTCAAGCTTTTCGTTCCATGACCAGAACGGCACGGGACGGTATTTTTTCGGTACGTTTTTAAAATCCATTTTTATCCTCCTATTTGGCTGTGAATACATCGGCAACCTCGGTAATCGTTATGTACGCCGACGGGTCGAGCGTATGCACCGTTTCTTTCATACGCCCTATCTGAAACCTGTTTATGATAATGTACACCACGGTTTTTTCTGTGTCCGAATAGTATCCTTTTGCGTCAAAGGTGGTCATACCGCATTCAAACATTTCGGACAGTTCCGCACATATTTTTTCGGGATACTCCGTTATTATCATCGCCGCTTTTGAGCGGTCAAAGCCTTCAACAATAAAGTCGATTGTCTTTAGAGCCGCCGCATATGTCACGATTGAATAAAGCGGTAAAATCCAGCTGTCCATTACAAAGCCGCACACAACATACAGCAAAATGTTATACACCATAACGAACGTTCCCACCGTTACGCCGAGCCGCTTTGCAAATATGACCGCAAGCACCTCGATACCGTCCATTGCACCGCCGAAGCGTATTGCAAGACCGCTGCCTATTCCCGAAATAAGTCCGCCGAAAAGCGCACACAAAAGAAGATCATCTCCCGCAAGCGGCGACGCAATGCTCACATCAATCGGCAATACGTCCGTAATAAGCCACGAGCTTAGAGAATACACAAACACCGTAAAAATTGCATAAACCGTAAACACCTTGCCCTGCTTTTTCAGTCCGAACAAAAACAGCGGAACGTTAAGCACCAAAAGGAAGAACGACAGCGATAGATATTCGGGCGTAATCTGCGAAAGCAAGATGGACGTTCCCGATATTCCGCTGTCATAGAGCATTACGGGTGCGATAAACACCGTTACTCCGAAAGCGTTTATCACGCCTGCTATCGCAAGCAAAAGAAAGTTCAGCGGTTTCAGTGATTTTTTCATAAATATCTCCTTTTTCATATAAGCATAAGCTTCTGCATTTTTTCATAATTATAGCAAATTTCCGATGAAAAAACAAGGGCTGTATGCTACAATTATTATATACTATTCATCAGTAGCTCACAAGTTTATATTTCGTAAACAAAAAGAACGGTAAAATTTTTTACCGTCCTTTTTTCACTTGTTACAGGCTTTATTCTATTGTTCTTATCCAGCCTTCGGGAGCTTCTATTCTGCCCATCTGTATGCCGGTGAGTGTTTCGTACAATTTCTTTGTCACAGGTCCCATTTCCTGCATACCGCTCGGGAAACAGATTTCCTTGCCGTGATCGTAAATCTTTCCGACAGGCGAAATAACAGCCGCCGTACCGCAAAGACCGCACTCCGCAAAATCCTTTACCTCATCAAAGTAAACTTCTCTTTCCTCTGCTTCAAGTCCGAGGTATTCCTTTGCTATATACATAAGCGAACGTCTTGTGATTGACGGGAGTATGCTTGAAGATTTAGGCGTTACAACCTTATTATCCTTTGTTACGAAAATGAAGTTTGCACCGCCGGTTTCCTCTACCTTTGTGCGTGTGCGTGCGTCAAGGTACATATTCTCGTCAAAGCCCTCTGCGTGAGCCGTTACGATTGCGTGCATACTCATTGCATAGTTAAGTCCCGCTTTTATAAATCCCGTTCCGTTCGGTGCGGCACGGTCAAAATCCGATACCTTAATCGTGACAGGCTTTGCGCCGCCCTTGAAATACGGACCTACGGGCGTTGTGAATACTCTGAACTGATATTCGTCCGCCGGCTTAACGCCTATTACCGCATTTGTTCCGAATATGTACGGACGGATATACAGCGTTGCACCCGAGCCGTAAGGCGGTACGTATGCCGCATTTGCTCTTACCGTCTGCTCAACCGCATCTATAAATCTTTCCTTGGGAAATACGGGGATTTCCATTCTCTTTGCTGATGACTCAAGTCTTTCGGCGTTAAGGTCGGGGCGGAATATTACTATTTTTCCGTTTTCCGCCGTGTAGGCTTTAAGTCCCTCAAATACCGTCTGCGCATACTGCAAAACTCCGGCGCACTCGTTTAAAACCACGGTATTATCGTCCGTAAGAGTACCCTCGTCCCATTTTCCGCCGACAAAGTTTGAAACGTATCTTTTATCGGTTTTTACATAGCCAAATCCAAGATTTGCCCAGTCGATATTTTTCTTTTCCATTATAAAACGCCTCCGTTATGTCTTTTTATCTTACCTTTTAGAATATCACAAAATCCTTTTTTTTGCAATACATTTTAACAAAAAAAGCTGCGGCAAGCCAAAAAAACCGCCGCAGCGCCATTGCCGCATTATCACAGTGTGTTGATATACGTTTTTGTAAACTCCTCCAAAAGCTCGTCACGCTCGATTTTCACAATCAGACCCCTTGCGCCGTTATAGCTTGTTATGTAGGTCGGATCTCCTGAAAGAATATAACCTACTATCTGGCTTATGGGATCATAACCCTTTATTTTAAGCGCCTCGTACACCTTTGATACAATATCCTTTACCTCCTGAGCCTTGTCAAACTCAAGATTGATTTTCATTGTTTCGCTTATATCCATATCGGTCACTCCTTTGCTTAAAGCGTATTTATTCAAACTCCGAAACGAAGCTCATTTGTTTCTCTTAATATCAGTTTAGTACATTTTTGTTCAAATTGCAAGCGGATACGCAATAAGTTTATAAACATTTAATAATTGAACAGTCCGTCAAGGGTTTCTGTCTGACCTACCGCCGCAGTTGAAACCGTTTTTGTGTCAAGCACTCTGTCTATTATTTCCGCAGTTGAGTCAACCGATACAGCGTCAATTTTTTCCAAAGCTTCCTCCTGGGTATAGATAGGCTTATCCAGCAAAAGCGAACGCCCCGCACCCTGCATTCTTGCACCGGTGCTTTCGTAGCTTAAAATATAGCTGCCTTTGAGCATTTCCTTTGCCGTATCCACCTCCGATTTTGTAAGCTTATCACGCTTTACTCTGTCGATTTCATCGCTGATAAGCTCCGCAACCTTAGGAAGATTTTCGGCGCTCATTCCGGCGGAAATATCAAACGTTCCCGTATTTATGTATGCGCTGTGTCCGGCGCAAATCGAGTAAACAAGACCGTACTTTTCACGTATATTCTGAAAAAGTCTTGACGACATTCCGCTCCCGAAAACATTGTTGAACACCAAAAGGCTGTAAACGGAATCGTCCATTATGTCTATTCCCTTAAAGCCGACAACAAGCTGAAGCTGCTCGGTATCCTTGCGGCGCACTATGCTTCCGCTTTGATACTTTGCCTCGGGCATTTGCGGCTTTCCTTTATTTAGACTTGCTTTTCCGAAATATTGTTCCAACAGTTCAAAAAAATTCTCGCAAAGATTTCCCGAAACGGAAATTATCATATTATCGCAGGTGTAGTGAGTTTCCATATACGCACGCATAACATCGGAATTTATTCCGCAAAGGCTCTCCTTTGTACCGAGTATTGTTCTGCCCATCGGCGTATCGCCCCATACAGCCTCCGAAAACAAATCGTACACCAAATCCTCCGGGCTGTCCTCGTACATATTTATTTCCTCAACAATAACGCCCCTCTCAAGATTTATATCCTCATCGGAAAGCTTTGAATTGAAAATCATATCAGAAAGCACGTCCATTGCGACAGATGCATGAGCGTCAAGCGTTTTGGTATAAAAGCAGGTGTATTCACGTGCCGTAAAGGCATTTATCTGTCCGCCGACAGCATCTATTTCGCTTGCAAGCTCGCCGGCGCTCCTTTTATATGTCCCCTTAAACAGCATATGCTCTATAAAATGCGATATTCCATTTTCTTCTTTTTTTTCATAGCGTGAGCCGTTTCCCACCCACACGCCTATAGATACGGATTTTAAATACGGAATTTTTTCCGCCACCACACGTATTCCGTTTGATAATGTTTTGTATATATACATAAATTAACCCCTGTGACTTATAATATGTACATATTATACCGCATTTTTCGACTTAATGCAACAGGAAAAAAACAGCCCGACCCCGACATACTGTCGGGGTCGGGTTTTATTATTCGATTTCAAGATGCTTTGAATTATTCAGATAGCCGTCTTTTTTCGGCATTGTAAGCTTTAAGATACCGTTATCGTATTTTGCTTTTATTTTTGCGGTATCAACGCCCGAAACATCGAACTGACGGCTGTATTCGCCGTATGAACGTTCACGTCTGATATAATTGTTTTTCTTGTCTTTTTCCTCGTTATCCGAGCGGCGCACTGCGCTTATCGTAAGCGTATCGCCGTTAATATCAAGGTTTATATCCTCTTTCTTGAAACCGGGCATATCAGCCTCGAGCAGATATTCACTGCCGTTATCGGAAATATCGGTTTTAAACTCCGACAATCCGCCCTCGAAAAATCCGAACGGATTTCCGAAAAAGCTCTTTTCCATATCTTCAAGCTCATTGAAAGGATTATAATTCCTCATACTGTTTTTACGGTTAAACGGTCTCATTTCAAACATATAAATTACCTCCGATCATATTTACCTAATCCGATTAAATTTATACACGGCGGATTTGGATTAACAGGTTTATCCGCCGTTACTTATTAATATTTATTAAAGGCTCTTTATTTCCTTTAACAATTATATTATATAACCTATTTATTATAAATGTGTTATATAAAAATTAACATTGTGTGAATTTTAGCACTCTCGCAGCGAGAGTGCTAAAACGGTACAAAAAAACTGCCGAAACCTCATAAAAGAGTGTTTCGACAGTTTTTGTTTTATTTAGTCTATATCCTCGTCCGGCACTTCCTCGCCGTCTATTGTGATGTTGATGTCCTTATACATACTCATACCCGTACCTGCGGGGATAAGCTTACCGATAATAACATTTTCCTTAAGACCGAGGAGCGGATCGACCTTGCCCTTGATGGCTGCGTCCGTAAGAACCTTTGTTGTTTCCTGGAACGATGCAGCCGACAGGAACGATTCCGTTGCAAGAGAAGCCTTTGTGATACCCAAAAGAACCGGTGAATACGTTGCATGCTCGCCGCCGCCACGTTCGTCAACTCTCTTGTTTGCCTCTTCAAGCTCGAATATATCTATAAGCGAGCCTATGAGAAGATCGGTGTCGCCTGCTTCTTCGACTCTTACCTTACGCAACATCTGACGTGTTATAACCTCAACGTGCTTGTCGTTGATGTCAACACCCTGCATACGGTAAGTTCTCTGTACTTCACGTGTGATATACACCTGAACGGCGTCGGGGCCGTTGATACGGAGAATATCGTTCGGGTTTACCGAACCTGCGGTTATCTCGCCGCCCGGCTCGATAACGTCGCCGTCATGCACTTTGATGCTCGAACCGTAAGGAATTGCATATGTCTTTGCCTCGCCTGTTTCATCGTTTGAAACGGTAACCTCACGTTTTCTCTTTGTATCGCTTACGGTTACACGTCCGCCGATTTCGGAGATTATTGCAAGACCCTTAGGACGTCTTGCCTCGAAAAGCTCCTCGATACGGGGAAGACCCTGCGTAATATCGCTGCCCGATGCAACACCGCCGGCATGGAAGGTACGCATCGTAAGCTGTGTACCCGGTTCACCGATTGACTGTGCAGCTATGATACCTACAGCTTCGCCGATATTTACAAGCTGACCTGTTGCCAGGTTTTTACCGTAACACTTAGCGCACACGCCGATTTTTGACTTACACGTAAGTACGCTTCTGATATATACTTTTTCAATGCCTGCTTTGACAATGCTCTCAGCCTGTCTTGCGCTTATAAGTTCGTCTGCCTTTGCAAGGACTTCGCCCGTTTCGGGGTGTACAACGTCCTGCATTGCCACACGTCCCTCAATACGGTCGTAAAGCGGTTCAATGCTCTCTTTGCCGTCTGTTATCTCTGTTACCCATTCGCCCTCCTGCGTTCCGCAGTCGATTTCACGGACTATAACGTCCTGCGATACGTCAACAAGACGTCTTGTGAGGTATCCTGAGTCGGCTGTTCTCAAAGCCGTATCGGTAAGACCTTTTCTCGCACCGTGCGATGAGATGAAGTATTCAAGTACGTTAAGACCCTCTCGGAAGTTTGCACGGATAGGAATTTCTACCGTGTTACCCTGTGTATCCGCCATAAGACCACGCATTGCGGCAAGCTGACGAATCTGGTTGATACTGCCTCGT
The DNA here is from genome assembly GCA_002438865.1 of Clostridiales bacterium UBA6363. GTDB lineage: Bacteria > Bacillota > Clostridia > UBA1381 > UBA1381 > UBA4716. Next base: position 17,199 of record DJRJ01000078.1, read on the forward strand.
GCACCTGAATCCGCCATCATGTATATCGGGTTAAATTCGCCCAGATGTTCAAGCATGGCGTTTGTGACCTTTTCCGATGCGGCTGCCCAGATTTTGATTACCTGCTGGTATCTTTCCTCGTCTGTCAGCAAACCGAAACGGAACTTTGAAGTAATATCTTCGACTTCCTTTTCGGCGTCGGCAAGGATTTCTTTCTTCTTTTCCGGAACTTCGATGTCGCTTACGGCAACCGTAATCGCACTTAATGTCGAATACTTATAACCTGTTGCCTTAATAGCGTCAAGCATAACTGCCGTTATTGATGTTCCGTGAGTATTTATACAGCGTCCGATAATATCTCCGAGCTGTTTTTTCTTTACGATAAAGTCAATTTCAAGCTTAAGAGCCTCGTCCTCGTTTGTTCTGTCGACAAAGCCAAGATCCTGCGGAATATTATTATTGAAGATAATTCTTCCGACGGTTGTTTCGACAAGACCCGAAATCTCCTTACCGTTTACCGTACCCGTCATGCTTACCTTGATTTTTTCATGCAATGAAACCTGGTGGTTTGCATATGAAAGGAGCGCCTCGTCCTTGCTTATGAAAATCTTTTCCGTAAGCTTTTTAGCCTCGGTAAACAGCGATTTCAACGAAATTCTTACAGGGCCGTCCGCAAGTTCAAGCGTTACGGGGTTTTCCTTTATTGCAGTTTCGTTTATCTTTACGCCTTTAAGCTCTTTTGCGGCAAGAAGTGCGTCTTTTGCCGATGCAAAGCTCTTTATCGGCTCGTCCTCGTTGTATATAACAAGGTCCTCCTCCGAGCCTTTCTTGGAGATTATCTCGTCAAGATATGCAGACTTTGCCGCATCTTCGGCTATTTCGTCCGCTATCTCGGCATAGTCCTCACGCACGATTGTAAGCCAGTAACTTCCCAAAATCATATCCTGTGTAGGAACTGTTACGGGGTGACCGTCCTGCGGCTTTAAGAGGTTGTTTGCACTGAGCATCAGGAAACGTGCCTCCGACTGCGCCTCGGGTGAGAGCGGTACGTGGATAGCCATCTGGTCACCGTCGAAGTCGGCGTTGTAAGCCGTACAAACGAGCGGATGCAGTTTTAAGGCGTGTCCCTCAACCAATCTCGGCTCAAATGCCTGGATACCGAGTCTGTGAAGCGTAGGAGCACGGTTCAGCAAAACGGGGTGTTCCTTTATGACGTCCTCGAGAACGTCCCAAATCTCCGGTTTTGTTCTTTCAACCATTCTCTTTGCGCTCTTTATGTTATGAGCAAGACCTCTTGAAACAAGCTCTTTCATTACGAACGGCTTAAACAGCTCTATAGCCATTTCCTTAGGCACACCGCACTGATATATCTTCATTTCCGGTCCTACAACGATAACCGAACGTCCCGAATAGTCGACACGCTTACCGAGAAGATTCTGACGGAAACGTCCCTGCTTACCCTTTAACATATCCGAAAGGGATTTGAGCGGACGGTTTCCGGGGCCTGTTACCGTTCTGCCACGTCTGCCGTTGTTTATAAGTGCGTCAACAGCCTCCTGTAACATTCTCTTTTCGTTTCTGATGATTATGTCCGGCGCATTAAGCTCAAGCAATCTCTTAAGACGGTTGTTTCTGTTGATAACACGTCTGTAAAGGTCGTTTAAGTCGCTTGTTGCGAAACGTCCGCCGTCAAGCTGTACCATAGGTCTTAATTCCGGCGGAATTACAGGAACTACGGTCAGTATCATCCATTCGGGACGGTTTCCCGAAATTCTGAACGCTTCCACTATTTCAAGTCTTTTGATTATTCTTGCTTTTTTCTGTCCGTGCGAGTCTTCAAGTTCCTGCTTTAAATCCTCTGACATTTTGTCAAGGTCGATTTTCTCGAGCAGATACTTGATTGCTTCAGCACCCATACCTGCCTTGAATTTATCGCCGAATTTTTCATATGCTTCACGGTATTCTCTTTCCGAAAGCACCTGATTTTGTTCAAGTCCCGTGCCGCCCGGCTCGGTTACGATATATGACGCAAAGTACAATACCTTTTCAAGCTGTCTGGGCGGAAGATCAAGGATAAGTCCCATCGACGACGGAACGCCCTTGAAGTACCATATATGCGAAACCGGGGTTGCAAGCTCGATATGACCCATTCTTTCACGGCGCACCTTTGCTTTTGTTACCTCAACTCCGCAGCGGTCGCACACGATACCCTTATATCTTATCTTTTTATATTTACCGCAGTGACACTCCCAGTCCTTTGTCGGTCCGAAAATCTTTTCACAGAACAATCCGTCCTTTTCGGGCTTTAATGTACGGTAGTTTATAGTTTCCGGCTTCATTACCTCTCCGTGCGACCAGCTAAGGATCGTTTCGGGAGATGCAAGACCGATTTTTATTGCTTCAAAACTGTTAAATTCTAACATCTAAATCCTCCATACCGCTTTATTTTTTATCCGTTAAAAATCATCGCCGAGGTCATCGGACTCCGAAATGCCGCCGTCAAAATCGAAATCGTCATCGAAATCGTTTTCCGAAAGCATACTGTCCTCCAGCTCGCCCTCGTCATAATTTCCGGCACTGTCGTCACCCTCAAGCGTCGGGATAAGGTCGTCCGACGCAACGAAATCGTCATCATCATCAAACGATGCGTCGAGGTCGATTTCCTCCATATTATGATTGAGTATTCTGATGTCCAGAGCAAGCGACTGAAGCTCCTTGACAAGAACCTTGAATGATTCGGGTACGCCCGATTTCGGAATGTTCTCGCCCTTTACTATTGCCTCGTATGTCTTAACACGTCCCACAATATCGTCGGATTTAACCGTCAGTATTTCCTGGAGAGTATATGCTGCGCCGTAAGCTTCGAGCGCCCAAACTTCCATCTCACCGAAACGCTGACCGCCGAACTGTGCTTTACCGCCCAAAGGCTGCTGCGTAACAAGCGAGTACGGACCCGTTGAACGTGCATGGATTTTATCGTCAACAAGGTGATGCAGCTTGAGGTAGTACATTATACCTACGGTTACGGGGTTATCAAACTTTTCGCCCGTACGTCCGTCATAGACATCGGATTTGAAGGTTTCGTCAAGACCGGCTTCTCTGAACGCCTGCTTGATGTCCTCGTCCTCCGCACCGTCAAATACCGGGGTGGCAATCTTTATAAATCTGCCCGGTCTTGCTGCGTCCTTTGCGGCGAGTATCTGCTTTTTGAAGTTATCGTCAATGATAGTGTTTTCAAGCTCTTCTCTTGTCTTTAAGCTAAGGCATCTGTATGCATATCCGAGATGCATCTCAAGCACCTGTCCGATGTTCATTCGTGAAGGTACGCCCAGAGGATTAAGCACTATCTGAAGCGGTGTACCGTCCTCAAGGAACGGCATATCCTCCTGCGGAAGAACTCTCGAAACGACACCCTTGTTACCGTGACGTCCAGCCATCTTGTCGCCGACGCTTATCTTACGCTTCTGCGCAATGTAACAGCATACAACTTCGTTTACGCCCGGCGAAAGCTCGTCGCCGTTTTCTCTTGTGAATTTCTTTACGTCTACTATGATACCGTTCTCGCCGTGCGGAACTCTCAGTGACGTATCTCTTACCTCTCTTGCCTTTTCGCCGAATATCGCACGGAGAAGTCTTTCCTCCGCAGTAAGCTCGGTTTCGCCCTTAGGCGTTACCTTACCTACAAGAATATCGCCTGCGTGTACCTCTGCGCCTATTCTGATGATACCCTGCTCATCAAGGTCTTTTAAAGCGTCGTCGGAAACGTTCGGAATATCTCTTGTTATTTCCTCTGCGCCAAGCTTTGTATCTCTTGCTTCACATTCATATTCCTCCATATGAATTGAAGTGAACACATCGTTTTTAACAAGCTCCTCGCTGATAAGAACGGCGTCCTCGTAGTTATAACCCTCCCAGGTCATAAAGCCTATGAGAATGTTCTTACCGAGAGCAAGCTCGCCGTTGTCCATACCCGGACCGTCTGCGATTATATCGCCTTTTTTAACCTTTTCGCCCTCAACAACGATAGGACGCTGATTTATGCACGTACTCTGGTTTGAACGTGCGAATTTTATAAGATGATGCTTATGAACCGCACCGCTCTCGCCCTTTACGATAATGTGGTCGGAGTCTACCTTTTCAACCACACCGTCCTCTTTTGCAAGGATTGCCGAGCCGGAGTCCTGAGCCACCTTATGCTCAATTCCCGTACCTACGATAGGCGAGTCGGTTGTTAAAAGCGGCACTGCCTGACACTGCATGTTCGAGCCCATAAGTGCACGGTTAGCGTCGTCGTTTTCAAGGAACGGAATACAAGCCGTTACAACCGATACGAGCTGTCTGGGGGATACGTCCATATAATCTATTCTGTCAGCCGGAACCTCGAGGATTTCCTCACGGAAACGTGCGCTGACACGTCTGCTTAAGAAGCGTCCCTCCTCGTCAAGAGGTTCGTTTGCCTGCGCAACGATATAATCGTCCTCCATATCGGCTGTCATATATACGATTTCGTCCGTAACCTTACCGGTTTCCTTGTCAACCTTTCTGTAAGGCGCTTCAACAAAGCCGTATTCGTTTATTCTCGCAAACGTTGCAAGTGATGTGATAAGACCGATGTTCGGGCCTTCAGGTGTTTCTATCGGACACATTCTGCCGTAATGCGAATAGTGAACGTCACGGACTTCAAATCCGGCTCTTTCTCTCGAAAGACCGCCCGGACCGAGTGCCGAAATTCTTCGCTTATGTCTTAATTCTGCCAGCGGATTGGGCTGATCCATGAACTGCGAAAGCTGTGACGATCCGAAAAATTCGTTTATTGTTGCTATTATCGGTCTGATGTTTATGAGTGACGACGGCGTGATTATCTCCATTTCCTGTACGGACATTCTCTCACGTACCGTTCTTTCCATTCTTGCAAGACCTATTCTGAACTGGTTCTGCAAAAGCTCGCCGACACAACGCAGACGTCTGTTGCCGAGGTGGTCGATGTCGTCTATCGTGCCTGTGCCGTTTGCAAGGTTTATGCAGTAGTTGATTGATGCGAACATATCCTCTTTTATGATATGCTTCGGACTTAATTCGTCAATTCTCAATTCTATCTGCTTTTTGATATATTCTTTTTTCTCTGCTTCGCCCAAACCCTGTTCGTCTGCGTCCGCAAGGATTTCCATAAGAACCGCACGGCGCACTCTCTTTGCGTGAACGTCGGGTTTTACGTCGGTATATTCGTCAAGATATACCATATCGTTCGAGAATACTTTTACTTTTCTGTCCTCGATAAGGAGGTATACCTCGTTTACGCCGGCTCTCTCGATTTTTTCAGCCATATCGGGAGAAACAACGTCGCCTGCTTCTGCAAGTATTTCGCCCGTTCTGGGGTCTGCAACCGGCTCCGCAAGCTTTCTGTTCTTAATTCTTGCCGAGATTGCAAGCTTGTTATTGAACTTGAAACGTCCAACTCTTGCGAGGTCGTAACGCTTGGGATCAAAGAACATATTCATCAGGAGCGATTCCGCATTTTCCACGTTGAGCGGTTCGCCCGGACGAAGTCTTTTGTATATTTCAAGAAGACCCTCCTCACTGTTGGTAGTGGGGTCTTTTTCAAATGTTGCGAGTATTCTTTCGTCTTCTCCGAATACTTCGAGGATTTCTGCGTTTGTGCTGAGTCCCATAGCTCTCAAAAATACCGTTACGGGAAGCTTTCTCGTTCTGTCTATTCTTATAGAAAAGACATCGTTTGAATCCGTTTCGTATTCGAGCCATGCACCTCTGTAAGGGATAACGGTCGAATTGTACAGCGGTTTACCCGTCTTGTCACGCTGGAACTCGTAATAAATTCCCGGCGAACGGACAAGCTGGCTGACGATAACACGCTCTGCGCCGTTTATAATGAACGTTCCCTGCTCGGTCATGAGCGGGAAATCGCCCATAAATATTTCCTGTTCCTTAATTTCGCCTGTTTCGGTGTTTATAAGTCTTACGCTTACCTTAAGCGGAGCCGCATATTTTGCGTCCCTTTCCTTACATTCTTCAACGGAATATTTTGAATTGTAGTCAAGTCTGTAATCGAAAAATTCGAGTACAAGCTTTCCGCTGTGGTCGGTTATCGGGGAAATATCGTGGAATACTTCTTTTAATCCTTCCTCGATAAACCATTTGTATGAGTTTTTCTGAACCTCTATCAGATTAGGCATCTCAAGCGCTTCTTTGATCTTTGAGTAGCTCAGTCTGACATTTTTTCCTGCTTGAACCTCATGCAACATTTAGTCAATCACCTCATCATAATTATTCAGTGTCTGTCCCTTGTAAAAAATTTGTAATATTACGGCACTTGCAATTTGTATATTATCGTGCTATAATACATACAATGATATTGTAGCTAAGGGGCAGAGCGCAGTCATTTTTGACGACTACGGTACAGTTTATTATAATATCACAAATTTCACGATATGTCAACAGGCATATTGTATTTTTTTGCCTCTTTTTAAGAAAATCTTTGCTTTTTTTATAAAGATGCTGTATAATAGAAGAAAGACTTACGATATTTGCCGCACAAAAGCGGCGGAACGGAGATAAAAATGCCATCTTTTCAGCTTAATGCGGACTTTATACCGGTATCCGCAGATTTTATAGAAAACAAGATGCCGCAGGCGAACGGCGCATATGTAAAGGTGTATATGTATATGCTCTATCTTGCGGTCAAGAATATTGACGAGGAAAACAGCGCCATTGCGGCAAAGCTTAATCTGCTCGAAAGCGATGTGGTTAATGCGGTCGGATACTGGTGCGGCTGCGGAGCGATGAGCAGCGAGAACGGGAATATTACGTTTCTTAATTCGGAAACTCACGTTGAAAGGAGCGTTCCCGAAACCGAGCCGGTGACGGAGCGCAGAACGGGGAAAAACGTTGCGGAGGAGCTGTTAAGTAACAAAGCGCTTGCCGATTTATGCACGCTTGCGCAGGAAATTCTCGGAAAAACGCTTAACACGCAGGAAACGGAAACGCTGTTCTGGTTTTACGATTATCTCGGCTTATCGCCGGAGGTTATCACGATGCTTTTGGAATACTGTGTTTCAAAGGGCAAGCGGAATATGAATTATATAGAAAAGATTGCCGTTTCGTGGCACGAAAACGGCATTACCACAATGAGCGCCGCCGAGCATTACATTTCCGACGAGCAGGAAAAGAAAACATATGTATACGAGCTTAAAAAGCTGTTCGGCATAGACGGAAGAAATTTTTCCAAATCCGAGGAGCTGTACTTAAAAACATGGCATGACGATTACGATATGAGCGTGGAAATGATTGCGCTTGCGTACGAATACTGCATTATGAGTACGGGCAAGCTGTCGTTCCCGTATATGAACAAAATAATAGAAAACTGGGCAAAGAAAAACATCACGACAATAGAAACCGCCGAGGCGGATCACGAAAATTTCAAGACGCAGTCGGGTAACTCCGCCGAAAAGGACACAAAGGTTTTTTCGGACAAAGGCTTTGATTATGATGAAATAGAAAAGCTTATGCGTGAAAAGATGCAGTAAAATGAAAAAATTAATATCTGTTCTTACGCTTGTATCGCTTATATCGGGCGTTATCTTTACGGTTCTGTACAGACTCTTTTCGTACGGATTGTACCTTACGCTTTCGATAACCTTTTTTACGGTGTTTTATCATTTTATTATGCGCATAACCGTAGCCGTTTTTGTTACGCATTTCGGCAGAAACAAAACAGCAAAGCCGTTTTGCATAGGCAAAGCCGAAACGGCGTTTTATAAAAAAATCAATATGAAAAAGCTGAAAAAATACGCTCCCACATATAATCCCGATTTGTTCAGTATAAGCATCAATTCATATGAGGAGCTTATGCGGAATATGGCAAACGCAAGGGTAACGCATGAGATAATTGCGGTGTTAAGCTTTGTGCCGATATTGTTTTCAAGGGTTTTTGACAGTTTTACGCCGTTTTTTGTAACATCTATTGTTTCGGCGCTGTTCGATTTGCAATTTGTTTTGATACAGCGGTATAATATGGCAAGATTATCGGGAATAATATATAGGAAGTAAAACAACAAAACACATTCGAAATTTTTTCGGGTGTGTTTTTTGATTTTGCAAAATCGCATATCCCCCCTGACGAAAATGCCCGCAAATTTTCGATATGCTTGCAATTTTCTGTAAGGGGCGATGCCCATATCGCCCCGAACTCAAAATACACATCATGCGCTGTATATCGCAGGTAGTGGACGATGCCTTTCATCGTCCCGAACACACATTGCATAGGATAACGCTTGCGGGTTGATGAGGGCATCTATCCCCTACAGACGCATTTTCAATAACTGCAAGCCGCACCGCCCCAAATTAACACCATACACCGCAGGGCAGGGGCTTGCTCCTGCCGAAACGCATACCGCACTGGACAGCGTTTCGGGTCGATGTGGGCATCAACCCCTACTGATACTTGTTTACGTCTGCGCTGCACCTCGGGTTGATGTGGGCATCAACCCCTACAGATTACGCTTACAATAATTGCAATCGCACCTCTGCTCTGCCGTTTGCTTCCGAATTTTGTCTATTTTTGCCATATTCCGCTTTTAGGTTTTTGCTATTTGTGCCAAAAATTTGTTGTTTGTGTAAAATCTATTGAATTTTTTTGAAATAATGATATAATATTTATGTAAAAGGTTACCAAATATTTTTATGTTTGTAATCAATGAAAAAATATGTGGAAAAGTAGATAGTTTTAGTTTGTTATCACCGGTGGAGTATAGATGCGGTATTTACGTTTCCCTTTTTGTCACTCGACATTATAGCTGCGACGTATATATCGACAAACGCCGTTTTTCGGTGAAAAAGAGGAAATATGAAATAAATACGGTTTCTATGCTTTTTTGTTTGCTTTCGGATCGCCGAATACGGATATTAAAACGAAAACTAAAATCAAGGAGGTAATGACAATGAAAAAAAATTTCTTATCAATTTTACTTGCATTAACTGTTTTTTCGGGCGGTATGGCATGGGCGGTTGACAATGACGATGTGCCGACACCTGATGAAATAGGCTCTCGTCAGGAGTGGTATGACGGCTTTTATACCGACAAAGACGGCGAAGAACAATTCGAAGAAGGTATACCGATTGATGAGGGATTTTCAGAAGATGATCTTCTAAAAATGCACTTTTTTGAGGAAGTCAAGTTAGATGGCAATGAATTAGTATGGAATATAAACGATGGTCTTGGTGATATTTTTGAAATGGGTGACCCTATAGCTAAATACATTTCCGATGACTTCAGATACAATATTCTTTCGAGGAGCGGCGGCAAAGTTGTCGGAATTGACAGCTTAAATAAGGGCAGACCCTACGAAGAAGCAGAAAAAGATATTACCGCACGAACAGATTTAAGAGAAGAACAAAAACAAGACTTGCTTAAATGGGCTAAGGAAGTCTCGAATAAATGGTATGTCTCGTCATCAAGGCAATTCAATCCGGGTACTGTTTTTTATACGATGCCGGAAATTGAAGAAAAAATCAGCAAGGCAGGCATAAACGATCCCGAAAAAATACTTTATGTGCGTTGTCCCGGCTATATAAATTACTTTGCATATATAAAAACAGCAGACACAGAATATATAATTCCGTTTGCGGTTTCTGACAAGCTTGTTGATCTGCAATCGGGAGGTTTGTATTCCTATGATGAAGCAAAAACCGCATTTACTAATATGTGGCAAAACAAAACCACTCCTACGCCGAAAGCAACTGCAACACCTAAACCGACTACAACGCCTAAACCGACGGCAAAGCCGACGGAAACTCCCGAACCGACCGAAAAACCGACTGCAAGTCCGAAACCGACGGCAACACCTTCCGCAACGGCTGAACCACAGCCGACCGCAAAGCCGGATTGTTCATCATGGGCAGAGTCTGACATAGAAAACGCAGTTTCAAAAAAGATACTCCCGCAGGATATGCAGAGTGGTTACACAAAGCTTATTGACCGTGCGGATTTCTGCCGTATAGCGTACAATATGCTCGACATAAGCGGAAAAGCGGAAAATGTAAACAGCGGAACTCATTTTGACGACATCAGTATGAAAGAAATATATATGTTATCGGGTATGGGAATTATAAACGGCAAAGGTGAGAATAAATTTGCCCCGAACGATAATATAACACGTGAAGAAGCGGCGGCAATACTGTCGAGAATGGTATCGTACCTTAAGCTTAATCTTCCCGAACAGAGCGGAACACACTACAGCGACGACGGCGAAATCTCCGATTGGGCAAAGGAAAATGTGTATGATGTTAAAAAGCTCGGCGTAATGCAGGGCGTGGACGGCAACAAGTTCGACCCAAAATCGGGTTATACAAAGGAACAGGCAATAGTGACAATTATGCGTGTAATGAAAAATATTAAATAACAGTAAGAAACGGACGATGCAAGCATTGTCCGTTTCGTTGTGTATTTTCACAATCTGTAGGGGTTGTGATGCCCACATCAACCCGAAATGCTGTTCTGTGCATTGTATGATTTAGGGACGATGAGGGCATCGTCCCCTACCGGCAAATTGCAGACATAACGAAAGAATTGCGGGCGTTTTCTCTTCCGGCGGGAGCAAGCCCCTGCCCTACGGCGTGCGGTTTTCGCAAAATTGTAGGGGTCGATGCCCTCATCGACCCACAATTTTCGCATTTGGTTTATGCTATCATATTCAATGAATGGAAAAACAAACCGAACCCGACGGCGTACAAAGGTACTCCGAGCGGTTCGGTCTGTTTACAGCAAAAAGGCACGTACTGCCTTTTTGCGTTTCGAATATTTTTAACATTCACTGAGATTAGCCGCCTAAATATGCTTTCTTAATCTCATCACTGCTTGCAAGCTCCGCTCCCGTGCCGGAAAGCTTTATTCTTCCCGATTCGAGTACGTATGCTCTGTCGGCAACGTGGAGCGCCATTTCGGCGTTCTGCTCAACGAGCAAAATTGTTGTTCCCGACTCGTGAAGCTCCTTTATTATATCAAATATCTGCTGTACGAGTATCGGCGCAAGTCCCATTGACGGCTCATCGAGCATCATAAGCTTAGGCTTGCTCATAAGCGCTCTGCCCATTGCAAGCATCTGCTGTTCACCGCCCGAAAGAGTTCCGGCAATCTGATTCATTCTGTGCTTTAATCTCGGGAAACGTGTGAACACGTCCTCGATACCTGCTTTTACATTCGACGGATTTGTATATGCTCCCATTTCGAGATTTTCCAAAACCGTCATCTGCAAAAATACGTGACGTCCCTCCGGAACGTGCGCAAGTCCTCTTGAAACAAGCTTGTATGCGTCCGTATGCGAGATGTCCTCGTCAAACAGTGTGATAGAGCCTGTCTTAGAACGCAAAAGTCCCGATATTGTGCGCAGTGTGGTGGATTTTCCCGCACCGTTCGCACCTATAAGCGCAACTATTTCGCCGTCCTTTACCTCTAAGGAAACGTCCTTTAATGCATGGATTTGTCCGTAATAAACGTTTATATTATCAACCTTAAGCATAAATTACGCCTCCTTTTTCTTGCCGAGGTATGCCTCTATTACCTTCGGGTCGGATTTTATCTCGTCGGGCGTACCCTTTGCGATAACCTTACCGTGGTCAAGCACGCATATTCCCTCGCAGATATTCATTACAAGGTTCATATCATGCTCGATAAGCATAACGGCAATGCTGAAATTATCTCTTATTCGTCTGATATTTTCCATAAGCTCGCTCGTTTCGGACGGGTTCATACCTGCCGCAGGCTCATCGAGAAGAATTATTCCCGGGTGAGTGGCAAGCGCACGGGCAATCTCAAGACGTCTTTGCTCACCGTAAGGCAGTGAGCCTGCCTGATGGTCTGCAAGATCCGCCATATCAAAAAAGTCGAGCAATTCAAGCGCTTCTTCTCTCGATTTCTTCTCCGAGCTTCTGTAACCGCCGATATGCGTCAGCGAGGAGAACAGGCTCTGATGTATCGAGTTATGAAGTCCGACTTTTACGTTATCTATAACTGACATATCCGAGAAAAGGCGGATATTCTGGAAAGTACGTGCAATACCCATACGGCTTACCTGTGCGCAGGTTTTTCTTGCGGTCGGGTGACCGTCAAACATAACTGCGCCTCTTGTGGGCTGATACACATTTGTAAGAAGATTGAACACGGTCGTTTTTCCCGCGCCGTTAGGACCGATAAGTCCGGCAATCTCCGTTCTGCCCACTGCAAGCGATAAATCGTCCACGGCGGTAAGTCCGCCGAAGTCTATGCCGAGATGATGCGTTTCAAGTATGGGGGTTTTATCCACGTCACGTTCCGGAACTATTGCTCTGCTCGGAACCGGTACCATTTTATCCATTTAGCTCTCCCCCTGTCCTTCGGATTTTCGGTTTCGCACTTTATCCATAATTCTTTCTCCGAACTGCTTTGCTTTGGTGCTGTTCGTTATAAGCATTACAAGGATAAGCACTATTGCGTATATCAACATTCTGTAATCGGCAAGTCCTCTCAAAAGCTCGGGGAGCATATAGAGAAGCGCCGTTGCGATTATTGTTCCTACAATATTTCCCATTCCGCCCAAAACGACGAATACGAGAATGAGTATCGAAGTATTGAAGTCAAACTTCTTAGCCGCAATGGTTGAGAAGTTCATTGCGTAAAGCGCTCCCGCCATACCGGCAAGAACCGCCGATATAATGAACGCCGTAAGCTTATAGCGTGTTATGCCTATGCCGACTGATTCGGCGGCAATTCTGTTATCACGGATAGCGGTAACAGCACGGCCCGACTTACTGTTTACAAAATTCAAAACGATAAACAGCGTGAACAGGATAAGGAGTACGCCTGCACCGAACGACGCCATTTTTGTTATTCCGACCGCACCCTGCGGTCCGTTTAAGATAAGCTTGCCGTTTTCCATACCGAGTGCGTCGGCGCTTGTCATATTGAAATGAAGTCCCGACTTATCAACACCGATATACAGGCAGTTTATGATATTCTTTATTATCTCGCCGAACGCAAGCGTTACTATAGCAAGATAGTCGCCCCTCAGACGGAGAACAGGAATACCGATAAGCAATCCGGCAATTCCGGCAAACAATCCGCCGACAATGATTGCGATAAGCAAAATCAATCCTTTGGACGGGATTGCGTCCTGCAAACATACCGCCGTTATAACTCCCGTGAACGCTCCCACGCTCATAAATCCGGCATGACCGAGACTCAGCTCGCCCAAAAATCCGACCGTAAGATTAAGCGATATTGCCATTACTATATAAGTACATATAGGCACAAGCTGTCCGCTTATAGAGTTGTTTATCTTTCCTGCCGACTGCAAAGGAAAGAGAATTACAAACGCCAGTATTACAAGACCGTAAGCTTTGATATTGGTCAGGGTGAATTTATTCATTTTCTTTAATTTATTCATAATGTCACCTCACACCTTCTCAGTAATCTTTTTGCCGAGTATTCCCGACGGCTTAACAAGAAGCACGATGATAAGCACGGCAAAAACGATAGCGTCCGATAAAGCTGTTGAAATATATGATTTGCTGAATATCTCGATTATACCGAGAAGTATTCCGCCTATCATAGCGCCCGGGATTGAGCCTATTCCTCCGAATACCGCAGCGGTAAACGCTTTGATACCGGGCATTGAGCCGGTTGTCGGAACAAGCACGGGATATGCCGAGCAGAGCAGTACGCCTGCGATTGCCGCAAGTGCGCTGCCGATTGCGAACGTGACGGAAATGGTAACGTTTACATTGATACCCATAAGCTCCGCTGCGTCCTTATCCTCCGATACGGCACGCATACCTTTTCCCATTCTTGTTCTCTTTGTAAAGAGCATAAGGAATATCATAATAAGTATACAAGCCGCAACGGTAACGAGTGATTCAACCGTGATGATGAGCTTACCTCCGAACAGGGAGATAGAGCCGAACGGAACAATCGAGCTGAACGTTTTAGGTGCGCTTCCCCATATAAGCAGCGCAACGTTCTGAAGAAAATAGCTGACGCCGATAGCCGTTATAAGAACTGCCAGCGAGCTTGCTTTTCTGAGCGGTCTGTATGCAAGACCCTCGATAAGAATACCGAGCACCGTACACACCGCCATCGCCATAACCACCGAAACAACCGGCGGCAGGTTCAGATACGTTGTTGCGCAGAAGGAAATGTACGCACCGACCATAATTACATCGCCGTGAGCAAAGTTAAGCATTTTTGCAATGCCGTAAACCATTGTGTATCCGAGTGCAATTATGGCGTAAACGCTTCCAAGACTTATTCCGTTTATTAAGTTAGAAATAAAAGCCATTGTCTACACCTCTCCATTTTTTCATTATCCGGCCGGTTCATAAACCCGGGAACACCGCTGTTCAAGTGTTTATGACCCGCTCAGATTAAAAAAGCAGAAAAGGAGGAGCCGCTTTTGGCAGCCTCCTCTTTCTCCGTTGAAATAAAATCGTATTGTCAGAATATGTGTTACATACCTACATATACGCCGTTTTTAATTATCATACCTTTCGGTTCCTTTGATACTTCACCGGTTTTTGACCAGGTCATACCTTCACCTGTAAGACCGTCAAGCTTAAAGTCTGATGCCGTGAATGCCGAAACAAGCTTTTCACCGATTGTCTTTGCGTCCATATCAGCTGTTACGCCGCTCTTCTTGCAAGCCTCATAGATTGCATAGATACAATCGTAAGCGTCTGCAGCGAACTGGTTCGGGGTTTCCTTATACTTTTCGTTGTACTTCTTAACAAAGCTCTGTGTCTTTTCGTCTGTAGCGTCTGCAGTAAACGGTGTCAGAAGCATTACGTTCTCTGCAAGCGACTTATCGAAGTTTTCAAGAGTAAGGATACCGTCCATACCGTCAACGCCAAAGAACTTAGGCTCATACTGCATCTTCTTTGCCTGTGTAAGAATCATTGACGCCGGTGTGTAGTAAATCGGAAGGAATACTATATCGGCTCCCGCAGCTTTGATTTCGTTAAGCTGTGATGTGAAGTCATTTGCGGAGTCATCCGTAAATGTCTTTACACATACAATGTTAAGTCCGAGTTCCTGAGCTGTTGCCTGGAACTTCTGGAATATACCCGTTGAATATGCATCGGAGTTATTATAGATTATACCGATCTTTTCGCCGAGGTTCTGTTCCTTCATATACTTTGCCGAAGCAACACCCTGGTTAGGGTCTGTGAAACAAAGCTGGAACATTGTATCTTTACGCTGAATTGTTACGTTACCGTTCTTATCCGGCTGACCGCCGAGAACGTCCGTTGACGATGCTGACGGTGTAAGTGCGAATATTCCGTCCGCATTTACTTCCGTTGAAACAGCGATACACGGCTGTGTTGTAACAGAACCGAGTGAAATCTGCATTCCCCAGTCCTTTAAGTTGTTATATGCATTAACTGACTTTTCGGCGTCGTTTTCATCATCTTCAAACTTAAGGTCGAATTTTAAATCGCCCTTTGCGTTGATTTCTTCAACAGCAATTGAAGCGCCGTTCTTAACAGCCTGTCCGTATATGGCTGCTGCGCCTGTCAAAGGTCCGATACCGCCGATTTTGATTGCTCCGTCGGCACTGCCCGTTGATGATGTTGATGTATTGCCGCAGCCTGCGAATGCCGTTACAGCCATTGCCGCTGCCATCAATACGCTCGCCAATTTAGTAAATTTCTTCATATTTACCAGTCCTTTCTTTACAAAAAAACATATTCTTTTATAATTAAACATAATACCACAAACACTCCCTCCTGTCAATACTTATAAAACAGGTATATTATATTTGATTAAATTTTAATAATGGATTTTAATTTTTATGCATAGTTTTTGTTTATTTATTCAGTTACGGGTATTGAAAATATTCCCTTTTTGCTGTATAATATATGGTGAAAAGCAAATAATGAATAATGTATAATTTGATGGTTAAACCGTGTAATTATAAATTATTCCGCATTGAAAGGGAGTATTGATATGATTAAAAACATTAACAAAGCGGAGGTTCTGGAGCTTAAAAACGAGGTTTCGTATCAGGACGGACAGGTTGTGAGCAAAACGCTTGCACAGAACGAACACGTGAGCCTTACGCTGTTTGCGTTTGAAAAGGGTGAGGAGATTAGCACGCACGAATCGGGCGGCGACGCAATGGTTACGGTGCTTGAGGGCACGGGAAAATTCACCGTCGGCGGTGTGTGCCACATTCTGCACGAGGGCGAGAGCATAATTATGCCGAAAAAAGTTCCGCACGCCGTTTACGGCGAGGAACGCTTTAAAATGCTTTTGACCGTTATATTTTAACAGCGAGCTTTTAAGGTTAATTTACGATGCAACCGTAAATTAACCTTATTTTTTTGCCCGCAAAAAGGAGCAGTGAAATTCACTGCTCCTTTGAATTTTTAATATCATCAGTATACTCGTCTTGCGCCTATATATCTCGATTCGTAATATCCCGTTGTGATGTCCGAGTACATTATTGTCTTACCTGTTGACGGCGCATGTATCATCATACCCTCGCCGACATACATTCCAACGTGAGTTGCATAATCGCCGCTGCCGAAGAACACGAGGTCGCCCGGCTCAAGGTCCTGCTTTGAAACAGGCGTTCCGTTTTTGTGCATCTGATCGTCCGCTACACGGTAGAGCGAAATACCCTGCGATTTGCATATGTAATACATAAATCCCGAACAGTCAAAGCCTGACGGTGATGTTCCGCCCCACACGTACGGAACTCCGAGATATTTTGCCGCTTCGTCTATGAGCGCCTGTCCTTTCGGATTTGACGCAACATACACATGATGCTCCTTATCTGCTTTTTCCGAAGCTTTATATCTGAAATCCACAGGCACGCTGTAGCATTCGCTGCCGTCTGACATAACCGCGCCTACGATTATTGAATAATCCTTATTTGTTGAAAGCCAGGGTGCGTCAATTGTAACGGAGGTGCCGTCAACGTCCTCCCATATAACCGGCTGTGCCTTGCTGTCCTTTATAAGTACACGGTATTTTACCGCTCCGTCCGTTTCTGTCCAGTTGATTTCAAACTCGCCCTGTTCTATTTCCGAGTTATCCTCCGGCAGAGTGATTGTCGGAAGGTTTATTTCATAGCCGCTGTTTGCAAACTTCTCATATGAACGGTTTATGCTTGCTATAGCCTGTTCTCTTGTGGTTGCGCTTTCGGGCTTAAACGTATTGTCGCCCGCACTGCCCATAATTGAATAGTTAAGCGCCGTTATTACGGAAGCCTTTGCCCAGTCGCTTACCTTGCTGCCATCGTCGAAATTATCTATTACGTATGCATCGCTCTCGTCCGAAAGCGAGAAATTAACTTCGCCTGCCGTGAGTGTGCTTACAAGCATCTTTGCCATTTCCTCACGTGTTACAAGCTTATCCGGCGTAAACTTATTATCGCCCGTGCCGGAAACTATTCCGTAGCAGTACGCCTGTGCGACCGCTAAATTATCAGTATCCTCAAACGGCGAAACCTCCGGCTCTATAAGCTCGGCGTCGTTTGAAAGCTTTTTATAAAGATTAACTGCGAGTTCGCAGAATTCCTGTCGTGTGATATTTGCTTTCATATCGTTTGATACGACCGAATATGAAACCAGTCCTGCTTCATTTGCCGACTGATATTCCGATACCGCCCATCCGCTCAAATCGGCTGCAAGTGCCGACGTTGTAGTCACTGCGGTTACAGCAAGAACAGATAAGATAATTCTCTTCATTAATTTATTCAAGATTTTATTCTCTCCTTTTTATCGGCGTCGGTTATAAAAACCTCCGCTTTTCTAAAGACCGTTACCCTATTTTCTTCGTACGCTTTTTGTCAGTGAAAAAACACTCTAATCGAAATCATCGTTTGTATTGTAACAGAAAAAACAAGCATTGTCAAGGGTTTGAGGGTAAAAATTTTACATTGTTTAAAATTTTCTTAAAAACTTTTTAAAAATTTAGTAATTTATTTGTAATAAATATGAGATTATGTCGAAATATATCGGAAACAGTCCTGTAAAAATCCGTTTTCGGATAACAGGCTTGTTTTTAAGAACCACAATATAAGGTATGATAAAAAGTACAAGCACATCAACATATTCCGTTTTGTTACAAAGCTTTCATATATATTACATAAATATTACAGCAAGGTTAAGTTTTTTAACAAAGATATTTAGTCATCTTAATAATTTCATATTTTTTAAAAAATTTTTCCCGTATCCCGAAAATCCGCAAATGAAAAACAGGTATACGCCGTATACCTGTTTCTCGGGGGGAGAGTCGGGAAGGTGGGGCCTTCCCGAGTTTTTGGGGGACCCTTGCTTTTGAGCAAGGGCATATGAAAAAAAGGATGGTATTGACTGCTTTCAACAGTCAAATCAATTAAAACTGATTGGCAATTTTATTTGTTGGCCTTGTCGGCGCTTTCTGTTAAGCGCACGCTGACCTCTTTTGTTTCTCCGTCACGGACTATCTTAAATGTAAGAGTGTCGCCGGGTTTTTTCTTGTCACGGATTTCGTTTATTTCGCTTGACGAGGACACTTTCTGTCCGTCAACCTCAATAATCATATCGTTTGCCTGCAAGCCTGCTTCGGCTGCACCCGTGCCGTCCTGTACCGCTTTTACAAACAGTCCGTAAGGAGTTTCGTTTATTGTTATGCCCACAAGCGGTCTGCCGGTTACATAGCCCGATGCGATAAGATCGTCTATGATAGGCTTTGCCTCGGAAATTGCGATTGCAAATCCCATACCTTCAACGCCCGATTGTGAAAGCTTAACCGAGTTTATACCTATAACCTCGCCGTACTGATTTATAAGCGCACCGCCCGAGTTACCGGCGTTTATTGCCGCATCTGTCTGCAAAAGGTTATACGTTCTGTTGTCTATTGTCATTGTTCTGTTTACGGCGCTTATGATACCTGCCGTTACCGAACCTGAAAATTCCTGACCCATCGGGTTACCGATAGCTACGGCAAGCTCGCCGACCTGAGTCTGCGTTGAGTCGCCCAGTGTTGCGGCTGTAAGCTCCGATTTTGTATCTATCTTCAAAACCGCAAGGTCTGTTTTTGTATCCTGACCGATAAGCTTTGCGCTTACTTCTTCGCCGGTATTGAGGATTACCGAAATTTCGGTTGCGCCGTCAACAACGTGCTGGTTGGTTACTATATAACCGTCCGTGCTGATGATTATACCCGAGCCGCTGCCCTGTTCGACAGTGCCGTCGTCCGATGCGTTCGGATCCTGGTAGTAATAATATCTGCCGCTGAACCAGTCGTAATATTTCTGCGGCTGAACGGTGGTTTTGTTTATAACTCCGACCACGCTCGGTCCTACTTTAGCCGCAATCTGCGGAATTGTGAGAACTTGTTTGTCTCCCGAATATGTCACAAGCTGTGATGCGTCCGAGCCGTTCGAGGTTGACGCCGAGTATACGGAAGCACGCTGTGTAACGGTCGGTTTTAATTTTTCGTACATATAATATGTGCCTGCGCCGAATACCGACGCTGTGAACACGCTTGCGATAAGCGCCGAGCTTAAAGCAACCGCCCACGGCTTTGCTTTCTTTTTCTTCTTTTCTTTATTATCATAAATTATCATCTCTGTGGAATCTGTATGCGGATACTTTTTCATAGTGATTACCTCCTGACCGCAAATTTAATGATGATCGGTTTTATTTTATGTCTTTTCTGACTATGCTTATATCATACAGCATAGATTTGTCATCGGTATGAACTAAATGTAAATAAGCCTTATTTATTTTATTAATAAATTATTAACAAACACTTGACAAAATAAACATTATACGGTAAAATATTTTAAATGCAAATGATTTGCATTTAGTAAGGAGAGAAAAGTGAAAAAGCTATTAATTCTTGATTCAAACAGTATTATAAACCGTGCGTTTTACGGGATACGTCCCTTAAGTGCGGCGGACGGCACGCCGACAAACGCAATTTACGGATTTTTAAACATACTCACAAAGCTGATTAACGAGCAAAAGCCGGATTATCTGTGTGCGGCATTTGACTTAAAAGCGCCCACCTTCCGCCACAAAATGTATGACGGATACAAGGCACAGCGCCGTCCCATGCCGGACGATCTGCGTGTGCAGATGCCGATAGCGAAGGATATTCTGCGTGCGATGGGCGTTACACTGCTCGAAAAAGAGGGCTACGAGGCGGACGATATAATAGGTACGGTTTCACGCATATGCGGCAAAAACGACATTGAGTGCTTTATCGCAACGGGCGACAAGGACGATTTACAGCTTGCCGATCCGCACACCAGAATAATTCTTACCGTGACCCGAATGGGGCAGAACGAAACCACGATATATGACGAAGCCGCCGTGCGTGAGCGGTATCACGTTTCGCCTTTGGAATTTATAGACGTGAAAGCGCTTATGGGCGATCCGTCCGACAACATTCCGGGCGTTAAGGGCATAGGCGAAAAAACCGCAATGAACCTTATCGAGCAATTTCACAATATCGAATATATATACGAAAACCTTGAAAGCATCGGCATAAAGGGCAAAATGCTCGAAAAACTGCGTGACGGAAAAGAATCGGCGTTTTTATCGAAAACGCTCGCAACGATTGAGCTGAACGCTCCGATTGATTTTTCCGTTGAGGATTGCGTATTTGACGGATTTGACGGCGAAAACGGCGAGCTGTTTTCGCTTTTGCAAAAGCTCGGCTTAAACAGCGTTATCAAAAAAATGCACATAACAACCGACAAAGCGCCTGTGGATATTTTCGGCGACCTCGGCGTTTTTGAAATATCCGATGCGGACGGCTTAAACAAAGCGCTTGACGGCGCAAAAGAGATTTCGCTTATACTTAATCTTTCGGGCGGCTGTCTTTCCTCGGCGGCGTTTTCCATAGGAAAAAAAGCATACTACACCGCCGCCGCATTTTGCGGAAACACGCTCGTTTCGGCGCTTAAGCCGTTTCTTGAAAACGAAAGCATTAAAAAGAACGTATGCAACATAAAGGACGCTATGGTACAGCTTTCGGGTCAGACCGAAATATGCGGAATCGCATTCGATACGGCGATAGCGGCATATCTGATAAACCCGTCACGCAAAGACTTTTCGCTTTCCGCACTGTGCACAATGATAGGCGCCGAACTGCCGCAAGCCGAGGAAAAGCAGATGTCGCTCCTTGACGAGGACGAGTGCGGTAACGAAATATACGCAAAGCACGCATATGCGCTTTCCGTGCTGACGGAGCATCTTAAATCGGAAATAGAAAAGAACGGTCAGGAATATCTATATTATAATGTAGAGCTTCCGCTTATAAGCGTGCTTGCGCATATGCAGATAAACGGCTTTTACGTGGATAAAGACGAACTGGAGCGGTTCTCGCAGGAATTAAGCCGCCGCATTGACGCCGTTACAAATGAGATATACATTCTTTCGGGCGAGGAATTTAACATAAATTCCCCCAAACAGCTCGGCGTGATTTTATTTGAAAAGCTCGGCTTAAAGCCCGTAAAGAAAACGAAAACGGGCTACACCACCAACGCCGAAGCGCTTGAAAAGATAAAGGATAAGCACCCTATCGTCAATTTCATTACGGAGTACCGCACGCTTACAAAGCTTAAAAGCACCTACTGCGACGGTTTGAGTGCGGTGATAAACCCGAAAACAAAGCGCATACATTCAAATTTCAACCAGACGGTAACCGTTACGGGGCGCATAAGCTCGACCGAGCCGAATATGCAGAATATTCCCACACGTACCGAGCTGGGGCGTGAAATCCGCAAAATGTTTGTTGCGGAGGAGGGTTTTATGCTTGTTGACGCCGACTATTCGCAGATTGAACTGAGAGTCCTTGCGCATATGGCAAACGACGAAACAATGATAAACGCTTTCAAAAACAACGAGGATATTCACGCCGTAACCGCATCGCAGGTACTTGGCGTGCCGCTTGACGAGATAACGAAAGAACAGCGCAGCAGCGCAAAGGCAGTCAACTTCGGAATAGTTTACGGAATAGGCGAATTCAGCCTGTCGCAGGATTTGGGAATAAGCTTTGCGGAGGCGAAACGGTATATAGAAAGCTACCTTGAAAAATATCACGGCGTGCGTGAATATATGGACAGAACAAAGCGTGAGGCAAAGGAAAACGGCTTTGTCAAAACAATGATGAACAGAGTGCGCTATCTGCCCGAACTGCAGTCGCAAAATCCCAATATGCGCCATTTCGGCGAGCGTGCCGCAATGAACACGCCCATACAGGGCAGTGCGGCGGATATTATAAAGCTTGCAATGGTGCGTGTGGATAACCGCCTGACAAAGGAAAAGCTTAAATCAAGACTGATTTTACAGGTACACGACGAGCTTATTATAGAGGCGTATCTCCCCGAGGTTGAGGAGGTCAAAAAAATCCTCAAAGAGGAAATGGAAAACGCCGTATCGCTTAATGTTCCGCTTACGGTGGATATGTCTGTCGGAAACAGTTGGTACGACGCAAAATAGAAAGGATTTTTCCCGTATGAAAAAAATATTTGCTTTAATTATTTCGGCGGCGCTCATTCTTTCGGGCTGTGCCGAAAAAAAGGACAGCGGCAAAATGCAGGTTTACACCTCATTTTACGCAATGTATGATTTTGCAAAGCTGATAGGCGGCGACAGGGCGGATATATACGTTCTCTGCCCCGTCGGAGCAGAGCCGCACGATTTTGAGCCGAAAACCTCGGATATGGCGAAGCTTGCCGATGCGGACGTTTTCATATACAACGGAATGGGTATGGAAAGCTGGGCGCAGAAAACTGCGCAGAGCGTGAACAATCCCAATCTTGCCGTTGTGGAGGCGTCAAAGGACATACCGTTCACGGCGGAGGATTATGACGCACACGTATGGCTCGATCCCGACAACGCACTAAAGGAAATGGAAAACATTAAAAACGCATTTTGCGAAAAGGACGGCGCAAACGCTGATTACTACACCGCAAATTTCAACGATTGCCGTGAAAAGGCAAAAAAGCTTACCGATGATTTTAATGTGGTGTCAAAGGATTTTAAAACGAACAACATAGTGGTATCGCATGCGGCGTTTTCATACCTTTGCAGTGCGTTTAACCTTAATCAGACATCGATAGAGGGTCCGCAGGGCGAAAGCGACCCCTCCCCTGCCAAAATGGCTGAAACGATTGATTTTATAAAAACAAACAACATAAAATATATTTTCTCCGAGGCGCTCTCCTCCTCAAAAACGCTTGAGTCCATCGCAAAGGAAACGGGTGCGGAAATACTTGTGTTAAATCCGTTTGAGGGCGACAGCGAGGAACGTGATTATTTCACGGTTATGGAGGAAAACTTAAATTCTTTAAAGAAGGCGCTTGACTGATATGAATGAAATTCTTACCGTAAAAAATTTAACATTTGATTATTACGACACCTCCGTTTTGCGCAATGTCAATTTTTCGCTCGAAAAGGGTGATTTTCTGGGGATAATAGGCTCAAACGGAGCAGGAAAATCCACGCTTATAAAGCTTATTCTCGGTATGCTCCCCTACAGCAAGGGCGAAATAAAGGTGTTCGGCAAAAGCATTTCCGAAGTGCGCAAAAAAGTCGGATACGTACCGCAGAAGGCAAATTCCTTTAACACAGCGTTCCCGGCAACGGTGCGTGAGGTTATTATGGCAAATTTGTATTCACGCACGGGACTTTTTAAGCATTACGGCAAAAAGTACGATGATGATGTACGGCGTGTGCTCGAAAAAGTCGGTATGGAGGGTTTTGAAAACAAGCTTATAGGCAAGCTTTCGGGCGGTCAGCAGCAGAGAGTGTTTATAGCACGTGCGCTTATATCCGAGCCGGAGCTGCTTTTGATGGACGAGCCGACCGTCGGCGTTGACGCACAGTCGGTAAAGGCGATTATGGCGCTCGTAACAGAGCTGAACAAGCAGGGACTTACCGTTATTATGACAAATCACGATACGCCGGCTCTCGTACAGGCTTCAAACAAACTGCTCATCTTCTGCGAACACGGGTACGAGGAGTTTGTAAACCGCAGCGACCTGTCGCTTGAGGACGTGAACAAGATTTTTGCAGGAAAGAGGGAGCATCATCATGGTTAATATGTTTTCTTACGAATTTATGCGGCGTGCGTTTTTGGTGGCGGCGCTTATTGCGTTTATTGCGCCGTGCATAGGTCTTAACATAGTTTTAAAGCGTTTAAGCTCCGTCGGCGACGCCGCATCACATTCGGCGCTCGCCGGTATAGCGTTCGGGCTTGCCGCCGGAATAAATCCCGTACTCGGTGCGGTCATTTTTTCCGTACTTGCGGTGCTTATGATAGAACTTTTGCGCCGCCGGTTTAAGAAATATCCCGAAGTTGCCGCCGTTACGGTTATGTCGGCAGGTATAGGTCTTACCGCCGTTTTGTCGGGGTTTATAAAAGACGGCTCAAGCAACCTCAACAGCTTTATGTTCGGCTCGATAGTGGCGGTTTCGGATTTTGAGCTGTTCCTCACTATGGGCTTGAGTGCGGCGGTGCTTGTGGTTTCGCTTCTTTTATACAAGGAGCTTTTCTACATAACCTTTGACGAGGAGGCGGCATCGCTTGCGGGCGTTCCCGTTAAGAGCGTGAATTTTATACTGATGCTTTTAACCGCCATTACGGTTAGCGCCGCATCGAGAGTTGTGGGTGCGCTTATGATTTCGTCACTGCTCGTTATACCTGCTGCTGCTGCGGTTATGATTTCAAAAAGCTACAAGCGCACGCTTATCACGTCCGTTATCCTTGCGGAAATATCCGCATTTTTGGGACTTACGCTTTCATTTTACCTCGATCTGCGCCCCGGCGGTACGATAGTTCTCACAAGCGTGGCAATGCTTGTTGTGATAATGATAATTTCAAAAAGGAGGCGGCTGTGATGAGCGATATTTCAAAGCTGCTTTCGCAAAAGGGACTCAAATGCACACGCCAAAGGCTGGAAATACTTAATGTGCTTAAAAGTGCGGACGCACCCGTTACGGCGGAAATGATTTTTTCAAAGCTCGGCACTCTTTCGCTCTCGACAGTATACCGCACGCTTGAAAAATTCACCTCGGCGGGACTTGTTTCACGCCAGGTTTTCGGTGACGGAAACGAGCTGTACTATGAACTTACGTATATGAAGCACCGCCATTATGCGGTCTGTCTTTCATGCCGCAAGGTGCGCTACATCGACGGCTGTCCCGTGCGTGAAACGCATTTGGAGGATTTTACCGTTACGGGACACAGACTGGAGCTTTTCGGATACTGCAACGAATGCCGTGCGGCAAAATAAACATTTTTTATTTGTTTTTTTATGTTTTGTTGTCTAAACGGTAAAAATATAATTAAGACACTTGCAAATATATTTTATTTGGTATACACTGTTAGTACAATCTAACTTTTGAAAGGAATGTGACGTTATGATTATTATAATGAAGGACAATGCGTCCGCTCTGCAAATCGAAAATGTGCAGGAAAGGCTTGCGTCTTTCGGATTTAAAACGCATCCCATACAGGGCGAAAAGAAAACCGTTATCGGTGCTATAGGCGACAAGCGCCTTCTCAGTATGAACGAAGTGCTTATGATGCCCGGCGTTGAAAACGTTGTGCCGATTATGCGCCCGTACAAGCTTGCGTCAAAAGAGCTTAAAAAAGAACAATCGATTATAGATGTCGGTCATAACGTTACGGTCGGCGGCAAAAAGCTTGCGATATTTGCCGGTCCGTGCGCAATCGAAAGCCAGGAACAGTTCTCAACCGTTGCAAAGGCGGTAAAAGAGGCAGGCGCAAATATTTTAAGAGGCGGCGCTTTCAAGCCCCGTTCATCGCCGTATTCGTTCCAGGGTCTTGAGGCTGACGGCTTGAAGATTATGCACACAACGGGCAAGGAGCTTGATATGCCGATATGTACGGAGGTAGTCGACACAAGAGATGTTGAGCTGGTCGCTTCGTATTCGGATATTATCCAGATAGGCGCAAGAAATATGCAGAACTTCAAGCTTTTGCGTGAAGTGGGCAAATGCACAAACCCCGTGCTTTTAAAGAGAGGTCTTGCATCAACCATGGAGGAATGGCTGATGGCTGCCGAATATATTATGTCGGAGGGTAACGAGAACGTAATCCTCTGCGAAAGAGGTATAAGAACGTACGAAACCGCTACGAGAAACACGTTTGACATAAGCGCAATTCCCGTTTCAAAGGAGCTTTCGCATCTCCCCATAATAGGTGACCCGAGCCATGCAACGGGAACGTACAAATATGTTCCGCCTGTAGCAAAAGCGGCAATCGCCGCAGGTGCGGACGGACTTATGATAGAAGTTCACAACTGCCCGGAAAAGGCGGCGTCGGACGGTCCGCAGTCGCTTACACCGGAAAAATTCGCAAAGCTTATGCGTGAGCTTGAGCCGATTGCAAAGGCAGTAGGCAAAGAGTTATAATCAGAGAAAAAATTTACAGCAAACCGAACTCAACAGAGTACATTCCGAAAACCTCAGGTTTTCGGAAAAAGAGAAACAGCGCATAGCGCCTGTTTCAATGCTCGGGAGTTCGGTTTGTTCATAGCAATATGATTTTTTTCGGGAGATGAGGGCGCAATATTGCATAAAATATGCGCATAACCCGTAGGGGTCGATGCCTTTCATCGACCCGCAAAAACCGAAAACGCATAAAATATGCGCAATTTTTTTTACAAGGAGGATATATTTACTATGCTTGCATATCTCGGCCCGGAGGGGACTTTTTCGCATCAGGCGGCAATGGAATGGTCAAAAGGCAATGACGAGCTTATTCCGTTCGTTACCATTTCCGACCTTATAATGGCGGTGAGCGACGGCAGAGCCGACAGGGGAATTGTCCCGATAGAAAACTCAATAGACGGCGGAATAAACGCCACGCTCGACACGCTTGCCTTTGATGCGGACGTGTACATTACGGGAGAATACGTTCTGCACATCGGTCAGAATTTGCTCGTCAGACACGGAGCGAAAAAAGAAGATATAAAAGTTATTTCCTCCATTTCGCCGGCAATAGGACAATGCCGTAAGATTATAAATTCGGATTTTTGCGGTATCGAAATAAATTACACAAACTCGTCCGCCGCATCGGCAAAGCTTGCGGAGCAGTCGGACGGCAGTGTTGCCTGCATAGGCTCTGCCGCCGCCGCAAAATTATACGGTCTGGACATTCTTATCCCCGACTGCGGCGATGAAAATAACAATTTCACACGGTTTATAATAATAGAAAAAAACAAGCTTCGCACCGTGACCGACTGCGACAAAACGTCGTTTGCGTTCGCTTTAAAGAACGAACCGGGAAGTCTGTACGAGGCTTTAAGACTTTTGGCGGAGCATAAAATTAATATGACGAAAATCGAGTCGCGCCCGATAAAGACACAGCTCGGAACATATGTGTTTTTTATCGACATAGACGGAAACATTGACAATGCAACCATATACTTTGCGCTTGATAAACTGCGGCGCAGTACGGATTTTTTCAAATTCCTCGGCTCATATCCGTATGACGGACAGGGGGATTACGAATGAGAAAAACCGCACTTATAACGGGAGCGTCCTCGGGAATAGGCAAAGCGGCGGCACGTGAGCTTTGCGGCGCAGGCTTTATTGTATATGCGGCGGCACGGCGCACCGAGAGAATGGCGAACATAAAATCGGATAAAATTATACCGATTGCGCTCGACCTGACGGACGATGCATCAATAGAGAGCTGTGTAAAAACCATTCTCGAAAAAGAGGGACACATAGACGTTCTTGTAAACAACGCAGGCTACGGCTCATACGGCGCAGTGGAAAACGTGCCGATGCCGGAGGCACGGCGGCAGTTTGAGGTGAACGTTTTCGGACTTGCAAGGCTTGTTCAGCTTGTTGCTCCGTCCATGCGTGAGCAGAAATGCGGAAGAATAGTCAATATATCGTCCATGGCAGGCAAAGTATGGACGAATTTCGGCGGTTGGTACCATGCGGCAAAATTCGCCGTTGAGGGTTTGTCCGACTGTATGCGGACAGAGCTTGCACCGTTCGGAATAAAGGTTATTATAATCGAGCCGGGGTGCATAAAAACCGCATGGGGCGGCATTGCGGCAGATAATCTGGAAAACACCGCAAAGGGCGGCGCATACGAGAGTGCGGCGGCAAAATCGGCGGGCGTGATGCGGAAAATCTATTCGCACAATATCACACCGCCCGAAAAAATTGCGGAGTTGATAAGAAAAGCGGTTACGGCAAAGCGCCCGAAAACACGCTATATGCGTGGTTTTCTGGCAAGACCCGCCGTATTTATAAGACGTGTCTTCGGCGACCGTGTATATGATTGGGTTTTGAAAAAATTTGATTGACAGACAGGGGCTTGCTCCTGCCGAAAAAACACACATTATCCTTAAAGAACAGCACAAAACATTTTGCGCTGTTCTTTATTTTTTTGGAATAAATATTACAAATATGTAAATATTATACTTAATCCGAATATTTACATCGATTGCGGAATAAATATAACTGAATGAAAAAACATTCCAAAAAACTAAGGAGGATTACTACAATGGAGAACACAACAAACAACCAGGCACAAATTATAGGGATAATCGAGGACGAATTTAAACTGAACCACGAAATATATGCGGAAAAGTTTTATACGTTTACGCTCAAGATACCGAGGTTAAGCGGAACATTTGACAATATACGTGTAATGATTTCCGAACGTCTGATTATGGACGGAGGGTATCATATAGGGGACAGAGTGGAAATTACGGGGCAGTTCCGTTCGTACAATTGCAACGAGCCGGACGGGAACCGTCTTATACTGACGGTTTTTGCAAGGGATATTGTACCGCTTGCAGAGGAAAACTATAAAAATCCCAATCAGCTGTACTTAAACGGCTTTATCTGCAAACCGCCCGTATACAGAACAACGCCGTTCGGCAGAGAAATAACCGATCTTTTGCTTGCGGTAAACAGAAGCTACAACAAATCCGACTACATACCCATAATCGCCTGGGGCAGAAACGCAAGGTTTGCAAAAAACCTTGAAGTGGGCGACAACGTTAAAATCTGGGGGCGGATACAGTCGAGAAATTATCAGAAGCGCATAAGCGAGGAGGAAACAATAACAAAAACCGCATACGAGGTTTCGATAAACCGTATGGAACTTGTGGAGGAACAACCCGAGGAGGAATAATTCAAAGGGTTGATGCCGTTTGTGCGTGTTGTTTTTTGGGTCGATGCCCTCATCGACCCTCATACAAACAAATCCCCTACGGCGTGGGGGATTGCATTTAGATCGGTTTATCTCGGCTTAAAAAGGCTGTAAAAAAACTTACAGCCTTTTTTGCGTTTCAAACTCCTTTACTTGACACAACATCTTTATTGTGCTATAATTAAAAAATAAAATTTTACGGATTGTTATAAAGGGGAGTTATAATCTTTATGTGCGAAACAACAAAATTACTGTTTGTACGTCACGGCTACAGCGTTGCCAATTCGGAGTCGGTTTTCGGAGGATGTATGGATTACGACTTAACGCCGACGGGACATAAACAGGCTGAAATAATGGCGGAGTTTGTTTTGAAAAATTACAAGGTTGACGCAGTTTATTCAAGCGATTTGCAGCGTGCCGTAAAAACAGCCGAAAAAGTCGCACTGCCGCTGAATTTGGAGATACATAAAGATAAACGCTTGGAGGAAATCAACGGCGGACTCTGGAACGGAATGACGTTTGATGATATACAGAAAAAATACCCCAAAGAATTTAATTTTTGGACAACCGACCTGTCAAAGGCGCACCCCCCGAAAGGCGAAACAATGTTTGATTTGCAGAAAAGAGCGCTTGAGGCAATTGCAGATATATGCGGCAAAGAAAAAGGAAAAACCGTACTTGTTGCGGCGCACCGTGTTTTACTGCGTACCGTTCAGTGCAAATGGGAGGGCAGAGAAATCAAGGATATAAATAAATGTATGTGGCTGTCCAATTGTTCCGTCAGCGAAATAATGTACGATAACGGCAGGCTGATACCGATAAAGCCGGGTCAGGACGATTTTATGGGCGAATATAAGACAATTGTAAATTCATCTATATAAGTTCGGGTTGATGAGGGCATCAACCCCTACCGGCATTGTGAAATCCGAAAAACAGGAGCTGTAAAAAATACAGCTCCTGTTTTTGCATTAAACCAAACTCTTATATATCCTTGCAACATCTTTTTCGGAAACGCTTTTGCGTGTATTTGACGGACTGCCGCTTGCGAGGGCATCCGACGTCATTTTCGGTATCGCATTTAAAAATTCATCTGTGTTTATGCCGTACTCCGATATTGTCGGAACCTCGCACTTTTGGCAGATTTCACGCAACCCGCCGATAAACTTATCCGCCGCCGTTTCGTCGCTGTCAAGCGCCGATGCTGTTCCGACCGCTCTCGACAATTCCGCAAACCGCTCCGCTGCTCCGTCCTTTGCAAAATCCATACACTTACACAACAGCATTGCGTTTGAAAGTCCGTGCGGTACATGGAACAATGCGCCTATAGGACGGCTCATACCATGCACGATTGTTACCGATGAATTGTTTATGCAAATTCCCGCCTCAAGCGCAGCAACCGACATTTCATACCGTGCGGTATCGTCATTTCCGTTATCGTATGCAATCGGAAGATACTTGAAAATCCTCTTTACCGCCGACAGCGCAAGCGCATCGGTGAGCGGCTGTGCCTGCTTTGACGTGTACGCCTCTACGGCGTGAGTCAAAGCGTCAAGCCCAGTTGATGCGGTGATGCCCTTAGGCGAGCTTTTTGTGTTTGTATAATCAATTATCGCCAAATCGGGTAACAGCACCTCGCCCTTTAAGAGCATTTTAACGTCCGTTTCGGCGTCCGTTATAACCGTAAACTTTGTCGCCTCCGAGCCTGTGCCGGCGGTGGTGGGAATTGCCGCCATAGGGGGCAGATTTCCGCTTATTTCCTTACCCATATAATTGCTGAGCTTTCCGCCGCACACGTCCAGAACGGCGATTGCCTTTATTGCGTCTATCGGACTGCCTCCGCCCATTCCGATAAGGAAATCACAGCCGTTTTCACGATACGCAAAAAGTCCCTTTTCTATCATCACATCGGTCGGCTCGCCCGTAATATCCTTGAAAACCGCATATTCCATACCCTGTTCTGAAAGGCTTTTGGTAAGAATTTTAAACGGCTCAAGCTCCGATACGATACGTCCCGACACAATGAGCGGTTTTTTGCCCATTGCGGCAAGGTATTTGATTGAATTTTCGATTGCATTTTCACCCGTTATAATTTTTTTCGGCGTCAAAAATTCTCTGCTCATATTATCCGCTCCTTTATTCGCCGTCCGCCTTTAACACTGCGTTAAGCATAACTGTTGCGCCCTCGGTACAATGCTCCACGCTTGAAAACTCCGGCTCGCAATGCGAAAGACCGTCCTTTGACTGAACGAAAATCATTGTTGTCGGCAGCATATATGACGCAAACTGTGCATCGTGACCTGCACCCGAATGGATATACTGATGCTTTATACCTGCTTCCTCGCAGGCTTCCTTTACATAACCTACAAGCTTTTTATCCCAATACACCGTATCACGGTTCCATGCCTTTTCGACCTCACAGGTACAGCCTGCCCAATCCTTATCGGCACAGCTCTTTACGATAGCGAGAACTTTTTTGAGTACCTCAGGGCTTTCGTGCCTTGAATCAAACGAAAAATCGAAATAGTCGGGAACACAAGTGTGTACGCACGGGTGGCATACAACCTCGCCGGTTGTATAAACCAAATCCTCAACGCCGAGCTTATCAATCTCCGTATGCAGATAGTCGAGAGCCAGCGCCGCCGCATAGAATGCATCACGCCGTTTCGGCATCGGGAACGTGCCTGCGTGGGTTGTCTGTCCGTAGAATTTGAGTCTGTAGTTGAACATTCCCAAAACGCAGTCAACAACACCTATATCGTTGCCGGCGTCCTCCAAAATCGGGCCCTGCTCGATATGCGTTTCAAACATATATTTATATTTTTCGGGCGAAAGTCTGTACTTTTTATCGCCTTTAAATCCCGATTTTTCAAGCGCTTCGCCGAACGTCTTTGTCGGGTCAAGAATACTTTTTGACGCCATCATATCCTCATACTTGAACTTCTGGCGAATATCCTCGGGAAGATAATCATAGCATACAACGCCCGAAATCATCATAGCCGGCGGATAGAGCGAACCCTCCTCGTTCGTCCATATCATAGCGGTCAGCGGGTGCTTGTGCGGAATTTTCTTTTCGGCAACCGTTTCCAAAACCTCCATTGCGGACATTACGCCCAAAATTCCGTCATAGTTGCCGCCGTTTTTGACCGAGTCAACGTGCGACGCCATTACAATTCTCTTTGCGTCGGGGTCTGTTCCGGGGAGCGTTGCATATATGTTTGCAACGTCGTCAATTTCAATCTCCGCACCGATTGCCTTCATACGCTTTATAAACTCGTTCCGTGCCATTACAGCCTCGGGCGAGAGCGAATATCTTGTGATACCGCCGTGACCCGCATCGCCGAATTTGCTGAAAGTTTTTATTTTGTCTTCCATTCTTTCCTTACTGCATACATACATAATTATCATTCCTTTCTAATTCTGTTCGGGTATTCTCAAACAGTTTTCCAAAAGATTTAAAATATCCTCGTTGGGAACATATGCCACAGGGCATTCCTGCTGATTTTCAAGATCGAGCACAAACAGGTATTTATCGTCCCAATCGACCAGATACGCCGTTTTAATTTCCGATTTCAAGCCTAATTTTTGCTCCAAAGCCTTTTTACTGCGTGCGCAGCCGTATATTATTCCGTCCCAGGGAGCTTTAAAGCTCAGCTTGCTTTTTAATTTGCGCTTCATATGTATTTCCACTGCAAATTCCGTAATACCCATGGGGACATGGCGCATATTATCGCCTATTGTACGGAATTTATCGGGAGTGATATACTCGCCGAGCGAGCCGAATTTAACATTTTTATAACGCCCAGACATTGTTACACCTCCTCAGATTAATACATACCGTTAATCTCCGCAATAACCTCGTCAACCTTTTTCATTTCCTCCTTGACCTGTTCGGGAGTTATGATAAGCGGCGGACAAATGAGAATCATATTTTCGTGCGAATATGTCATAAATCCTTTTGCTTTAAGCTTTGCGATTATTGATTTCATAATTCCGTCGGGGTCTTTTCCGTATTCCACAAGCGGAGCCTTTGTTTTTCTGTCACGGACAAGCTCGATTGCCGAGAACAGACCGATATATCTTACGTCGCCGACAATTTCGTACTTGGACTTCAGCGCCTCAAGCTCTTCGCCCAGAACCTTTCCCGATGCGTTTACGTTATCGAGAATTTTAAAGTCGTCGTAATATTTCAAGCACGCAACGCCTGCCGCACAAGCAAGCGGGTGACCGCTGTATGTAAGTCCGCATGAGAGGAGATGATCGTCAAAATATTCCGCAATTTTCTTGCTCACAACCACGCCGCCGAGCTGAACATATCCGCACGTTACGCCTTTTGCAAACGATACAATATCGGGCTTTACGCCGAAATTCTCAAATGCGAACATTTTTCCCGTTCTGCCGAAGCCTGCCATAACCTCGTCGCAAATCATCATAATGCCGAACTCATCGCAGATTTTTCTTACGCCGTTTAAATAGCCTTTCGGCGGAATGATTACGCCGTTTGAGCCTGTTATGGTTTCCATAACGATTGCGGCAACGTTGTCCGCACCCTCGTAGATTACCTGTTCACGGAGCTTTGCAACGTAGTATTCGCTTGCCGCCTCCTCCGACTCAAAATCAATCTTTTCACGATACACATACGGGTCGAAGAACTTTACAAAACCCGGTGCGCCCGGCTCGAGCGGATACCTTCTCGGTTCGCCCGTAAGATTGCCTGCGCCGTAGGTTGAGCCGTGATAGCTTCTGTAACGTGAGAACACCTTTTGTCTGCCGGTGTACATACGGGCAATCTTGACGGCGTTTTCGTTTGCGTCCGCTCCGCCGTTTGTGAAGAAAACCTTACCCATATTATCGGGCATTCTCTCGATAATCATTTTTGCAAGCTCGCCTCTCGGCTCGGAGCCGTATGCCGGAGAAAGATAGCAGTATTTTTCCGCCTGTTCCTTAATTGCGTCGATTATCTGCCTGTTTCCGTGACCCACGTTGAGATTTACAAGCTGTGACGACATATCGGTATAGCGGTTGCCGTCAAAATCCCACATATAGATACCTTCGGCTTTTTCTATCGGAATGGGGTCAAGTCCCTTCTGCTTTGACCATGACTGCAGATTATACGTGGTATGATTTTTTTTGATTTCCAATGCTCTTTCACTCATTTTGATTTCCTCCGTTTTCGTTAAATAATCTTTTTATTTTAAAAGCCAGCAGAAGTTCCGCTTTTTTCTCTCCTGTAAGCTCAATATTAAATATTGATTTAATATTTTTGATTTTTGTATTCACCGTGTTTCGGTGAAATCCGTAATTGTCGGCGACCGCCATAACGGAGCCGTCGCATCTCAGATATTCGTACAGGATTTTTGCATAGTCCGTTTTGTATGTTTTATCATACTCGATTATTTCGTCAAGCTGTGACGATGCAAATTCTTTTAAAATCGCCTTATCCTTTACGCCGAACAGGATTTTATTAACTCCCGTTTCGGAATAAAATTCAAAGCTTTTTTTATCCGAAACGGCGGTTTTTCTTGCCGCCTCCGCCTCGGACAACAGCCTTGCCGCCGATTTATAGCCTCTGCGCTCCGATGAAATACCCATAGCGTATGCGATTTTCTTTTGTTCGCAGACGGCGTCAAGCGTATCGGTAAGATTTTTGATAAACGCAAGGCTTGCGTCCTGTCTTATAACCACAATCGTGCTGTCCAGAACAAACATTGCGGACGGATAATCCTTTGATTTTGCGAGAATATTCCACAGCTTTATATGATTGCTCCGCTCAAAATTATCCGTTATGTTTTTTCCGTCTTGATAAAATCTCACTGTAAAGGCTCTGTATTCAACCGCTTTGCCGAAGCCGTGCTGTTCCAAAAAATGATAATACTTTTGCCCCTGTTCGGGAGAGAGTATTATATTTTTAAACGCCTCTGCGGCGGTGGTTTCCAGCTTTTCGTTTTCTATTATACGGCGGCAGAAGTCGTACGTTATGTCGATTATGTAGACGCTCCAGGGCAATGTGAACAGCGGAAAATTTTCCTTATCGCAATAATCCGCCACCTCCTGCGGAACGCCCGACAGGTACGGTCCGATATTGACAACCACGCCTGCCGCCTCGTGTTTTCGCAGTCGCTTTACAAATTCCAAAAGCGGGTCTTTGCCGACATGTCCTATACCTGTGGTAAAAACAAGCTCGTTTCCGTGCAGAAAGTCCGGGACTTGTCTGTCCTCAACCATATGCACCCAGCGCACGGTATTTGTCATTCCGCCTTTGCCGGCAATCAGCTTTAAATTATACTTTGTATCGGCGTCACTGCACAGCTGTCTGAGCATAATTGACATCAGCAGTACCTCCTCTCTTCATAACCCTTTTGGACTTTTCGATTGCCTGTACGGGACAAACGAGCGAACACAAGTGACAGCCGACGCATTTTTTAACCGCAAATACGGGTTTTCCGTCCTCCGAAAGGCTTATTGCCTGATGTCCGCCGTCACGGCAGGAAAGATAGCATCTTCCGCAGCCGATACAAGCTTTTTTATTAAATATCGGATATGTAACGGTACTGCGGTCAAGCTTTTCCGGCTCGGTTATTGCACAAAGTCCCGCACCGACCAAATCGCTTAATTTTGATATGCCTTTTCTTTTCATATAGGCTTTAAGTCCCGAAATCAAATCGTCTATAATTCTGTAGCCGTACTGCATAACGGCGGTTGTAACCTGAACGTTTGCACAGCCGAGTGCGATAAATTCCGCCGCATCGTGCCAAGTTTCTATTCCGCCGATACCGCTTAACGGCACGCCTTTAAGCTCCTTACATTCCGCCATATCGTAGATAAATCTCAAAGCTATCGGCTTTACCGCCTTGCCGGAATATCCCGAAACGGACGTTTTTTTACTAACTGAATTCATCGGCTGCATATTTTCAAGGTCAAATCCCGAAATGCATTTTATGGTGTTAATCGCCGCAATGCCGTCCGCACCGCCTTTTACGGCGGCAATTGCCGAAGGTTCCATATTTCCGATATTTGGCGTCATTTTTGCAAGCACGGGAACGGAGGTACCTTTTTTGACGCACTCCGTATAATGCTTTACAAGCTCGGGGTTCTGACCCACATCTGAGCCGAGTCCCTCGCCCACCATCTGCGGACAGCTGAAATTACATTCTATAATATCCGCTCCGGCTTCCGTTACGAGCCGTGCAAGCTCCGTCCATTCCTCATCGGTTTCGCCCATAATTGACGCAACAATTATTTTATTCGGGAAATCCGCCTTTAACCGCCGCAAATCCGAAAGGTTTTCCTCTAAGCTGTGGTCGGAAATCTGTTCGAGGTTTTTAAACCCGATAAACGGCGTTCCCTCTTTGCTTACCGCATCAAATCTCGGCGAGGTTTCGTTCGGCTTTAAAAAGCCGATTGTTTTAAAAACCGCTCCTGCCCAGCCCAATTCAAAAGCTTTTGCGCACATTTCATAATTTCCGGCAACGATTGACGAGGACAGGAAAAACGGATTTTCGCATTTAATTCCCATAAACTCGATTTCAAGACTTACATCATCTGCATTTTCACAATCGGGAAGAGCCTCTGCCATACTTCGTATCCTTATCGGGAAATCCGGCTGTATACAGGCTTTTTCACACTTTCCGTCACACTCGGCGCAAGCACTTGTATCTATGTAGTGTGCCGCACATTCTGCATTGTCAAACCTTACCGCACGTATCATTTTTGACGGGTCGAACCGTTTCGGACAAGCCTTTTTGCATTTTGCGTCCGCACACAACAGACATCTTGCGGATTCATCTCGGATATTCATATACATCAACTCTTTTCTGATTGTTTTATAATTTACATTTCACAAACTTGCCCCAGCCGCTTTCGCCGACAAACTCGCCCTTGTCATACACAAGTCTGCCTCTGGAGTAGGTTTGTTCGGGATAGCCTTTAAGCTTTACGCCTTCCCATATTGTATGGTCGCAGTCGGAATGCATTTTATCGTTTGTAATTGTAAATTCCGTTTCGGGATTGTAAATTACAATATCTGCGTCCTTTCCTACCGCTATACTGCCCTTATCACGGCAGCCGAAGATTTTTGCCGGGTTTTCGGAGCATATTTCAACGGCTTTTTCATAGGTGATTTTTCCCTCGCCCGCCGCCGACAGCATATACGGATACATATTTTCTATGCCGGCACAGCCGTTAGGTATTTTTGTAAAATCGTCCTTGCCCCAATCCTTTTCGTATGACTGGAACGGGCAATGGTCGGTTGCGATTGTGTCTATATCGCCCCGTCTGATTGCCTCCCAGAGCGCCTGTCTGCTTTCTTCGCCCTTCATCGGCGGCGAGCAGACAAAGTTTCTGCCGTCCTCACGCTTATACACATCACACGTAAATTCAAGATACTGCGGACAGGTTTCGGCGTAAATCTTATAACCCTCGTCCTTTGCCGCAGTGACCGCCTTTACGCCCTCT
Organism: Clostridiales bacterium UBA6363; assembly: GCA_002438865.1. Lineage (GTDB taxonomy): Bacteria > Bacillota > Clostridia > UBA1381 > UBA1381 > UBA4716. Next base: position 54,823 of record DJRJ01000078.1, read on the forward strand.
TTATTTGCCAGATGCACGATATAGAGCGGTGCGTCAAGCGCTTTTGCCCACTGGATTGCTCTTATATCCGCCTCCGCCTCGACAAATTCGGGACGTGACATATAATGATACCAAGCGCTTGTTTTTCCCTCGCTCAGGTACTGTGCGGTAAGCGTGTTTACCATTTCGTTGTTCTCGGCGTGTACGCCTATCAGCGCACCGCATTCCTTTGCTTTTTTGAGAACTTTATAAAAAACGCCGTCCGTAACTCCGAAATCATATACCATAAACACCTTGAACGACGGTACTCCGAACTTTACGGCATCCTCGATTGAATCGAGCAAATCGCCGCTTACGTCCTTTACTGCAACGTGATACGAATAATCCACCGCCGCAACGGGTGCGCACATTTTGTCACGCCGTTTTACGGCGTCTACCATTGTTTCGCCGAAGTCCTGGAGCACAAAGTCGAACACGGTTGTTGTACCGCCGCACGCCGCCGCTCTTGTTCCGGCGAAATAATCGTCCGATGAAATCGTGCCGCCGAACGGCATTGCAAGGTGCGTATGTGCGTCGATTGCGCCGGGAAGCACAAGCTTCCCTGCGGCATCGACTGCCTTTGCGCCGTCCGACGGCGCAAGGTCCGCACCGATTTGCACAATCTTGCCGTCCTTGACGGCTATATCCGCCTTAAACCGTTCCGATCCGTTTACAACAGTTCCGTTCTTAATAAGCAAATCCATAAAGCATCCTCCTTACTTCTTGTATACCAGTACCAGTCCCGATCTCTGATAAATCTGTGCTATTTCAAGTAAATCCATACCGCCCGAATTTGCGGAAATCAGGTTTGATACCCATGTTACACCGAAATCAACCGTTCCGTTATTTACCGCTGTTGTTTCGCCGATGTCGCCGCCGCCCGAAACAATGTTGACATTCAAGCCGACTTCATCATAATAGCCTTTTGCTTTTGCTACGAAATATCCCATAAACTGCGCCTGCGGCAGCCATTTAAGCTGAATTGAAACGTCTTTCTTTTCCGGTGCGCCGAAATCCTTGCTCTTTGCGCCCTCAAGGTATGAGGTGTCACGAATATCGGCTAATGTGAGCGACTGTAATTTTTCCGCCGCTTTTGCGTCATCTAACTTAATGTACTTCTTTGCAAGGTCGAGAGTCTGCTGCATTGCATCCTCGTCCATTTTGCCGTAGTCCGAAACGGCATTTCCCTTTGTATCCGTCTTAATCAGCTTTGCAACCTCTTTCGCCATATACTTCTGATGGTCTGTTGATACCGACGAGCCTGCCTCAAATACTATCTGCGCCGCCTCGTCCGGGTGTTCACAGGCATATTCCCAACCCTTTAACGATGCCGCCAAAAACGCTTTTACGGTGTTCGGGTTATTCTTTGCAAATTCCTTTGTACAGAAGATGTTATCCTCAAGCATTGCTACGCCCTGGTCGTTCATATCGATTGTGCCGACCGTGTCGCCGTAGCCGTAGCCGCCTTCATAATCATTTATTACCAATCCAAGCTCATTATATGTCATAGCCGAAGCAAGAGTAATCGAGTCATCATCAAATCCGTCCATATCGAACGACTGTACAAGATAATCCGTACTCTGACCGTATTTGGTCAAAAGCGCCTGGATTTCATACTCGTTTCCGAGTCCCCAGTTTCCTACTTTTCCGTCCTTTGCGGCAGAGAGAATACGCTCCTCATCGGTCATTGCCGCTTTTTCCGTATCTTTGCTCTCCTGCTTTCCGCAGCCGCTGAACATCGATACAACCAGTGCCGTTGTTGTTAATATCCCCAATACTCTTTTCAATTTCATTTTAATTCCCTCTTTCTTTTTAATTTTATATAAGAAAAGCCGCTAAGAACTTCTTTTCTTCAAATATATACTCTCTATTGCCAAAAGCAATACGAACAATGCAATTCCTATAATACAGGCAACTGCGATATATGCCCACGCCGTTGAATACTGTGCGATAAGAATATTCTCACGAATTTGCCGTCCGACTCCGGCTCGGTATTCCGCAAAGTATTCGCTTACAAGCGCCGTTATTACGCTTGACGGAACGCTTACCTTTAGCGCCGTGAAAATGTACGGAATACTGTTCGGCAGTCTTAATTTCAGAAACACCGTCTTATTATCCGCCGCATACGATTTCATCAAATCCAGCGAGAACGGTTTCAGCTCCGTGAGCCCGCGGTATGCATTAATGCTCATTGACGCCATACACATAAGCGTTACCACAATTATTTTTGCGACGGTGCTTCTTACCGAAGCCTCCGAGCTTACGTCCTTTGTCCAGTTCATTATGACCGGTGCCATGGCAACTATCGGGATTGCGTTAAACGCCGATATTACCGTAAGTCCGCCTTTGCCGAATTTCGGCGATACCGTTGCGCCGATTGCGGCGGCATATCCGAGTACCGAACCTAAAAGCAAGCCGATTATGATAACAAACATCGACGCTCCGACATTTGGCATAATCTTGTCCGTATTGTCTGCGATAATTCTGAATATCCGTGTCGGATACGGCAGAATGTATTCATCTGTCTTAAGAAGTGTATGCAAAACTCCCGTCTGCCACATAACCGCTATCACCGCTCCGAACAGCAGAGGATATAGAACAGATGTGATAGAATCAATTCGTTTTTTAGTCATTCAAATCACCCCTTTGCGGATTTTCCGCTCCGTTTATACGGACATAACACATATTCCAGAAGTCCCATTACCGAGAAGCTTAATATTCCGATTATTGCGCTGAAAAATACTATCTGCCAGAAAACGTATCTTGTCATTGCGCCCTTTAATGCCTGCGAAAGCAAGCACCCGAGTCCTATTCCGCCCTGCAGCGTATCGACCAGAATTGATGCGGTTATTGCCATAGGCGCCGAAATCTTCAAGCCTGTGAAGAAATACGGAACGCACGCCGGTATCATTGTTTTTATGTATATCTGGAATTTGTTCGCCGCATATGAGTACATCAGCTCGTGCTTTTCACGGCTTACCGATTTGAAGCCTGCCAGTGTGTTTGTCGCAACCGGATAAAATGTAAGTATTGCCGCTATTACCACACGGCTTGCGGTTATGTCGCCGGTAAGTGCGTTTATAATCGGCGCCATACCCAAAATCGGTATCATCTGTATCAGCATAAGGTACGGAAACGCTATCTTTTCAATCGGCTTCCACAAGCTCATGAGCAGCGCAAGCACGAAACCGCATATAATTCCTATTACATAGCCGATACCCGCACGGGACAGCGTTGCCGCCGCATTTGTCATAACCATCTGAATTGCGGTCTGACCTCCGTTGATTGTTTTGCCGCTTACAACCGAGCCGATTATCCCCGAAAGGTGCGGCAGTATGTTTTCGGGCGTTCGCTTTGTTGCGCCTACAATAAATGCGAACAGCTCCCAAATTGCTATGATAAGCACAATCCATACGATTGTCATAAAATATTTTTTATCGGCAAGCTTTTTCATAATTTTCACCTCCGGATTATACACCCTCAAAGCTGTTTCTTACCTTTGCCACAAGCTCTGTAAATTCGGGTGTACTTTTCATTTCCATTGTACGGGGTCGGGGTAAATCTATATCGACCACCGCCGATAATCTGCCCGGATGCGGCGAAAGCACGCATACCTTATCGGACAGGAAAACCGATTCCTGGATATTATGTGTGACAAACACGATTGTTTTGTTTGTCTTTCTCCAAATCTTAAGCAAGTCAATGTGAAGTTTTTCACGTGTGAACTCGTCAAGCGCCGAGAACGGCTCGTCCATAAGAAGTATCTCCGGCTGAATGGCAAGCGCTCTCGCTATGCCCACTCTCTGCTGCATACCTCCCGAAAGCTGATGCGGATAATGATTTGCAAATTCGGTAAGTCCGACAAGCTCAAGCATTTTCTCCGCACGCTCGTTCTGCTCTTTTTGCGGAACGTGCATTATTTCAAGCGGTAACATAATGTTTTTCTTCACCGTCCGCCATTCGTAAAGCACTGCGCTCTGGAATACTATTCCGTATTTTCGCTTAAGTCTTGCGTCATGAGGACTTTCGCCCGATATTTTTATATCCCCCGACGACGGAGTGAGCAAATCGGCAATAATTCTTAAGAGTGTTGTCTTGCCGCAGCCCGACGGTCCTACCAGTGAAACAAATTCGCCCTTTTCAATGTCGAGTGTAACGCCCGTGAGAGCCGTTACATCTCTGCCGTCATTTGTGCGGTAGACCATTCCTATATCCTTAAGCATGATTTCCGTATTATTGATCGCTGCCATATGTAACACTTCCTTTTTGATATAAAATAAAAAAGCGGCAGGCAGAAACATCTTTGAAAGACGCCTTTGCCTGTCGCTTTTCCGTATAAGAATTATTATGGCTCAATTATACATTCTGATTTTCGAATTGTCAATACATTTTTTTAAATTTGTTGTTTCGACACAAAAACAAGCAGCGCAAAATGTGCCCAAGCACATTTTGTTGCATGGAAAATCTAAACACACACGTCCCACACCGTAGGGCAGGGGCTTGCTCCTGCCGAAACGCTCACCGCTTAGGATAACGTTTGTGGGTCGATGTGGGCATCAACCCCGACAGGTGCGTTTACAACGATTACAATCATGCGGTAGGGGACGATGCCTTCATCGTCCCTCAATCCCAACACACATGCCACCGCATTGCACCAGCTTGCTCCTGCCGTGTATGTACGTGATTTTTCGTATGCAATACGTTAATAAATTTACACTTCCGCCTTGACAAGAGTCCGAAAACGGACTATAACAAAAAACGGGTTCCGTTTCGGACTCAACACTTTATTACGGAGGATTTTACAATGACAACACAAAGAAAAAATCTGCGAAAATATACGCTATGATCGGCAATCTCAGCTTTTTTATTCTTACCATTGTGGACGGAATGTTCGTCGGAAACGGCGTCGGAGCAAATGCGCTCGGTGCGGTCAGCATTGCAATGCCGTTCGTAAATCTGATTTGGGCTTTGTCCACGCTGTTTAATATCAGCGGCGTTACCGTTGCTTCTGTCCGTTTCGGACGCGGCGACGCAGACGGCGCAAATCGGACTTTTATGCACGCTCTTTCTGCAAACATTGCCGTCTTTTCGCTTATCAGCGCGGCAGGAATGTTAATTTCCGAAAAAATCGCGCTTCTGCTTGGTGCGAATGAGACATATCTGCAAATGGTTTCGGATTATGTTTTCTGGTTCTCTGTATTTCTGATTACTTCCACGCTCGGACCATGCCTGAATTCCTTTGCGAGAAACGACGGAAATCCGCGGCTCGGACTTATTATGTCGTTCACCTGTATGGCAGCCAATATCTTCGGCGACTGGCTTATGGTGTATCCGTTGCAAAAAGGCGTTGCCGGTGCGGCTATCGCAACCGGTGTTTCCAATCTGCTTGGTTTCATCGTGGTGCTGTTCCACTACATATTTAAAAAAGGACAGCTCAGAGTGCAAAAATTTAAACCGCAGCTCTCCCTGTACCGAAAAATTATGCTCCGCGGACTGCCGGAATTATGTATTCGCCGCCTCCACCGCAGTCATCGCCGCCTACCTGTTTTCCACAAAACGGACTTAGTATGCAATACCCATTAATGTGTGCAGAAGTATTGTGTTTAACTTTGTCTGCATCAACTTTCTTCCACTTATCTTCGGTTATGAGTTTGTGTGGTACACCGTAACCGTATCGGAATGTATCTGTACGGTGATTGCTGTTGTACTGCAAAAAATATCCGAGAGAAACGGCATAATTTATAAATAAAACGGGGGGGTATATAATGAATATAAGAGAAATAATCCGCTTAATTGATCATGAACGAAAAGAACAGGACTCTATTTATTATGCCGTAGCCGCCAAATACGGACTGCCGGTCATGACCCTATGGGTTCTGTACTATATTTCCGAGTTTGATAAGGATCAGACGCAACAGGACCTGTGCCGTCAAAATTTTCATTCAAAGCAAACAATCAACACCACAATATCGGGTCTTGCAAAGAACGGTTTTGTAGAATTAATCCCTATTCCCGGCACACGGAACCATAAAAAAATACATCTGACACCGAAAGGTCTGGAACTGGTTGAACGGACAACCCGGCACCTGAAAACCGCAGAAGAAAACACCTACGGCAGACTCTCCGAGGAAGAACTCCGTGCTTATCTGGAAACTGCAGGCAAATTAACTGCCTATCTTCGGGAAGAAACTGAAAAATTATAAGAATAATCGGTGCAATCTGCACTCAAAATCCGTTGACATTGCAAATACAGGGTGGTATAATGTATTTGCACCTATTTTTAAATAATTTTCATCTAAATAACGGGCAGTGGGAGTTTAATTCCATTGCCCGTTATTTTTACATTTATTTGCAAGTCTCGCCGCTCAATTTCTGTATAATATCTTTGTGCCGGTAGTTTCTGCCCCGCCTTCAACAGTAACAGCTATTCTGTTCTCGGTTTCAATCCACACCGTGTAATATGACATTCCCCGTTCGGTGTATGCACTTCCCGTATAACTGCCGTTTGCCTGTCTTGTCAGAAAAACATTGTCTGCATAGTAATCGGACTCGCTTTGCGAAATCCCAAATACCAACGAATTGCTTGTCGTGTTTGAAAGACTTACATTCCACCTGCCGATGTAATAGCCGCCGGGAATAGGCATTCCTCCACCAACAAAATTTCCATTAAACACATCATACGGATTGCCCGAAACCAGGTTTGCAATCTGCTGTTTTGTATTATCCAAATAATCCAATGCAACTGATTGCTGATAATCATTCATTCTGCCCCAATTAAAATCACAAAACCACTGAAATTCATCTTTTGCCTCATAATATAAACCACGATTATAGTATGAAATACCCTTTCCCATACCGTCGTCAAACTCGGAATTGTCCATTGCATAAGCCGAAAGTGAGCCGCACAATACCGACAGAACAGCTAATAAAGCTGAAATTTTTTTAATTATACCTTTCATTTCAAATACCTCCTCTGTATCTTTTGTACTGATATAATTCTATACTTTTGCACCCTTTTCAAAAATAAATCCTCCTTTCAATTCTCTGTAAATAAAAAAGTGCGATAACT
>DJRJ01000009.1 GCA_002438865.1 Clostridiales bacterium UBA6363
TCTATAAAATCATAAAACGCATCAGTGTTTTCGATTAACCCCTCCGCAGGCGAATTGCCGTCATAATTATATGTGCAGCCCGCCCCCGCCGACAGGTTATAATCATTCTTTATGTAGCGGTAACCCATATCGTACACAGCTTTGACACGCTCGGTCAGATAATCGCACACACGCTTATTCTTAAAATTGTAAAAATGTCTGTTGGGTATACCGACAGGCTTGCCGTAACGGCAAAGAACATTATTTATATCCTCCGCTATAAGCTCCGCCGAATCAAAGCAGGCATCAAATTCAAACCATATTCCGGGAATCATTCCCTTTTCCTTTATTCTGTCCGCAATATATTTTAAATCTTTTTCTTTGTAGTTTTGCGGTTTCGGAATCCAGTCTCCCAATCCGTCCCCTGCTTTATTGCACGTCCAACCGCCGTCTATGCAGAAATATTCGCAGCCTGCCTCTGCGGCGGCGTCTACCAGCGGAAGAACAAGCTCCGGAGTCTGCGTGTTCCAAAGGCAGTCCATATAATCGTTGAACACAAGCGGTATATTTTTGCAGTCAAACACGCTGTCAGCTCTTTTAAAATCATTCAAAGCTTTTACAGCTTCTTCAAAGCCGCCCTCGACCACTCCGTAAAATGCACGCTCGGTGATGTATTCTCTGCCCGGCTTAAGCACATAGTGCCAATTGCCGACACTTTCTTCGCAAGAGCTTGCCTCCATTGCAAGCTTTGACGATTTGTATCCGCCATAGCAGGCAAGCTTTATCTGCCAGCTGTGTGCGCCCTCTGTTTCCATAAACCAGGTTTTCCCGTCCGTTTTGTCCTCGGCTATTACAATGGGATAAAAATCGTTCGTGCTCCAGCTTCCCGTTGTTCCGAAACGATAAAACTCACTTTCCCATTCACCGTCAGTTGACGGGTACAAGCCAAGGTCCGACGGTGTATATGAACGCCACTGTCCCTCTCCCTGCCACTTGCTGTGGCAAAGGCTGATTTTTATATCTTTTTTATACCAGGGCATATTCTCAGAATATCCGATATATTCAAGAAATGCCGAGGACAAACCTGTAAGATTTATTTCCTTATTGCTTATATTGGTTATTGTATTCTGCTGTACAATAACGCCTGCCACATTTTCAAGCTTTATCGTTACCGCTATCCCCTCATCATTATGTGAATACTTTAGATACAGCGAATTACCGTACTGCTCCGCTCCGCTGAAAATAAATCCTTCCTTCGTAAGAATAAGCGGCGTATGCCCGTCAATAACTATGCTCAAGTTTGCACGAGCGCCTTCATAAAACGTCTGCGGCTTGTAATCGCCGAAAATTCCTTCATCGTCAATGACGAATTTCCCGTTGTCGTAAAGGGCAATATCAATTCCATCCAAATTATACTTTTTCATAGCTACACTCCTTAATGTTTTTCTAAATGCCATAATACCACATATACCAAATTTGTGCAAGCCTTTTTTTAAATTATGCTGTTTTTGTATACTTGACATATTGATTTTTCGGGTGTATAATATATTCCCAATATATTTAAGGAGGCTTGCCAAATGGCAGAAACTAATTTTCAGCTGTATCAGCTGATACTTGCACTAAGGATAATTGCCGCCGGCATATGCGGGGCAATAATAGGCATTGAGCGGCTTATACGTTCAAAAGACGCCGGAATAAGAACGCACTGCATAGTTGCTATGGGTGCGGCGCTTATGATGATAGTATCAAAATACGGATTCTTTGATACTACAGCAGGTGAATTGGGTATGCGAGGTGCGGACGGCGCAAGAATTGCGGCGCAGGTTGTAAGCGGAATAGGTTTTTTGGGCGCAGGCATAATCTTTGTACATAAAAATTCGATAACCGGTCTTACCACCGCCGCCGGCATATGGACCACTTCGGGAATAGGTCTTGCAATGGGTGCGGGAATGTATGTACTCGGTTTTATAACCACCGTTATCGTTGTCGTTGCGCAAATAGTTTTTCACAGAAACTTTCACTGGCTTAACGCACTGCACGACAGAGAAGAATAAAAACGCATTGGACATTAATCCAATGCGTTTTTAAATTATTTTACTTTATTAAATATAAAGTATCTGCTGTAGTTGGGGTAATTTTCAAGCGTTATGCGCATACCGAGCTTCATCAGAAGCTCGCCGCTGTAGGTTTTCCCGTCACACTCATAAGTGCCGTTCTCGTCCAGACCGCTAAGCTTTACACGCCATTCCTCGCCGTTTTTCATACTTTCAAGCTGATATACGAACAATACCGCTTTTTCATCATCGGTATATTCAATTGCTATTCTGTTATCCGTAAACGGACTGCCGATGCGGTACATATCGCCGAACTGCACGGTTTTACGTATCTTTTTATATGCTTCTATATCTTTTACGGACTGCTTTGTTTCGTCCTCGCTAAGCTTTACAAGCGCCATTTCAAATCCGAAATTCACGCTCATTGCCACACCTGAGGACGTGTTAAGCTCGTTGTTGTATCCGTCATAGCCTATCGGAATTTCTCCCGAGTGCGCCGTCATGGATATTGCGGGATACACCATGGAAAGACCGTTCTGTATTCTCGTTCTGCTTAAATGATACTGGTTGTCGCTCGTCCATGTCTGCGGCATATAGTAAAGCATACCGGCGTCAAAACGTCCGCCGCCGCCCGAACAGCCCTCGAAAA
>DJRJ01000062.1:0-10930 GCA_002438865.1 Clostridiales bacterium UBA6363
ATAATAAGCAACCGTATCGGCAAACGCGGACTCGGTTTCGGCGCTAAGATAGAAAGCAAGAAGGAATTTGATATATCGGAGCTTCTTGACAATATCATACCGCAGGACCTTTTGAAATTCGGACTTATTCCCGAATTTGTCGGCAGACTTCCCGTTTTTGCAAAGCTTGATAAGCTTGACCGTGAAACCCTTATTACTATTTTAACAGAGCCTAAAAACGCTCTTGTAAAGCAGTATCAGACGCTTTTGGGATTTGACGGGGTAGAGCTTGAGTTTGATAAGGACGCCGTAATTGCGATAGCAGACAAGGCTATCGAAAGAAATACGGGCGCAAGAGGATTGAGAGCCATTATAGAAGAAACAATGGCTGATATAATGTACGAGGCTCCGTCCGATAAGAGCATAAGAAAAATAACCGTAACAAAGGAATGTGTTACAGAGGGTAAAAATCCGCTTATAGAGCGTGAGGATAAAAAAACTCTTGAGGAACGGCTGGCGCTTGACGATACAAAAGCCGGCTGATAAAAAAACAATGGCAATGGAAGGTGAAGAAAATGTTTGTATCTGAGAATTTATCCGTAAACGAAAAAAATCATCTTGTAATAGGTGAGAACGATACCGTTGAGCTGGCAAAGGAGTTTGGGACTCCGCTGTATGTGCTTGACGAAGATTTTATGCGTAAAAATATGCGTGTTTACAAAGACGCCGTTGATAAATATTATGACGGCAAAGGCTTAATTCTGTATGCAAACAAAGCGTTCTGCACATTGCACACCTTTAAGGTTGCCGACGAGGAGGGACTCGGCTCGGACGTTGTTTCGGGCGGTGAGCTTTACACTGCCGTAAAGGCAGGATTTCCTATGGATAAAATCTATTTCCACGGCAATAATAAGACTGTGGATGAGCTTAAGCTTGCAGTTGATAACGGAGTAGGACACATCATTGTAGACAATGAATATGAGCTTTCTTTGTTAAATGACATTGCAAAGGAAAAGGGAATTGTTCAGAACATAATGTTTAGAATAAAGCCCGGAGTGGAGGCGCATACACACAGCTATATTCAAACGGGTCAGATTGATTCAAAATTCGGTGTTGCGCTTGAAAACGGCGAGGCATTTTCGATATACGAAAAAGCAAATAAAATGTCTAACGTAAATCCCGACGGTATACACTGTCACATAGGCTCGCAGATTTTTGATATTGCACCGTTTGAAAAAGCGGCGGAAATAATGATGAATTTTGCCGGAGATTTAAAAGACAAGCTCGGCTTAACGATAAATAAATTAAATCTCGGCGGCGGATACGGAATAATGTATACAGAAAAGGACGATCCTGTTCCGTATGATGAATATATCAAAAAAGTTTCCGAAGTCATAAAAAGCACTGCAAAAAAGCGTGGCTTGGACTTACCGTTCCTGTTAATGGAGCCGGGACGTTCGATAGTTGCACCTGCAGGCATAACATTGTATACCGTAGGAAGTATTAAGGATATAAAGAATGTAAGAAAATATGTCAGCGTTGACGGCGGTATGGGCGATAATCCCCGATACATTCTGTACGAGTCGGAGTATTCGGCAGTAACGGCAAACAGAGCAAACGAAAAACCTTCTGAAAAGGTAACGGTTGCAGGCAAATGCTGTGAATCGGGCGATATATTGATGAAAGATGTTATGCTCCCCGAACTTAAATCGGGAGATATTCTGGCAGTTTTGGCTACGGGTGCGTATAACTATTCAATGGCATCAAACTATAACAGAATTCCGAGACCGGCAGTTGTCGCTGTAGCAGGCGGAAAAACAAAGGTTATAGTAAAACGTGAAACATATGAAGATATAATCAGAAACGACATCATATAATCCGAAAATAAAAATTGCATTAAGCAAAGCGAGGGTGCGGAACTTCTTTAGCTCGGTAATGAGTAAAGAATATATCCGCACCCTCGCTTTTTGTATAATTTTCAGACTTTTCTTATTGTTTTTATAATCTGCGGATCAATCGGCTGATCGCTTCTGTCTGTCGGCGTTTCGGCAATCAGGTCAACAATGTCCATGCCCTCGGTAACTTTTCCGAAAGCGGCATACTCGCCGTCAAGATGCGGAGCATCGGCGTGCATAATAAAGAACTGGCTCGACGCACTGTTCGGGAACATAGTCCTCGCCATTGAAAGCACTCCTCTGGTGTGTTTTAGAGGGTTATCAATACCGTTTCGTTTGAATTCACCTTTTATGCTTTCGGCGTGCTTGGGATTTCCGTCTTTGTCCATACCGCCGCCCTGTATCATAAATCCGCTTATGACACGGTGGAATATAAGACCGTCATAGAAATGCTCGTCAATCAGCTTTAAAAAGTTTGCTACCGTTATCGGTGCGGAGGCGGGATAAAGCTCCGCTTTGATAATTCCGCCGTTTTCTATTACAATTTCAATATCCATTTTAGTATTCTCCTTAAATTTATTGTATTTTAGGGTCGATGCGGGCATCGACCCCTACGGGTTTGCGTGTTGCTTTGCGTGTCGATGTGGGCATCGACCCCTGCGGTTTGTGTGCTGTTTTGCGGGGCAATGTAGGCATTGACCCTGTGCAGGCGCGTTTACAATAATTGCAAACCGCCGTAGGGCAGGGGCTTGCTCCTGCCGAATTGCAAATTTCAATCGGTGCAAATGCCATTTTCGGCTGTGTTGTATTTCGTTCCGATTGTTTAATCAACCGTTATACTTTTTATCACAATCGGCTCTGTGGGCGCATCATTGGAGTCTGTTTGCACGGCTGCGATTTCGTCAACCACGTCCATACCCTCGGTTACTTCTCCGAATGCCGCATACTGACCGTCAAGGTGCGTGCTGTCCGCCTGAACGATAAAGAACTGACTCGATGCACTGTCCATGCTGAGCGCCGTTCTTGCCATTGAGAGAACTCCTCTTTTGTGTGAAAGGGGATTGTCAACACCGTTTTGCTTAAATTCGCCTTTGATAGTATCGGTTTGCTTTTGTATGCCGCTTTTGTCCATACCGCCGCCCTGTATCATAAATCCGTTTATTACACGGTGAAATATGAGTCCGTCATAAAAATTCGTATTGCAAAGCTTTGTAAAGTTTTCAACCGTTATCGGAGCAAGCTTGGGATAAAGATTTGCTTTTATGCTTCTTCCGTCCTCAAGCGTTATCGTTATACCGACAGGGTCGGCTTTAAGCTGAGAAATGTCCGCCGCTGCCGTCGGTGAGGGTGACGGTGCGGCTTGTTGCTTTCCGCAGGCGGAAAGCATACATATCAGCGCAAAAATCAGCGCTATTGCCGTAATTTTTTTCATTCTTCATCGCCTCCGACTGTTTCTTCGGTATTTTCTTCAGAGTCGGGAGTTTCTTCCTCCTCCTCGTGATCCGTTACCGCAATGCCGACAACTTTAACGCCTTCGTCAAGCTTCATAAGGCGCACACCCTGCGTCTGACGTCCGTACGTGCTTATTTCCTCTGTATTCATTCGTATAACAACGCCCTCGGAGGTGATAAGCATTACATCAGTGTTTTCGCCTACGCCGACCATTCCGGCAAGCTTGCCCGTCTTTTCGGTAATCTTATAGGTGAATATACCCTTACCGCCCCTTGACTGTGCACGGTATTCATCAGGCTCCGTCTTTTTGCCGTAGCCGTTTTCGGTAACCATAAGCAGAGTATCGGAGGAGGAGAGGATAACGGCGCTTACAACTCTGTCGCCGTCATTTAATCTTATTCCGCGTACACCTCTGGTGGTACGTCCCATAGCACGGACGTCCGTTTCGTTAAATCTTATTGCAAGACCGTTGTATGTGGAAAGAATTATATCGTTTGTTCCGTCCGTAAGGCTTACGCTTATAAGCTCGTCGTCCTCAACAAGCTCTATCGCACGCAAACCGCCCTGGCGTATGCGTGAATAGTCCATTATATCGGTTTTCTTTACAAGTCCGTTCTTTGTTACAAATGTCAGATAATATCCGTTTTCAAATACGGGAACAGGTATCATAGCCGTTATCTTTTCGTCCTGTTCAAGAGGCAGAAGATTTACTATAGCCGTACCCTTTGCCTGACGTGTCGCTTCGGGGAGCTGATAGCCCTTTAAGCGGTAAACTATGCCGTGTGTGGTAAAGAACAGAATGTTGTTATGTGTGGAGGTGGTGAACAAATGCTCCACAACGTCCTCTTCACGTGTTGTTATGCCTGTTATGCCGCGTCCTCCTCTGCGCTGTGATTTGTATGTGTCAACGGGCATACGCTTTATATAGCCGTTTCTTGTAACGGTAACAACACATTCTTCTTCTTCGATAAGGTCCTCGTCCTCGAAATCGAGCGCAGCCATTGAAATTTCGGTTCTTCTGCCGTCGCCGTACTTGTTCTTTATTGCGGTGAGGTCCTCACGTACGATTTGAAGTATTTTGCCCTCGTCGGCAAGAATAGCCTCGTACTCGGCAATCTTTGCGGTGAGTTCATTGTATTCGTTGTCTATCTTTTCACGCTCCATACCCGATAAACGTCCCAATTGCATCTGAACGATTGCGGTTGCCTGAACGTCATCAAGTCCGAAACGAGCCATTAACGCCTCTTTTGCGTCAGGGATATTTTTTGAGGCACGTATAAGCTGTATTACTTCTTCAACGTTGTCTATAACTATTTTGTAGCCTTCAAGCAGATGCGCACGCTCCTGTGCCTTGTTGAGGTCATACTTGGTACGCCTTGTTATTACGTCCTCTTGGTGCGCTATATAATAGTCTATTATTTCACGAAGATTTAATACCTTAGGCTGTTTGTCTACAAGCGCTATAAATATTATTCCGAAAGAGTCCTGCATCTGCGTGAACTTGTAGAGGTTGTTTAACACAACGTTCGGGTTTGCGTCACGCTTAAGCTCTATAATAAAATGTATTTCCTCATCCGATTCGTCACGTGTTGACGCAATACCGTCGATTTTTCCGTCACGTACAAGCTCGTTGATGTGCTTTTCCATCTGAGCCTTGTTTACCTTGTACGGGATTTCGGAAACGATAATTCTTGCTTTGCCGTTTGCGTCCTCTTCGATTTCGGCTTTTGCTCTTAAGGTGATTTTTCCTCTGCCCGTGGTATACGCCTGGCGTATACCGCTCTTGCCCATAATAACTCCGCCTGTGGGGAAGTCCGGACCGGGGATGTAGTTCATAAGCTCGTCAATCGTTATCATAGGATCGTCGATGCAGGCTATTACGCCGTCGATAACCTCGGTAAGGTTGTGGGGCGGAATGTTTGTAGCCATACCTACGGCGATACCAGCGCTTCCGTTTACGAGAAGCTGCGGAAACCGTGACGGGAGAACGTCCGGTTCTTTTAACTTATCGTCAAAGTTCGGTACAAAATCAACCGTGTTCTTTTCAATATCCGTCAGCATAAGTGCGGAAATCTTGGACATTTTCGCCTCTGTGTAACGGTATGCGGCAGGGGGGTCGCCGTCAATCGAACCGAAGTTTCCCTTGCCTTGAACGAGCGGATACCTCAGTGAGAAATCCTGTCCCATACGGACCATCGCGTCGTAGACCGATGCGTCGCCGTGCGGATGATATTTACCGAGCACGTCGCCGACCGTTGTTGCAGACTTCCTGAAATCGTTTTCGTATAAAAGACCGCCCTCGTACATATCGTAGAGAATACGTCTGTGAACGGGCTTCATACCGTCACGCACATCGGGGAGCGCACGGCTCACGATAACGCTCATTGCGTAGTCGATATACGCCTTTTTCATTTCTTTGTCCAGATCGACATTAACCACCGTTTGGTTTTCAATCACGGACATATCCAGTTCTTTGTCTTTGGATTTTTTCGCCATAATAATCTCCATTCCGCCTATGCGGCTTAAAGTTTGATTTTCGTTAATAATACTCTATAAATTATATCACATTTTGCCCAAAAAAGCAAGGATTTAAAACGATTTTACGAGCATACGAACACAATTCTTTCATCTGTATCATCGGGCTTTTCAAATGTATACGGACGGTAGATGTCAATATTTTCAAATCCTGCCTTTTTAAGCAGTGTTTTAAGCTCCGATACGGAATATGCATGCTGAAGATGACGTTCCTCAAACCGCTTGTAATTATTTTTTGTGCGGACAAAAAAAGTGATAAGCATATCCGAAATATTTCTGCCGTCTATGTATCTGTTCTGCCAGGTGTAGAACACGTTTTTATCGGAATAGGTGAAAGTGTTGTTTCCGACAATCTGCTTTAATTTATAGCGTGTGCTTATATCGAATATAAAAAGTGCGCCCGGATCCATAAAGCAGGTTTTCATACGTGTAAACATTTTAAGGAGCGACTTCGGGGGAAGAACATAGTTTATTCCGTCTATCATACATAAAAATGCGCCCATCGTTCCGTACAAATCAAGGTCCGTCATATTCTGATTAAGATATAGAATGTCAAGTCCCTCCGATTTTCTGCGTGCAATGCCGAGCATATCCTCGGAAATATCTATTGCGGTCATATCGTAACCTCGCTTTGCAAGGGGAATAGTTACATTTCCCGTACCGCACGCAAGCTCGCACACCAAATCGGGGTTTACGCCGTAGTGCGAGAAAATATTTTCGATATAGTCGGCAAGATGCTCGTAATTAATGTCTTTGTGCATAAGATAGTCGTAAATTTCGGCAAATTCTCCGTAGCTATTCATTATCCTGCTCCTTAAGACGTCCGATTACTAAATTATAGCCGTCATTGCCGTAATTTAAACATTTGTTGACACGGCTTATCGTTGCTGTGGAGGCGCCTGTCTGTGCGGCAATGTCGGAATATATCTTCTTTTCCGCAAGCATAAGCGCAACCTCCATTCGCTGGCTCATGGAGTGTATTTCCGATATTGTGCATAAATCAACAAAAAAATCATAACATTCGTCAATGTTTTTTAATTGCAGAATTGCCTTCATGAGCGTGTCTGTGTGTTCGTTTCGTAAATCCTTCAAATCAATCACCTGCTATTTATTATATTACTGTATCATTATACCATATTAAAGCGTGAAAGTAAACACTTATTTTTTGCCCATAATATCATAACTGCGCATAACCTCTTTGCGCTTTTGCGAGGCGTACTGCGCATAATATTTGTGAGTTACTTCAATGTTTTTGTGCCCCATAAGCTCGGCAACCATTTTTATGTCTATGCCGTCCGCTATCAGATTGCACGCAAACGTTCGCCGCAGTGCGTGGGGGCGTGTTTTGTCGGGGTCGGTTATGCCGACGGCATGGCAGTATTTCTTTAAGTTTTTCTCAACGCTCTGCGCCGTCATACGCTTTCCCAGACGGCTTAAAAACAGCGCTTTTTCGTCTTTTGCGTTTTCTGTTTCAAGGCGCTTTTGCATATATGCAAACAGCTCGTTTTCCACCTGTACGGGCATAAACACCTCCTGCTGATCGCCGCCTTTTCGTGTTACGATGAACGAGGAGGAGTCGAAATCCACGTCCGTAATATCAAGATTTATAAGCTCGCTCACACGGCAGCCCGTGCCGAGATACGCCGTAAACAGCGCAACGTCACGCAGACGGCGGTTTTCGTATTCTGCAAGGTCACGACCCGTAAAATAGTTCCCGCCGTTATAGATGCAGTCTATAAGAGCGACCGTTTCCTGTGATGACAGCGGACGTTTCATCTTTTGATGTATCTTTTTGAAATCTATTTTGTCCGTCACATTTTGCGTGAGCATATCGTTTTTGTACATATACGAAAACAATCCCCGTATGCCGGAAAGCTTGCGGTTTATGCCATATTCGCTGTTTCTGCGCGTGCATTTCATATGCCGTCCGTCGAGCGTTACAATATCCGCCTCGTACTCACGCAGATATGCCTGAAACGCCGTCAGATCACGCAGTGTGACCTGCTCCATATGCGCAGGCGTAAAATCCTCGAGTGCGGCAACGTCCTTGAATTTGAATTTTCTCAGATATTCAAGAAATACCTTTATATCAATGCTGTAGCCTATCTGTGTGTTCACGCTTTCGCCGTTGTACGCCAGCTCTATGTATTCAAACACAAAGTCGGGAAGCTGTGACAAAAAGTTTGAAAGCTTTGTGTATTTACTCATATTACCCTCCGAAATATCAAGCATTATACATATATTATAAGATTTTTTTTTGAATTTTTCAATATTATTTTAAAAATACTATAGACGAAACGGAAATTTTATAGTAAAATAGAATAATAAAGAAACAGACAGCATATCGGAGAAAGGAATGAATGTTATGCAGTTAAAGACAGATGAAACTTTGGGAACGGTATCGATTTCAAATTCTGTTATAGCGGAAATTGCCGGCGCAGTGGCGGTTAAGTGCTACGGCGTTGTCGGAATGGCGTCGAGGAATAAAACGGACGGAATAGTTAATTTGCTCCGTGCGGATACTATGACGAAGGGTATAAGCGTTACGATTGAGGACAGCGGCATAAT
Organism: Clostridiales bacterium UBA6363; assembly: GCA_002438865.1. Lineage (GTDB taxonomy): Bacteria > Bacillota > Clostridia > UBA1381 > UBA1381 > UBA4716. Next base: position 8,430 of record DJRJ01000062.1, read on the forward strand.
CGTTGATATGCATATAATTGTCGAATACGGTATAAACATAAACACCACCTGCAAGAGCATTGTAAACCGTGTGCGGTATACGCTGGAGCACACAATCGGACTGCGTGTAAACAAGGTGAACGTCAGAGTTGAAGGCGTAAGAGTTGATTAAGGGGTGAGTACAATTAATATTCTGGACGGAGAGATTTTTTCGCAGATGATAATTTCGGGTGCGAATAATCTGTATAATAATAAACAAACAGTTGATGATTTGAATGTATTTCCCGTGCCGGACGGCGATACGGGAACAAATATGTCGCTTACCATAACGGCTCTTTCAAAGGAGCTTTTGTCAAAGAAACCGTCTACGGTGACAAAATCGGCGGATACTATGGCTTTTGCGGCATTAAGAGGTGCAAGAGGAAATTCGGGAGTTATCCTTTCACAGTTTTTCAGAGGAATATCGAAAAGTATGAAAGGAATGAAAGAGTGTAACGGCACAGCCTTTGCGGCGGCACTGGCTGAAGGGTCTGCGGCGGCGTACAAAGCCGTTATGAAACCTACCGAGGGAACTATCCTCACCGTGGCACGTGAGGCGGCTGCGGGTGCGCAGGTGAAAGCAAGCACCGAGGAGGATATAACGCTTATTCTCGAAAGCGCCGTTGAGCGTGGCAGAGAAGCGCTTGCAAAAACCCCGGAACAGCTCCCGGCACTGAAACAGGCAGGCGTTGTTGACGCAGGCGGACAGGGTTGGATATTTGTGCTTGAGGGTGCTTTGGAATATCTTAAAACCGGTAAAGTTATCGAAAAAGAGGGCGGCGATGCCGCTCCCGAGGTACAGCATAAGAAAAAGGCACAGGAGAATATCAAAACTGAGGATATAAAATTCTCATACTGTACGGAGTTCATTATCGAGAAGAAAGAAACGGGTTCTCCCGTGGATAATTTCAGAAATACAATATCGCCAAAGGGCGATTGTATGCTTGTAATAGATGATGACGATATAGTAAAGGTACATATCCATACCAATCATCCGGGATTTGTACTTGAGGAGGCGCTTAAGGTCGGCGAGCTTATAAATCTTAAAATAGATAATATGAAGCATCAGCATAATTCCATTATAAGCGACGCACCGCAGACGGAAAAACCGAAAGCTACCAAGCCGGCGGAGGTAAAGCCGGATAAGGAAAAGACTGCTCCCAAGAAAAAGGCGGAGCTTAAAGAGGTCGGCTTTGCGGCGGTCGGAGCAGGAAAGGGATTTGTTAAAATCTTAAAGGATTTGGGCGTTGACAAGGTGATAGAGGGCGGACAGACAATGAATCCGTCCACCGATGATATTTTAAAGGCGGTAAGCAAGGTAAAGGCAAAGACGGTTTACGTTTTCCCGAACAATAAAAATATCATTCTTGCGGCAAATCAGGCGGCAGAGCTTGCGGCGGACAAGAAAATTGTCGTTATTCCGACAAAGAACATACCGCAGTGCATAAGCGCCGTTACTGCTTATAACGATAAGCTTGACGCCGAAACAAACGAAAAAGCAATGAACAAAGCGGTGCAGGGAGTGCGTGCGGGACAGATAACGTACGCCGTGCGTGATACCGAAATAGACGGCAGAGAAATCAAAAAAGGCGATATTCTCGGAATATCGGGCAGTGATATATCCGTTGTCGGCGAAAATGCGGAGGACGTTCTTGCGGATTTGGCGGACACTCTTGCGGACGAGGATACGGAATATATAACGCTCTATTATGGAAAAGATGTTAAAAAGGCACAGGCAGAGGAAATTGCAAAAAGAATAGAAGAAAAATATGCCGATGATGAAATCGAAGTTTCGCTAAAGAGCGGCGGACAGCCGGTATATTATTATGTAATAGGCGTAGAGTGATATAAAAAGGCTGTAAAAATTTGATTTTTACAGCCTTTGCTTTTAAGAGGACTATGAAAGATATAAGATATTTAAAGGGCGTGGGCGAGAAAAGGGCGGAGCTTTTCGCAAAAAAAGGAATAAATACCGTTGAGGATTTGCTGTACTTTTTCCCGCGCACATATGAGGACAGGAGCAAAACAAAATATATTGCCGACTGCGAAAACGGAGAAACCGTATGCGTAAGCATTACGGTTTATTCGCCTGTGCGTGAACACCGCATACGCCGAAATATGACGGTGTACAGTATGATAGCAAGCGATGAGTCGGGCGTTATGAACGTTGTGTGGTATAATAACCGCTTTGTAAAAGACGCATTCAAAACGGGCGAAAAGTACATATTATACGGAAAAATAGCGTTTAACCGCAATAAAATCGAAATGGTAAACCCTATGTTTGAAAAGGGCGAGGGCGGTAAGTTTACGGGAAAAATAGTACCTATATATCCGCTTACGGAGAATTTAAAGCAGAAAACCGTCCAGTCGGTTATGGAAACGGCAATAAAAGAGGCGGGACGTCTGGACGAATACATTCCCGACGAGGTGCGTGAAAAGTATAAAATAGCCGAAATAAACTACGCAATGCGGAATATTCATTT
>DJRJ01000062.1:10949-16347 GCA_002438865.1 Clostridiales bacterium UBA6363
ATGATTTTGAAAGCTATAATACGGCACGCAGGCGTTTTGTTTTCGAGGAGCTTATTATGCTTCAGCTTGCGCTGTTTTCGATAAAAGGCAATACGGAAAAGAAAAAGGGAATAGTGTTTGAGGATACCTGTATAGATGAGTTTTTAAGCTCGCTGCCGTTTCCGCTTACGGGTGCGCAGAAACGCACGCTTGACGAAATACTTGCGGACTGCTCGGGCGGAGGAGTGCTGAACAGGCTTGTGCAGGGCGATGTCGGCTCGGGNNCGGCGGTTGCGGCAGGTGCGATATTCGCGGCGGTGAAAAACGGCGCACAGGCGGCGATGATGGCGCCGACCGAAATACTTGCAAATCAGCATAAGGAAACGCTTGAAGCGTTTTTCAAAGACTTTGATATTAAAGTAGTAATGCTTACGGGAAGTATGAAAGCGGCGGAAAAGCGTGCGGCTTATGAAATGCTCGCAAGCGGTGAGGCTGACGTTGCGGTCGGAACGCATGCAATCATACAGGATAAGGCGGAGTTTAAAAATCTCGGGCTGGTAATTGCGGACGAACAGCATCGTTTCGGGGTTGAACAAAGGGCAAAGCTTTCGGAAAAGGGCAAAAATCCGCATATGCTTATAATGTCCGCAACGCCCATTCCGAGAACGCTTGCGCTTATTCTGTACGGCGATTTGGACATATCCGTGATAGACGAACTGCCCCCCGGCAGAAAAACGGTCAAAACGTATGCCGTGGGCGAAAATATGCGTGCGAGGATAACGGCGTTTATCGAGAAAAACGTGAAAAACGGCACGCAGGTGTACGTTGTCTGTCCGCTTGTTGAGGAAACGGAAAAGAGCGACCTTGAAAATGCGGAAAATCTGTCTAAGAAATTACAGCAGACTTTTCCCGGTTTCCGTGTGGGACTTGTGTACGGCAAAATGAAAAACAACCTGAAAGATGAAGTAATGAACGATTTTGCCGACGGTAAGATTGATATTCTCGTATCCACAACGGTAATAGAAGTCGGCGTAAACGTGCCGAACGCAAACCTTATGATAGTGGAAAATGCGGAGCGGTTCGGACTTTCCCAGCTGCATCAGCTGAGAGGACGTGTCGGCAGAGGTGCAGAGCAGGCATACTGCGTTTTGATTTCTCACGGGAACAGTAAAATTATAAAAAAGCGTATGGAGACAATGTGTATTTCAAACGACGGATTTTATATAAGCGAACAGGACTTAAAGCTGAGAGGTCCGGGTGATTTCTTCGGCACACGCCAGCACGGACTGCCCGAAATGAAAATCGCAAATCTGTTCGAGGACGGCGACATTCTGCGTGACGCACAGCAGGCGGCAAAGGATATAATAAGCGGAAATATTCAATGCGGAAAACTGCGCGAGCGCTGTAAAAAGCTTTTTATAGATAAAATTGTTATGAATTGACGGTATAATTTTTCAAAATCGGGGCAAATTATCAGCAGACAGATAAAATCTGCTTAAAAATTTGCTTTGTGCTACGGCACGGAAAGGAAAGGTTAAATATGTCAAAGAGTAAAAAAGCGGCACTGGAAAGCTTTAAGATGGAAGCGGCAAGAGAAGTCGGCGTAACAATGGGCGAGAATTATAACGGAGACCTTACCGCAAAGCAGGCAGGCTCAATCGGCGGAAGAATGGTCAAGAAAATGGTTGAAGAATACGAGAAAAACCATAAGTAAGTTTGTATCGGAAAACAGGCTGTGAAAACTAATTTCACAGCCTGTTTTTATTTGGGAAAATACTTGACATATATCGACTCTGCGTGTTATAATTGGCATATAAACCAATTTTGCAAGAAAGGAGGGCTTTATATAGCAAGAAGATACAACAGTGAGGAATCAAGAAGGCGTATTTTATCGGCGTGTGTAAAGCTGTTTATCGAAAAGGGATACCACAGCACAACAGTTGCGGAAATTTTAAAGGAGGCGGACGTTACAAGCTCCACCTTTCAGAATATTTTCCGCACCAAAGACGGCGTTTTGTCGGAGCTTACGGAATTTATGTTTTCAAATCAGTTTGCTTCGGCGAGAATTATCGCAAAGGAAAACCTGAGCCCGGTATATGTATACGCCGTGGAAACTTCAATTCAGCTTGCGCTTACGGAAATTAACGAAAATCTTCGTGATATTTATGTAGAGGCATATTCATATCCCGAAACGGCGGGGTATATACACAGGCACACGGCACAGGAACTGCACAAGATATTTTCCTCATATCTTCCCGAATGTTCCGAAAGTGATTTCTATGAAATGGAAATCGGCACATCGGGGATTATGTGCAGTTATATGGCTAAAAAATGCGATATGTATTTTACATTGGAAAAAAAGATTTCAAGATTTCTTGCAATGAGTATGAGCGCATATAATGTTCCCAAGGAGGAACAGAAAAACGTTATGGATTACGTTATGCGGATTGACATCAGAAAAACGGCAAATGCGGTTATGCATAAGCTGTTTGAGAGTCTGGCAATGAGGTATGAATTTGAACTGGAGATGTAAAAAGGGAGGAAGAAAGATGAGAAAACGGTTTATAAGCGCATTTATCGTATTATGTATGATTATTTGCACTATTCCGGCAGAGGTATCCGCATTGGTGGGCGCCGTGCGTGAACCGTCCGAGCTTGTAACGGGGAAAAGCGAAAATTACAACGGATATAAAGTAAGCTGGATTAACAACAAGTATATCCGATTTTATTTCCTTGAGGACACAAGAGAAAGAGATAAAAACAACTATATGGTAACCGTGCCGGCGAGAAATGAAGGCTCGGCAGCCGAAGCTTACGATATGGTGTTTAATAAAAAGGTATATCAGCGTGAATATTTCACAAAAAATTCAAGCGAAGTACCGTACGACAGCAGAAATGTATCAATAAATCTGAGCGAGCGGTGCATAACGGTCGGATACACGTTCGGCGGAAAGTACAATGCACACACGAAATATGTAATAGAAAAGCTTGACGAAGGCGAAACAAACGGATTTACGCCGGGCGGAACGCTTTTGGCAGACGACAGTGACGGCGGAAGAACCTATGGTATAAGAGCATACTCCACTGCGGGATATATGCTTGATCAGACAAAGATTGAATACCCAAATCTGCGGCACTGCATAGAGATGAAAGGCTTTAACAGAATGGGTCATGAATCCGCACAGAGTGCGGCGTCTTTGTATATGAATACGGCAATCGGAAATACAAACGACGGATTTACCAACACTCCGGCGGCTATTCCGGGCGCAATGTCACGCATAAAGACAAACAAGGTTATGTACAGCGCAAAAAGCGAAGCCGTAACCGAAGTTATGACAAAAGGATACACATGGGCAAATCCGTTTACGGCAACTTCGCTTTTATACAGCAGATATGTTGACGGATTTAACTATGAAGATGCCATGCCCGATTATGTTTCAACAACGGCAAACGGAGATGTAATAATAGAAAACGAAGTCGGCTTAATGGGAATTGAGATGTGGCATAGCAGTTATTCCACGCTCTGGGGTTTCAGAGGCTTGTATACAAATGACGATAGCAGTTTTACACCGAGCGATGATGTGAAAATAAGCACAGAGGCAAAGCATCTGGGAATATACAAAAGCGGAGACAGCTACATAGCTGTACCGGCTAAAAACGAAAATGAACTCGGTGCGCACAAGAAAAAATACGGCGAACCGAAAGCCGTAATAAGAGGAGCATTTGAGGAAAAGAACGGCAGATATGAATTTACCGCCGGGGTTGCGGCTCTTTCGTCAACCATTACGGCTGTGTGGTCGATTTCGGACGGCAGACTTTCGGTAGGTAAGGACGGCAGTATCGAACTGAGCCATTTAAGTCTGAATACGCCGACTTTCAAATTCTATCAGGAAAAAAGCGGTATATCGGACGGACTTTCTATGGAAATGTGCGATGATGGTATTTCCGTAACGATGAACCCCGATACAAACAGTGCCGTTATGGCGATAGATATTCCGGGAACGGATATAAGACCCGACGGCGCAGTGATAAAGAACAGCGGAAACATCAGCTTTGTGGGAGAGGTAAGCTTTCAGTTGTTCCCGGGAGCGGAGTTTAATATAGAGGAACTCGGCTACGGAATAAAACAGGAAAAATTTAAAGTGAACGGTATCCGTGCAAACGGAAAAATAGACACGGCGGAGATGATCGGTCTTGAAATGGGTAAGCTTGAGGGCGTAATAGATACGTTTACGCCGTATTATCATTTTACAATGGAGCTGAACGTTTTCGATTTGTTTGAAAGCGAGGCGGAGCTTGAGCTTAAGAAATCAAAGCTGACAGGCTCGCTTATGCCGAATAAGCTTTACTTCTACGCAGGCTCGGATCTGGCAAAAATTCCGCTTGTACCGCCTGTTGTGGTAGCGTACATAAAGGGAGCCGGCGGCGGTTTTGACGGACTTGCTGATTCGTTTAACGGCGACTTCTTTGCAATTCCTCCGTTGAAGCTTAAAATTACCGGTAAAGGCGAGGTTTTAAACGTACTTGAGGCAAAAGCTTCATACACTCTCGGTCCCGCATACTTCAAGTCTGAAGCCGAAGATGTCGGAATTTCGTTTATGAAACAGCTTAAGCTGATTGACGAATTTTCAATATATGAAGGTATTCAGGGCGAAACACGCAGTTACGGCGGCAAGGATTATACCGGCTTAAACGCTATGGGCGGAGCAGGCGTACATATAAGTATTCCGCAGAACCTGAAAATAATTCAGGCGGAAGGCAATCTTGACGCAAGCGTATTTGCCGGACTTGACAGCTATAAGGCCCCGACAAGCGCCTATGCTGTGGCTGATTTGAGCGGCGGCATAAGAGGAAGTCTGCATCTGCCGGACGAGGGATTCGGCGCAATAAGCGGCTTATGTTTCGGCTCAACCGGATTTGATTTTTACCTCGGTGCAAACACACGTATGAATGTGCGTGGAAGTTTTGACAACGCTGTAAACTCGTTGTTTAACAACTTCAAGGTATACGGCGGAGTAAAGAAAGAGGCAAACTGGAGAATATTCAAATACAGAATATACTACATTTTCCCGCAGAACAATATCGGCTATACTATCCGAGGACCGTTCAGATCATTGCCCGAATGGGATTGGTCGGAACACAGACCGACAAGCGGATATGCGGAATATACAGACGAGGACGGCGCAGTTGTATATGTGGCTGTCAATGCCGAGGATATTGGCATAATAGTTGAAGAAAATGCATCGGAATATGCGGTATCGGGCGGAAATACATTCTCAAAGGACGTAATAATAAATGCTTCGCCCGAAGAACAAATTCCCGATGAAGGAAACCTTATTATAATGGTTACTCCTAAAGATGACAGCACCGATATAAACGCATTTGCGGACAGTCTTTCGGTTACGAAAGACGGCTCGCC
>DJRJ01000062.1:16354-20227 GCA_002438865.1 Clostridiales bacterium UBA6363
TCGCCGATAGACTTGATAAAGCCTGTATACAATCAAAACGGCGAGATTGAAAACGAGTCGGATATGAACGTATACATAATGAAGAATGGAATGGGCAAGAACTGTGTGCTTATAGGCGTCGGAGATACGAACGTGAACAACGGCGACAGCTGGAATGTAACGTCGTCGCTTGCAGACTTTGACGCAAGCGTCAATGCGTCAAAACCGTTTGACAGCCTTGATGCAAGCCTTTCGGGTTACAGCCTGAGCGGCAGCGTTAAAAATCCCGACGGGGACACGGAATATATTCTTGCAACGTATTTCGGAAGCGAACCGGGAAAAACCGAAAATATTATAGAGTATAAAGATGTAACTGATACGTCGGATATTTCAGCGGTAATTCCGAGCGAGGGAACAATGCTTCCGTCGGGCGATTATTACGTTACGGCACGTCTTTTGAAAAAGATTTTGGCGGATATTAACGGAACAAGCGAGGAAATTCTTCTCCCGGTTGATGTTGCAGAGCTCGGCAGTGTAACCTATACAAATACGTTACAGCCGAATGCTCCGTCGGGTGCGGCAATCAAGCCGTCGGGAAATGAGATTATGAACGCCGAATGGAATGAGGTCGGCAATGCTGGCGGATACAGTGTAGCCATATATCAACAGCAGGACGACGGCAGCTTTGCCGATACGGGCAGAGGTTACGTATATGACGCAGAGGATATAAAAGCGTCAAAGATAAAGGGCATAAGATATGACGCATCGGCAGGAAAATACGTACTCGATATGGCGCTCACCGTAAGCGGAACAGATGTGGAATATGATATTGAAACAAAAACCACATCGGTATCGCAGAGTCAGTCACAGCCGCTCGAAGCGGACAAAACATATATGATAGGCGTTAAGGCATACAATTATATGACGGATGAGGACGGAAATAAGGTAGACAACTTAAAGGTTTACAGTGCCGAAACACGTTCAAATGAGTCCGAATTGCCGAAGTATGAACCGCTTGAAATATCGGCTGAACTTAAAACAGAGGACTCAAACAGCAACTCTGTTAATCAGACGGTAACCGAAAATGAGGACGGCGTTTTAAGCTGTACGGCAGGCGGCGGATTTGATAACAAGTGGTATTTATACATTTCATCAAAGGAGCAGAATGCAGAGTACACTGTTACAAGAGAAGATACAGATGCATTGGTTGGCTTTGACACGGATAAGAACTGTCACTTTATAGATAACACAGATATTGACGGCTCCGTAATGGTGAGAATTGATGCAAAGGTAAATAAAGGCACTTACACGGATATTACAACAAAGTATATGCTTATAGAAAAGGATAACACACCTCCTGCATTGAGCATGGACAGCGCTGTTGTATATGCCGACAAGACAACCGGTGCATATGAGATAACAGGTCTGACAGAGCCTAATGCGGATATTTACCTGAGTGTTTATCCCGATTACGAAAATCCCGACGGACTTATAAAGGTTGCAACCGCAGGTGCGGACGGAAGATTTTCATACAGAGAAAATCTTATTCTTACCATTGAGCATGAGAAACTTGACGAAAACGGCGATCCCGTTCTTGATGAAGAAGGTTATCCTATCAGAGAAACAGTTCCTAATCTGAGCGGAGAAATTGCAATCTTTAAGGCAAAAGATTCTGCCGGAAATCAATCGGCAGCGGAGATAGTAAGCGTACTTGTAAAAGATGACGCTCAGACTCTTAAGAGTATTGCCGTAACAACAATGCCAAATAAGACAAAGTACAATGCCGGTGAAGAATTTGATCCGGACGGAATGGTAGTAACAGCTGCATTCAACGACGGCAGTACAATGACGGTTGACGATTATATTGTTGAGCCGACGGGCGCTCTTGCAAACGGAACACGCTCCGTAACAGTAAGCTACACATTTGGTAACGATACAAAAACAACCACAGTACCGATTACCGTAGGAACAGGCTCGTCACCGACGGGCGGCGGAGGCGGAGGTTCGTTAAGCTTTACGGTTAAGTTTGAAACAAACGGCGGAACTGCTGTTCGTTCCGAAAGCGTAAAGAGAAACGATGCCGTATCGGAACCGCAGACTCCCGTAAGAGAGGGATATGATTTCGCAGGCTGGTACACCGACAAAGAACTGAAAACGAAGTACGATTTCAGCTCAAAGGTAACAAAGAGCATAACTCTTTATGCGGCATGGACGCCGAAAGATAACTCGGCAAATCAAATTGTGCTGACAATAGGCAAAAAAGAAGCGACAGTATTCGGAAAAACGGTTGAAAATGATGTTGCTCCGAAGATTGTAAATGACAGAACAATGCTTCCCGTAAGATTTGTTGCAGAAAGTTTGGGCGCAACGGTAAGCTGGGACGGTGACAACAGGCTTGTAACGATAAAGGGGAAAAATGAGAAAGGCGAGGACGTGACAATTCTCATTACAATCGGCTCGGATACTGCTGTGATAAACGGCGAAAGTGTTGAGCTTGACAGCCCCGCATTTCTTGAGAATGACCGCACATACACACCAGTAAGGCTTGTAGCGGAAAGACTCGGCGCAGATGTCGAATGGATAGGCGCAGAGCAAAAGGTTATAATTACAAAGAAATAATAGCCACAAAAAAAATCGAGGTGCAAACACCTCGATTTTTTTATGCAATAATTTTTGGCGACAGGAGCAAAAAATGAAATATCACTTTTTTTATGCCGCCGCTTGACGTGCGGATTTTTTATATACGAAATACAGATAAACGCAGTGAGCCGAAAACGTAATAAGCCAGCTCAAAGGATAAGAGAAGAACAGTACGCCTATGGAGCGGTGCGCCTGAAATACCGTAAGTACCCATAAAATTCTTATACCGCATGCGCCTATAAGCGAGGTTACCATCGGTACAACCGAATATCCCAGACCGCGTATACAGCCGACCGCAACCTCCATTGTTCCGCACAGGAAGTATGCCGAGCAGACATATAACATTCGTATCATACCCTCGGATATTGCGGCAGGGTCGGAGGTGTATACCGATAAAAGCTGCCTTGAGAACAGAATGGCTGTGTTGCCGAGTATAAGTCCCGTAGCAGTGACGTATGCAAGGTTTATGAAAAATGATTTTTTAACTCGCTTGTAGTTGCCTGCACCTGCATTTTGCCCTGTAAAGGTCATGGACGAGTGGTAGAAAGCGTTCATTGCGGTATATACAAAGCCTTCAAAGTTTGCCGCTGCCGCACTTCCTGCCATGGTTGCCGAGCCGAACGAGTTTATTGCTGACTGAAGAACTATGTTTGAAAGCGAAAAAATCGTTCCCTGCAATCCGCTCGGAATACCGATGCGGAGAAGTTCCTTCAATACTCTTTTGTCTATGCTGAGTTTCTTTAATTCAAGCTTTGTTGAGCCTTTTGAAAGCATAAGGCATAAAACTATCAGAATTGCGGAAAGGTACTGCGAAATGATTGTTGCCAGTGCAACGCCCGCAACACCGAGTTTAAAAACTATAACAAATATAAGGTTTAAAATTACGTTTAAAACTCCCGAAAGTGTGATTATGTACAGCGGACGCTGTGTATCGCCCGTTGCACGCAGAATTGCACTTCCGAAGTTGTATATCAGAATAGCCGGTTCGCCGATCATACAAATATTAAAATATGTAATCGCCAATTCAAGTACATCATCGGGCGTTCCCATAAGCAGCAGTGCGCCTCTTGAAAAGCATATGCCCAATAAACCTATCAGTACTCCGCCTATTGCACTCACCAGTATAGAGGTATGTACCGTTTTTTCTATTTTTCTGAGGTCGTTTGCGCCGTAAGCACGTGCCACGAGAATGTTTGTGCTGACCGATAATCCTATGAAAAAGTTGATAAAAAGGTTGCCGAGAGACGTTGTCGA
>DJRJ01000062.1:20239-20669 GCA_002438865.1 Clostridiales bacterium UBA6363
GACTGCCGCAAGCGCTTCACGCCCGGTGAAACGCCCTACAACGATTACATCTGCGGCGTTAAAGAGAACCTGCAAAACGCCGGACAGCATCAAAGGCAGTGAAAATATAAGTATTTTGCCGGCAAGACCGCCGTGCGTCATATCCATTTCATGCGATTTCATATTAATTCCTCCCCGTAATTACTTATTATACACCCGTTAATTTTTTTGTCAATATATTTGCTAATTTTTTTTCGGTGTGATATAATTGTAAAAAAGCATAAAGGTGAAATGTTATGATAAGAATTTCAAATATAAAAATTCCCGTTTCCGAAAGTGAGGAAAACTTAGCCGAAACGGTGCGAAAAATGTACGGTATACGGGAAATAAAATCGTTTAGAATATTTAAAAAATCAATAGACGCGCGCAGAAAAAATGCGGTGGTGTTTGT
>DJRJ01000062.1:20681-27394 GCA_002438865.1 Clostridiales bacterium UBA6363
TACAGCGTCGATGTTGAAACGGAAAATGATGAAAAGTACCTCGGAAAGAATGTTTCTAAAGTCACTTATGAGGATTACAAATTTCCCGAATGTAAAAACCGTGACAAGCATATAGTAGTTGCCGGAATGGGACCTGCGGGGCTGATGTGTGCGCTTATGCTGGCAAAAAGCGGAGTTAAGGTTACGGTACTGGAGCGTGGGAAATGCGTTGAGGAGCGCAAAAAGGATACGGAGCGTTTCTTTTCCGAACGTGTGCTTGATGAAAATTCAAACGTGCAGTTCGGCGAGGGCGGTGCGGGAACTTTCTCGGACGGAAAGCTCACAACGGGGATAAGCGATTTCCGCATACGCAAGGTTTTGGAGGAGTTTTATGTCCACGGTGCGCCCGAGGAAATACTTTATACCGCAAAGCCGCATATCGGCACGGATAATCTTTGCAATATGGTGCGCAATATGCGAAAGAGCATAATCGAATACGGCGGTGAGGTGAAGTTTTCGCACACACTGACAGATATAATTATTGAAAACGGTGCTCTGACAGGGGCAGAGGTGACCTGCGGCGGCGAAAAGAAAATTATAAAAGCAGACGCAGTTGTTCTGGCAACGGGACACAGCGCAAGGGATACGTTTGAAATGCTGAGACGCCGCAGTGTGCCTATGGAGCGCAAGGCGTTTTCGGTAGGTGTGAGAATTGAACATAAGCAGTCGGTAATAAATGAAAGCCAGTACGGCGATAATGCAGAATACTTGGGTGCGGCGGATTATAAACTGTCGGTGCATTTGCCGTCGGGCAGGGGAGTGTATACGTTTTGTATGTGCCCCGGCGGTGAGGTTATAGCGTCGGCGTCCGAAAAGGGCGGCGTGGTGACGAACGGTATGAGCCGATATAAACGTGACGGAGAGAATGCCAACAGTGCCGTGCTTGTAAACGTAACGCCCGATGATTTTGACGGAGATGATGTGCTTGCCGGAATGTATTTTCAAAGGGAAACGGAGCAAAAAGCGTTTAAAGCCGGAGGCGAAAATTATAATGCGCCGGCGCAGACGGTGGGGGATTTTCTCGGTACGGAGAAAAGCGAACATATAAATCCGACATACCGCCCCGGCGTGACGTTTACCGAGCTTGAAAAGGTACTTCCGCCGTTTGCGGTAAACGCAATCCGTGAGGCACTGCCGCTTTTGGATAAAAAATTGCACGGCTTTGCGGACGGCGGTGCTGTAATGACAGCGCCCGAAACACGCTCGTCATCGCCTGTGCGTATTCTGCGCAGCGGCGAAACCCTGCAATCGGATATAAAGGGCTTGTTTCCGTGCGGAGAGGGTGCAGGCTATGCAGGCGGAATAACGTCTGCGGCGGTTGACGGAATAAAGGTCGCAGAAAAAATAGTTGAAAATATATGCATATGATGTTATAATTTAATAAGAACATATTCGGATAAAGAAAGGATAAGATTATGAAAAAAACAGCGATAGCCGCAGGAATGCTTGCACTTGCTTGCTCGTTCGGCGCATATGCGGCGGAGATAACTCCGTCGGTGTATATAAACGGCGGAAAAATAAATTTTGAAGAACAGCCGTATATAGATACGGAAATCAATCTTACAATGGTGCCGATACGAGGAGTTTTTGAGGCGGTCGGAGCAAGCATTGTATGGGACGGCGATAATCAGACGGTTATAGGAATGAAAGATAATTCATTCTTTTCATTGCAGATAGGACAGAACAGGGCGTTTATAAACGGCGAGGAATATACGCTTGAAACGCCTGCTGTTATAAAAAACGATACAACCTTTGTACCGCTGAGATTTGCTATGGAGGCACTCGGGGCGGACGTTTCATGGGACGGCGTAAACTGTGCCGTTATGATAAGCACAAAATAAGACTGCAAGAAAAAAATCTCAAAGCAAATTTTGCTTTGAGATTTTTTTATAAAACGATAATTTCAGGGTTGACAACCGTATTTTGCAGTGATATAATGTCGCTGTTCAATTAAAAAACAAGTAAAAATGAGGCGATAAAATGGAAAAAAGCCAAAACGGATCAACAGCCCACAGACTGATATTTTTAGGCGCTCTGTCGTATTTCGGAAGTTATCTGACACGAGTAAATTTAAGCGCAGTCATTGAAGAATTGTCAACGGCAAATGTGCTTTCAAAGGAGATACTTGCTCTTGCGGTTACGTGCAATGTAATCAGCTACGGAGTAGGACTAACGTTATCAGGATTTTTGTCGAACAAATTTCAGCCAAAATATCTTATGTTTTTGAATTTTATTCCTGCGGCGCTTGTGAATTTGGTTATTCCACTTAACGGCTTTTTGGGCGGTGGTATTGCCATCGTTGTTGCATGGATTATAAACGGATTTGCCCAGGCGCTTATGTGGCCGGCTCTTATAAAAATATTTCTGCATTATTTGGATTCAAAAGAGTATGACACGGGAGTATTCGCAACCGCTGTCGGCAGCGGCTTGGCATCGGTTCTTACATATTTAATGGTTCCTGTGTTTTCGGCGTGCTTCGGCAAAAACGGATGGGTGTTTATGTTTATCATACCTGCCGTGTTTGCGTTTGTTCTCGGTTTTATATGGATTTTTTCCGATTATAAGATTGTTTCCGTAAAAACTCCGAAACAGGAGGTACAATCGGAGGGAAAAATTTTTATCCCGATAATTGCCGCAGCTGCATTTGCTATTGTACTCCACGGCATTTTGCGTGACGGCACAACAACATGGATGCCTACATATATTAATGAAACTTTTCATCTGGGTGCGGGAATTTCCATTTTATCCGGCGTGGCACTGCCTCTGTTCGGCATTGTGACCTCATGGGTGAGCGTTGTGATTATCCGCAAACTCAGAAATCCGATTTTTTCTGCAACGCTGATATATGCCGTCGCTTCGGTGTTTTGCATAGCTTTGCGAGTGTTTAATCAAAACTTTGTTGTTGCGGTTTTGAGTATGGCAACCGTTGTGGGCTGTATGAACGGTATAAATCTGATGCTTGTAAGTATGGTACCGAAGGCATATGCGTCAACGGGAAAAGGCTCTTTGCTTTCGGGCGTTCTCAATTCATTCACATATGTAGGAAGTGCAGTTTCGGTGTACGGCATTGTACTTTTTTCAAATGCGTTCGGCTGGCTGCCGACGGTTTCGCTTTGGGCAGGCATAGCTGTTCTCGGAACGGCGGTATGCGCTTTGACATTACCCGTATGGAACAGAAAGGTAGGTAAGAAGAATGAAAATTAAAGTCGGTGACGAAAAAGTAGTTGTGCGGGGTATTCGCCCCGAGGAGGGTATGTGGGGACCGTATCAGTTCCCGACGCCTTACAAGGTGGGTGATAAGATTGCGGTTTCCGTTCATGTGGGCGAGGACTCGATTAAAACCTACGGTGACGGCAAGCTTTGGTTTGTGAGCGGGGATAAGGGGGAAACGTGGCAGGAAACCACTCCCGATATTATTGCTGACTGCGGCTTAAAACTCCCCAACGGCGATACAATCACTTTCCCGAGAGTGTCCGCAATAGATGTGAGCGATTATAAAATTCCGAGCTTTCTCGAATTGACTCCCGGAACGGATTATTCAAAAAAAGCGGAGGAGGGGACATTCCCTCAGCAGGACGGCGTGACGTCGCATTGCGGATATATTATCCGTGCGTATAATGCGGACAGACTTCCCGACTCTTTAAGCGAGAAAAAGTGGTATATGATAAGGAAAACCGCAAGCGGCGAGGTCAGAGAGGAATACTGCAAGCTTGAGTGGCCGTATCTCACACGAGTGGTATTTTCGGACGATACCTTCAAAAATCCGTATATGAAAGGTATTTTCCCGACGGGCGTGCCGAAAATCGGTCCCGACGGTGCTGTGTGGATAACCGCTTTTTCGGGCGAGGGACATATCGACCCGAAAACGAAACAGTATAGCCCGTATTATTCGGCGGAGATTTTCCGCTCCGAAGATAACGGCTATACCTTTAAGCAGTACGCTCATATGGAATATCCCGCCGACGGAAATAAATATCCTTATTTAAGCGGCGGTTTTTCAGATAATGAAATCGCATTTTTTGACGACGGCTCGATGTGCTGGTTTATGCGTTCCGCATGGTACGGCTCAACGGGTATCGAGTGGGCGCCTATGTATATGTCAAGGTCATATGATATGGGAAAAACATGGTCCGCACCCGAGGAGTTTTCGTTTACGGGGGTTTATCCGAGCCTTTGCAGACTTGACTGCGGTGTAACTCTTTTATGTTTCGCACGCCCCGGAATGTTTGTAACGGCTTGCCCGAATGATGACAGCACAAAATGGACAGAGCCGATTGAGCTTATGACGCCGGGCGACCGCTCGCATCTTGCAAATGTGAAAAATGAGCCGAAAACCTTTCATGATTGGGACGGAGCCTGCAATAACTGCACACTGATAACTGTTGATGAAAACAGTGCGCTTATATTTAACTGTGACTTTTATTTCCCGGACGAGAACGGCGTAAAAAGAAAAACGGTGTTCTGCAGAAGAATAACCGTAGAGCCGTAATTTAGAAGAAATTTTTACGGTGCGGATTTTTTAGTCCGCATCGTAAAAAAATTAAAAAAAATACTTGACAACAAAGGCAATTGCTGTTATAATATTTGAGTAAGAAAACAAGCAGGACTATCCGTTCTCACCGTACGGCTTTCGTGTTTTACGGTAAATACATTAAGCTTAGGCTTATTTGTGCGCGGATAGTAATATCCGTTTTTTTATTGGAATGTAAGGTAAACTTGATGTCCGCAAACGGGCATAAATTATGGGAGGGATTAACAATTAGTAAGAATGACCTGCAGGTGAATGAACAAATTCGTGACAGCGAACTCCGTGTTGTTTCGGAGGACGGCGGTCAGTTGGGCGTTATGAGTGCGGCTGAAGCGCAGGCGCTGGCAAATGACCGTGGACTTGATCTGGTAAAGATTGCTCCGCAGGCTAAGCCGCCTGTGTGCAAGATAATGGATTACGGCAAGTATCGGTTTGAGCTTTCAAAGCGTGAGAAAGAAAACCGCAAAAATCAGAAGGTGGTCAACATTAAAGAAGTTCAGCTTTCACCTTCGATTGACACGAACGACTTCAATACAAAATGCAAACACGCAATCAAGTTTTTGAAAAACGGCGATAAGGTAAAGGTTATGGTGCGTTTCCGAGGACGTGAGGTAAGTCATTCTGAAATCGGGTATACTCTCCTGGAGAGATTTGCCGAGCAGACCAAGGAGGCCGGTACTGTAGAAAGACCTGCTAAATTAGAGGGCAGAAATATGCTGATGTTTCTCGCACCTTTATCATAATTGTATATAAAAACCGGAAGGAGTGGACATTATGGCTAAGACTAAGATAAAAACACACAGAGGCGCTGCCAAGAGATTCAATCTTACTAAAAACGGTAAGGTTAAGATGAACAAAGCGTTCAGAAGACACATTCTGAATAAGAAAACAACAAAGAGAAAGAGACATTTAAGAAAGCAAGCTTACTGTGCAAAAGCTAATGCAGCAGTAATCAAAAAGCTTATTCCTTACAAATAATCGAAAGAGAGGTTGAAAAACAATGGCAAGAGTTAAAGGTGCTTTAAATACCAGAAAAAGACATAAGAAAATATTAAAGCTTGCTAAAGGCTTTTACGGCGCTCAGAGCAGACAGTACAGAGTCGCAAGGCAGGCAGTTATGCGTTCAATGCAGAATGCGTATGTTGGCAGAAAGAGAAAGAAGAGAGATTTCAGACGTCTTTGGATTGCCAGAATAAGCGCAGCCGCTAAGATGAACGGTATGAATTATTCGACATTTATGAACGGTTTGAAGAAAGCCGGCATAGAAATGAACAGAAAGGTGCTCAGCGAGGTTGCTATAGCAGACCCTGCGGCATTTGCAAAATTGGTTGAGACAGCTAAAAACGCAAGATAATCAGCCTATACACGGAGTTGTTGCTTAGTGCGGCGACTCCGTTTTTGTCATATATAAAAAACGGAGGTAAATAAAAATGATTTTTCAAGACGGTGACAGAATAGTATTTGCAGGTGATTCGGTAACGGATATGGAAAGCGCACAGCCTGTGGGCGAGGGATTGTTTGATAATCTCGGAAAAAGCTATGTGAGAATTATTGATAATATGCTTGCGGCATTTTATCCCGAGGTAAGAGTAAGAGTGACCAATTCGGGTACGAGCGGAAACACAAGCCGTGATTTGCTTGCACGCTTTGACCGTGACGTCGTTAATTTAAAACCAGATTGGGTATCAATTTGCATAGGTATAAATGATGTTTGGCGCCAGTTTGACACTCCGGCAATGTTCGACTATCAGGTAATGCCCGATGAGTATGAGGCAAATCTTGAAAAAATGATAAAATCGGTAAAGAATAAGGTAAAGGGCGTATTTATCATTACCCCATATTACATAGAACCCAATCGTGAGGACGCAATGCGCAAAAGAATGGACGAATACGGCGAAATCTGCCGCAAACTTGCGGAAAAGCACGGCTGTATATTTGTCGATTTCCAGTCTATGTATGCAAAATACTGCAAAACAAGACATTCATCATTCATTACGTGGGACAGAGTACACCCCAACCAGGTGGGTGCAACACTTATGGCACGTGAATTTTTAAAGCACTGCGGATTTGACTACAGCCGCGGAGAATAATATGAAGAAAGTTCTTATAGGAATGTCCGGCGGCGTGGACAGCTCCGTTGCGGCGG
>DJRJ01000062.1:27466-27623 GCA_002438865.1 Clostridiales bacterium UBA6363
AGGACGCAAAGCGTGTGTGCGAGCATATCGGGATAGATTTTATAATAATTGATTTCCGTGACGAGTTCCGCAAAAGGGTTGTGGACTATTTCGTGAACGAATATATCAACGGAAGAACGCCAAACCCGTGCATAATGTGCAATAAATATTTAAAATT
>DJRJ01000088.1 GCA_002438865.1 Clostridiales bacterium UBA6363
ACATGGGCGTGAATATGGCAGGAAACTGTATATTTGACGATGATGCGGTATGCGACGCTGCAAAAGAGGAAATAATACGCAGATATTACGAAATACTCTGCGGCAAGCTGCAGGGACGTGTCGGCGAAAGCTCCGTAATCAAGGCGGAATCGATTATGCAGCAGGCAGGTGTTACCGTATCGGACAGAAAGGTTGTCAAGGCGGCAAATGACAAAGCGGAGAAAAACAACACTCACGCCGTTGCTATAGAACTCACTGACGGAACAATCGTTACAGGAAAAACGAGCGAGCTTTTAGGCTCGGTTTCGGCGGCGCTTTTAAATGCAATGAAGGTAATGGCGGGAATAAACGACAATGTTCCGCTCCTCGCACAGGCAACCATTGAGCCTATTATAAAATTAAAGCGTGATGTGCTTCATTCCCCGTCATCACACCTCGACTCCAACGAAATGCTGATTGCGCTTTCAAGCTGTGCGGTCGTAAATCCGCAGGCAAGCCATGCTCTCGGCACAATTTCAAACCTCAGCGGTACGGAGCTTCATTCCTCCGTAATGCTCTGCGACGCAGACCGCAAGGTGTTGAAAAAACTCGGAATAAACTTTACCTGCGAGCCTGTCCGACGTACAAAATCAATATTTTAAAACAAAATTTTACCACAACAAAACTTTTCATAATTTTGCATAAAACACCTTTTTGCTACAGACAATAACTTTACAAGTTAAAAATTTTGTAGAAAGGCAAAAGGAGTTTTATTATGAAAGCTACGGGAATTGTAAGAAGAATAGATGACTTGGGCAGAGTAGTAATACCTAAGGAAATAAGAAGAACTATGAGAATACGTGAAGGAGATCCGCTTGAAATATACACCGAAAAAGACGGCGAGGTTATATTCAAAAAATACTCTCCTATCGGCGAGCTTGGCGATTTTGCGGCTAATTATGCAGAAACTCTCGCACAGGCAAGCGGTCACTGCGCTTGCATTACCGACCGTGACAATGTAATCGCCGTATCGGGTATTCCGAAAAAAGAGCTTATTGAAAAGCCTGTTTCGGCGGAGCTTGAAAACGTTATGAATGATAAAATAACCGTTACCTACGAATCGGGAAAAATCATACACGTTGCGGACGGAAACGATAAATACAACGCTGGCGTTGTTGTTCCGATAGTTTCCGAGGGCGACACGATAGGTTCCGTTCTCTTTATTATGAAGGACGGCGAAAAGCCGTCGGAAATTGAAAGCAAGCTTGCCGAATCGGCGGCAGGTTTCCTGGGAAAGCATATGGAAGGTTAAGCCTTAAAAAAAAGCCTGTCGGCAAAATATTGCCGACAGGCGAAAAAAGTGACATATCACTTTTTTCAAAACTACTGTATGAAGTCTGAAATCGGATAATTTCAGACTTTTTCTTGTTTTGCGCCGCACAATGTGATATAATACGTAAGGCAGGGATTTGCTCCTGCAACGTATGAGGTTTATAAGGAGGTTACAATGGCACTTGACGCACTGGCAGTCCGCTGTCTTGTTAATGAAATTTCGCCGCTTATCCAAAACGGCAGAGTAGATAAAATACATCAACCCGAAAAAGATGAGATTATTATTCATATCCGCACCTTTGACGGCAAATACAAGCTTCTCGTTTCAGCTTCGAGCGAAAATCCGAGAATACATTTTACGGAGCAGACAAAGCAAAATCCCAAAACCGCTCCTATGTTCTGTATGCTTTTGAGAAAGCATATCGGCAGTGCAAAAATACTTTCGGTCGAGCAGGTGGGATTTGAAAGAATAGTAAAAATTACATTTGAAAGCTATGACGAACTTGGCGATCTCACAAAAAAGCATCTGATTATTGAGATTATGGGACGTCATTCAAACATCATACTGGTAAACGACAGCATGAAAGTTCTCGACTCGGCAAAACACGTTGATTTCACAATGAGTTCCGTCCGTCAGATACTGCCGGGCGTTATATACGAATATCCGCCCGTACAGCAAAAGACTCCCCTAACGGAGGTTTGCGCCGACACAAAATTCTCGTTTTTGCCGACTAAAACTTGCGACAAAGCGCTTATGGACAATATTTCGGGAATAAGTCCGCTTACCGCAAGAGAAACCGTCTACAGCGTGTTCGGACGAACGGACGTAAAAGTATCGGAGCTTAATCTGAACAAGGAAAGCACCTTAAAAGCTGCCGTTATCAAGCTTGCGGAACGCATTAAAAATAACGAGTTTGCGCCGTGTATGATTGAGGCAAACGGCAGACTTGCCGATTTCAGTTCAATAAGCATTAAGCAATACGAAAATACGGCGTCTGTTACCGAGTATGAGAGTATAAGCAAACTGCTTGACGATTTTTACGCTCTGCGT
The DNA here is from genome assembly GCA_002438865.1 of Clostridiales bacterium UBA6363. GTDB lineage: Bacteria > Bacillota > Clostridia > UBA1381 > UBA1381 > UBA4716. The sequence continues at coordinate 2,363 of DJRJ01000088.1, forward strand.
GATATGCGTGAACGTATGCGCCAGAAAAGTTCCGGTTTGGTAAAGGTGTTGAACAACAGTATTGAGCGTGTCACAAAAAAGCTTACACTCCTTGAAAAAACCATTGCCGATGCGGAGAACAAGGAAAAGTACAAAATTTACGGCGATCTCATAACCGCAAACATATACGCAATAAACCAAGGCGACAAGATTGCCGAGGTGAACAATTATTATGAGGACGGCTCTCCCCTTGTAAAAATTTCTCTCGACGTTCGGCTTACCCCCTCGCAGAATGCGCAGAAATATTACAAGAAATATTCAAAGTGCAAAATTGCGGAAATCGAGGCGGCAAAACAGCTTAAATCGGCACACGAGGATTTGGATTATCTCGAAAGCACGCTTGCGGCTCTTGACAACGCCGAAAACGTTTCCGACCTTACGGCAATACGTTCCGAGCTTATCCGTGAAGGATACATAAACAGAAAAGCCGCACCGCAAAAGCAGACAGCATCAAAACCTATGCACTTTATAAGCGATGACGGATTTGATATTTATGTGGGAAAAAACAACACGCAAAACGATTATCTTACTCTGAAATTTGCAAATTCGGGCGATATGTGGTTTCATACAAAGAACATTCACGGCTCGCACACTGTAATAAAGCTCGGCATTGACAAGGACATTCCGAAAAGCACAATGCTGTATGCCGCAGAGCTTGCTGCGTATTATTCAAAAGCACGCAATTCCTCGCAAGTGCCTGTTGATTATACTCAAATTAAAAACGTTAAAAAACCTAGCGGAGCAAAACCCGGAATGGTCATATACGACAGCTACAATACCGTATATGTCACCCCGAAAGAACCGCACGAAAAAACGAAGGCATAAAGCCTTCGTTTTCTCGATTTATAATTTCCGATCAGTCGATGACATACAATTGAGAGAGATGCTACAGATAAACAGCATACCATCGACCAATCAAATCTTATAAACTATAATCATTATAACACACTTTTCCAAAAAAGAAAAGCCTTTTTTGAAATTTTTTTTAAAAATTTTTTTTCAAATTTCGACATTCTTTTTAATCTGCTATTTTTTTTGGCATAAACTGCAGATAATCGGCACTTACCAGTGTATATTCTATCCCGTCATACACCCCGTTTACGCCGTTTCTGTGCGAATTTCCGTGAAGATGTCCGTATATAACCTTTTTTACACCGTATTCTTTAAGCTTGTCCGTAAAGGCATTTCCCTCAATGCGGTTTGACATCGGCGGATAATGCGTAAAAACATATATATCCTTGTTTTCGTACTTCTGCGCATTTTTAAGCGACAGCTCAAGCCTTGCCGTTTCACGGTCAAATATTTTCCGGTCTTTCTGTGTAAATCCTTCCCATGCAGGATGAAGCCACCCTCTCGTTCCGCAAAGCACAATGTCTTTATACACAAACGCATTGTTCTGCATAAAATATATATCGGAAAATTCGTTATCGGCAACAAAATTATTCAGCTTATTCATAGTCGTCCACCAATAATCATGATTGCCTTTTATAAGTATTTTTCTGCCGTTTAAGCTGTTGAGATATTCAAAATCCTTTTTGCTTTCTTCCTCGTGGCAGAATACCTGAACGACCTTTTGTCCGTTCATCATTTCCTCAATATAGCCCTCTACCACGCCTATTGCCTTTTGCTGTTTTACGAAATAGCGCGCGCTGTNNCAAAATCCTTTTTGCTTTCTTCAAGGTACATTGCCCACGAAAAATCCCCCGGCAAAACAACCGTATCGTCTTTATTAACCGTGCACTGCCAATTATCAAAAAGACGTTCCACATAGTTTTTCCACGAACTGCCGAAAATGTCCATCGGCTTNNTCCACTCCGAGCGGAAGATGCAGATCTGCGATTGCATAAAGTGCCATATGTAATCCTCAACTCCTGTTACTTTCTGTGCTTGTCCCTTATTCTTTCAAGCGTACTGCCGAATCTGTCGGACTTCATTTTCGGGAACGCCTTTAATAATCGCTTATGCGAAAAATGCTTTTCCTCCGCAAGTGCGGCATACTTCTTTTTAAGTGCGTCAAGCTTCAGTCTTATTTCCTCCGCCTCTTTCTCGGATCTTTGCTTTAACTCGCTTGCGTCAACCTTAGCCGATAATTCCTCCGTAGCCTTTTGAGTTGCGGCGGCGCCGTCATAAATACGCTTGCCCATAGCATCCGACACGCTCCTGATTTTTTCCGCAATATCCTCCATAACCTCCATACGGTCCGTAAGCTTTTTGGCGGATATAAACGTAACTATACAATCGGCAATAAACACCGCCGTAAACACCGACAGCAATATAATCCCCAAAACGTGCGGGAACACGTCTATTATTTTTGAAACCGCAGGGTGTATTCCACGCATAAGTATAACGCCGACTATTCCCCATGCAAGTGAAAATTTAAGGCAGATATATCCCTTAATATTAAAAGGTTGATCACTGTAATCCCACCATCGTGCATGATACAGTTTTTCAAGTGCATATCCCGTCAAAAGCTCAATTAACGACGTTACAACAACCGCTCCCGCAAACAATACAAATACATTTCCCGAAATGGGTGTTAAAAGCGTGATTATAACAACACCGCCCACTCCGTAAATCGGGCATACGGGACCGTTTAAAA
>DJRJ01000043.1:0-8850 GCA_002438865.1 Clostridiales bacterium UBA6363
ATGCTGTAATTAAAATTCAGCGTAAAAATATGATTAACGGAGATATGATTATAAATAGGAGGTATTAATTATGAAAAAGATAATTTCAAGTGTTATAGCGTCGGCTATGCTGTTCTCAACTGCGGCAATGGCAGAAACAGTTGTTGCGCCCACACCTCAAAATGTAACATCCGCACAGACCCAGACCTTTGACGGTGCGGTCGGCGGAGGTTGGTGCAGCTACGGTTCGGGTTCGAACCAAGTTAACCAGGAAGCAGATAACGATGCTGTACAAGTTGTAAAAAATCCGTTTAAAGACAAAGATACAACAGATGACGTCTTGAAATTCGCACACAACACAGAGAAAGATAGTGACGGGGCACTCTTTATTATGAACCCCAACGCACAGTTGGGTGACGGAGATATATTTAAAATATCATTTGATATGGCATTAACGAATAAGGGTAACTCTCAAAGCAATATGCAACTCAGAGTAAAAATAAATGGTAACGAAAAGTCGACGAGCGTTTTTAAAGGGTATGATTCAAACTGGACAAGTGATTTTGGCTTTACCGGGACAGCAGATAATTATGCGGTAAAGGCGCCGTCAGCAACAGAGTTTACTCATTACGAAATATTGTTTGACACGGGTTCAAATATAATTACATATATTTCGGGTGACAAGACTGTATCTTATCCGATGAATGACGGTATTACCATAGATACGGTAGAATCTGTTATGTTAAGAACCGAACATGGAAAGGGAAATGATGCTACATATTATTTAAACAATATGTCCTATGCCGTAACGCAGGTTCCGAACGAAAAAATAGAGAATTTTGATACCTGCGGAGAAAACGGCGGCAATGCATGGAATACAACAAAAACTCTGAAAAATGCCAAATATAAGCTTGCTTCAGAGTATGCCGACTCCAAACAGGACATTGATGAAAGCAGAGGCAAGGTATTAAAAACATGGGGTAACGTATACTTCCCGAATGATATAATTATGCCTTTAGATTATACAATGCGAAATGACGATGTATTTACATTCAGCTTTGATTATGCTATGAGTGCCATGAATAATGATAGTCTGTATTTCTGCCTGGACGATCTTTTGGCAAACACTGCGAGAAATATGAGCATTAAGCTTACGAGTGCGGCGGGTGTGTTGGCAGACGGAATGACAGAATTCAATGTAAGCAGTACTTTATTTAAAATTGAACAAGGTAAAATATGGATTGGAGGCGATTGGCGCTCACAGGGAGGGGTTATACTTACGCCGAATAAATTCAGTACAATTACGGTTGTAATTGACAACAGAGATGAAGAATATGGCAATAAGCGCACCTTGGCAATATATGTAGACGGAAATTTGTATGTCACAAAGTGGTATATGGAAGATAATGAGGGTGCTGCAGATCCAAGCACAATTATTAAAGGCGTTACGCTTAGATTTAATAATAATAACGACAATGTAACAAGATATTTCGATAATCTGTGGGCGTCATATACAGAGAATAAGATCACAGTTGACGGCGATACAGCGTCATACACATATCCGGTAGTATATGATAATGCGGAAGAAGCTCATTTTATAGTTGCATATTATGGCGAAGACGGCAGATTTATAAGCGCCGAGCAGACCTCCGCAACACCAAGCGAAGGAAGAACGGTTACGGCAAATATCAGCGAGCCGGCAGGCACGGCAAAAACAAGAGTGTTCAGATGGAATCGCAATAAATTAATGCCGCTTACACCTGTATGGCAGTCAGGCTCTGATACAGCACAGTGATTTAAAGCAATATTACGGGATATTCCTCTCCGCATATGCGGAGGGGAATGTTAATACAAAAACATAAGGGGAAAACTATGAAACATTTAAAGAAAATATGCACATCGGTACTTTCTTTGGCTTTATTAATAAATACATTTATATTGCCATCGCCTACAGCACAGGCAGCGCCGGCAGAAGATAATTTAATCGATGGTATATACTATGGCATATCGAAAAAAGATCTTCCGGGTTCATACGGTCCATGGTTTGATTGTAATCTGGGACCAATAATTTTTAACTATCCGTCAGCCACTGAATTCAGTATTGAACCGGCGTCACGCTTTGACTCAAACAAAAAAAATGATGATGAAGCCGTATTGTTTACTTTGTCGGCCACAAAGGACTCTAAGAATCAGCATATAAAACTTCCGGTAAATAAAAAGCTGGAAAAGGGCGATATATACACGTTTTCGGTTGACTTATATGTAGATGCCTCGGAAGCGTTAAATAATATACAGATATCTATGAGTAATACGACTGCAGGTGTAAGCGGTTCCTGGGCTGAAGTCACAAAGGATAATACTTCTGCAAATGCTCCCTCTCTTGTAAGGGATTTCGGACCGGGTAATACATATTTCGCAGGTGATTTTGACAGTGGAGCATATAACAAATGGGATACCGGATTTGTACGTTATGAGGCCATCATTGATACCGAAGATGAAGAATACGGCGGCGAGCAGACAGTTGAGGTAAATATACGCAGCAAAAACTATTCGGCGTCAAAGCAGCACTTCAAGGGGACATATTATCAGATTGACCGTGATAATGGTAATGTCAAATTAGATGGTACGGTTGAGGAAATAAACCTGGTAGATATTATGTTTCAGTCCAATCCGAGCGCAACTCCGACTATGCCTATATATTTTGCTGTAGATAACATTCGTTCTTCAGTGTATCATGACAGCAAGGCAAGCAGAGATGCGATGTTCCTTAAGACCGAAACAGGCGAATATCCGACAAAGACGTTTACAACATTGCCCGATGGCAGCGCAACAGCAGTAAGCTCAATCGGTGAAAATGAAACTGTTGCATTTGATGTTCCCGACGGCGAAACAGCGGTAGCATACAGAGATATTACCCAAGACGGCGCAACAATGAATATTGCAAGCCATGAAGCAAGCTCGTATGTATATGCCGATGTTCTTGTTCCGGAGGGCGAGAGTGCAGACGATTATTATATTACGCTTGCTTCAATGCCTCAAAAAGCAGATAACAATACAGGCAATGCCGTGGGTGTTTCATTGGGCAAATACTATACAACTCCCGGACAGATGCAGCGAGTGGAAATACCCGTATCCGAATTTACGGGGGCAGACAGCGCAGAACTGTCCAACGGCGGCGCTCAATACGATAGAGATGCGGAGCTTATGTTCCTGGCAGGTATCGGCGTCGCAAGAAAGAGCGGCAGCGGTTCAATCGAAATCGGAGATATGTATATAGTAGGCGACGTTAAAGCGCCTGCAAATCTTACCGATGCCGAAGTGGTAAGCGGCAAAGTTACTCTTAATTGGACTCCGTCCGTAAATACAATGACAGAATATGAGATTTACAGAGGTGACGAGCTTATCGGCACCGTTGACGGCAACACAACCGAGTATGTTGACGCCGGACTTGAGAACGACAGCCACTATTCATATAAGGTTCGCGGTAAGTGCTTGTACGGCAAGTATACAGACTATGCGGTGTTAAAAGATGTGTATGTTCCGGCAATAGGTGTTCCTCAGAACGTTTCTTATGCAAATATCGGCGGCAGCGAATTGGCTGTAAAGTGCAATTGGGAGGCTCCGTCATTCGGTCAGCCGAGCGGATATATCCTTTACCGTGACGGCAAAGTCATAGCAGAGCTTTCAGCGTCCGATTTTGAGTACACAGACAGGGATATAGAGCCGAACAAGAATTATAAATATGAGATTTGTGCCACTATGGAGGGATTTCAGCCGTCATATAAGGTGAGCGGCGAAGTTCTTGCGGCATATATATACGCACCCGAAAATTTGGCGTATGACGGCTCGCAATTTACATGGACAACACCTGAATTTGCCGAAAGCTATAAGCTTTACATAAACGGACGTGAGTATGCAACAAGCGATACTAACTCATATACACCTGCCGAACCGCTTGAAAAGAACGATATTCTTACGGTTGAGGTGAAAGCCCTTACTCATGAGGGTAATGCGTCGCTTGCTTCGGACTATATAAGAATTTATGAGAAAAACGAAAAACTTGAAACAGTCAGGGATTATTACAAGGACGATCTTGCCCGCAATGTGAAAATTTATACGGATAACGCTCAATATGCGACGGAATCCGAAACAAATGTGGGAATAGGTGCAAAGAGTATAGCTGTTAAGTTTACCCCTATCCGCAAGGGCGCAATTCTTTTCAGAGGTGCGGCATTGGGTGATGAGGTTTCCACTGTGGGCGGCGCTATCCTGGTAGGTATGTATATACCCCAAAATGCTGATTTGCAAAAGCTTCAGGTTGGTCTTTCGTATGTTCCGGCAGGATCAAATGCTTCGGCAGCATATGCCGCTGTCCCGATAGAGAAATACGTTAAGGAAACGGGAAGATGGACGGTTGTTGAAGTTCCGCTGTCGGATATACCGAAAGAGGTAGAATACACTGTAAACAATCAGGCAAGAAAGCTTCAGTTTGATATTAAAAAAGCTACGGATATTTGTATAGCAGGTGATTATGTAACTACTGACAATGTTGCCGATATTCTTGTAGACGAGATAATGATAGGTAAGTACCTTTCGGGTGCAACAAAGCTTGTAAATAAAGACGGTGCGGAGTATGACGGAAGCAATATGACAAATGATGAAACCGCAATTACCGTCAAAACCGAAGCAGGCTTTAAGGATAATGCATTATCGGGTGACGGCGCGTCTGTTAAGCTTCTCGGTGCGGACGGAAAAGAAATTCCGGCTGTAACGGTTCTTGATAAGAACAGCAAAAATCCGAAAATAGTTCTTGCGTCTCAGCTTGCAGAAAACGGTGAATATACTGTAAAGTTAAGCGGAGTTGCAGACGCTAACGGTGCGGAAATAACAGATGAGATTAACTTTACCGCACGCAAAGGTACGTCCGAAACATGGACAGGCGAAGGTATCGACGTATTTAATTTAACAGCCGATTCGGCACGTGCAAACAGCAGCTTTAAAGCATATGTAAGCGTTGATGATTTAGCGGTATCGTCCGATAAATTAAACAAGCTGAAATTTGTGATTTCAACAACGGGTAATGCAGAAATAAATAAGGATACAAAGCTCAGCGACCTTGTATTGGCAGATTGTCTTGCAAATGCGCAGCTTTCATACAGCAATAATAAACTGACGATTACCGCCGACGTTACAGGTAACTTAAACACCGGTAAACCGATTATTACATTCCCTCTCAAATCGGTGGACGCAGGTGCGGCGGAAATCAAGGTAAACGGCAGACTTATGAATGATGATGATACAGTCGGTATTAATATTGCGGAGAATGCAAAAAGCATAACTGTCACTAACAGCGGATCAAGCGGCCCTTCGGGCGGCGGTACAACCACAAATCCGAGCAGTTCGGATACAAAATACGGCGGACAGAGACCGAACAACTCTACCGTAATTAATCCGGGAACAAATAAGCTTTCATTCCCCGATGTTACCCCGGAGCATTGGGCATATGAGTACATTTCAACATTGATTGATAAAAAAGTTATTAACGGTTATGATGACGGCACCTTCGGACCCTCCAACAGTGTTGCAAGATCCGAGTTCGTTAAAATGATTCAAAGCGCTTTCAGACTCAGCGGCGAGATTACGGTTTCGTTCGATGATGTGGCGGACGATGCATGGTATGCAAATCCGATCCGCACTGTTGCGTCGCTCGGCATAGTTTCGGGTATCGGCGACGGTAAATTTGCACCAAATGCTGAAATTACACGTCAGGATATGTGCGTTATGATTAAGAATGTCTTGGACTACAAGAATATGACATTGGACAAACAGTATGATTTGTCATCGTTTACCGATTTCGATGATATTGCAGATTACGCTGAGGAGGCTATAAATGTCTTAAAGCAGGCAGGAATTATCGACGGATACGATAACGGCGCTTTCGGACCGCGTGACGCCGTTACGAGAGCAGAAGCAGCTAAGGTAATTGCTTTATTGATTAAATAACAACAGGAGGAACCTATGAAACGTATACTTTCATTAATATTAGGACTTGTTATGATGATGTCGGCATCTTGTATAACAACGTTTGCCGAAGATGATAATTCACAGCCCCAAGTGAAAGCTGATGCCGCACAAGACGCCTATGCGCGTCTTGCAGGCGTCGGCGTAAACATCGAGGGAAACACTTTAACAGCGGGCAGCTATGTTGCGGCGCTTATGCAGTTTACAAACAGCGAAACAAAAAATAATGACAATACTTTTGAAACGGCAAAAAGTATGGGACTTATTGATTATTCGCTTGTACGCACCATGCCTATCAGATACAGAGATGCTGTTCGTGCCGCCCTTGTGTTTGCAGGCTACAGACCGATGCTTGAAATGCAGGATACAATGACTGTCGCAAGCTCAAATGATTTGCTTAATAAGATTACGGCGGCAGAGACGGATAATCTTACAAAAGACGCCGGAGCACGCCTTTTGTCAAATTTGCTTGACGTTAAGGTTATGGAGTATTTTGACGATACATACAAAAGCAGCGGTGATACCGTTTTGGAAAAATACTTCAAAATGACTCAGAAACGTGTTGAAATTGTTCAGGTAGACAAAAAGAACAAGAAAATCTATGTTCGTGAAAACAATGGTACAGTTACATATTTTGCGGCGGACAACTTGAATTACGATCTTGTGGGCGGCGGCAGACATCTGGTTTTTATCAACGAGGATAATGAGATATGTTACGCAGGCACAACAGGCAGCAGCTTTATGTTCTGGGATTTTGTTTATACGGTAAACAGAAATTCGGATCAGTCAATAAACTATTGCATTGATCAGATTGACAAAATGACGTTCTATAATTCAACAGATGAATATAAAATGTCAGATGACGTTATCGCATTCTACGGTGATGAAACAGCGGGAAATGACGCATATCCCGTATGCGGCGCATTTGTAAAGGTTTTGGGATATGAAGATACGATTACTCAGATTAATATCTACAGCCTTACGGAGGGCGGTTTGTTAAAGACATTCACAGGCACAAGACTCTCTTATACGCAAGGCACGGTAAGCGATCTTGTTTCGGGAGATATTGCCGCAGTGAGCGATATGACGGTTATTATTGACGGTATTGAAAAAACTCTTGATGATCTTAAAAAAGATATGGTGTTTGATTACTGGTCAAATAAAGACGAGTCATCAATGATTGTTGTGGCTTCATCAAGAAAAGCTGTCGGCGAAATAAAAAGCTACAGTTCAACTAAGGTAAAAATTGCCGACTTGTACTACAATATAAGCAATAATGTTTACAGCTACAGCAGACAAATGGAGCGCTACGATACGGGCTTTTTGCTCGGACCGCCGACGTATGTTGAGGCATATATTGATGACAAGTGCGAAATCCGCTATATCAAAAATGTTCCCGAGCATGATACAAAAACGAAAACAGTTTACGGTATCGTAAAGAAAGCATGGTCGGAGTATGACGGAGACGAAAAAACAATGCAGATTATTCCCATTACGGGACCGGGATCGGGCAATGAAGTTGAGAAGCATAAGGTCAGAAATAAATTAAGCAGCGGTTCAATTTCGTTTGATTATGCAAAGAGCGTTGCGTCAGACCTTAACGGTAAAGGCTTCTTTAAGTTTACTGTTAATACAAAAGATGAAATTTCTAAAATCGAGCCGGTTGAATATATGACAAATACCGTACCGATTAACTTTAACAATACTAAAGATGTAGTGTCATATAAAGGATTTTATATTAATGACGCAACAATGATTGTGCTCTATCAGGTAGACGGTGAGCTTAAGGTTAAAACAATGACATGGGAAAAGCTGTGGGAATATTACCAGAAAGGCTCGGACGGAATATATCTTACGGTTGACTATCATCCGACAAAGAACCCGGTTCCCAGGTTTGGTTTGATTACCGGTTCTGTTGAATTGATAGAGTCAGGTTGGAATACCGGCGGATTCGTGAGTGAAATAAGCTATAACGAAGATGACGAGTGTAAAGTTGTTATTGGAAATACAACATATACCATGGAAGCCAAAATGGTTGAACAATACGGTATAAAGGAAGACGCTTTTGTACAGCTTCGTCCCAGGCCTTTTGTGAAGAACGGTCTTGTATTCGACGCTTCCAAGGAGTCAAAGGTTATAGACCTTTCGGGACCGGTTTCGGGTTGGGCGGATATTCTGACCGATGCATACGGAGCATATAATGATTCGTCACCGACAGGACGTTTGACTATGGGTAAGGTTATTTTAAAGGGTGACAAATACATTCAGTTTGAAGTTGACGGTCAGCCCACATCGGTATTCCCGGTTACATCTGCATTCCGTGCAAGCGAAATTGTCGATGCAAAGCAGCGCATATATAAAGACGCACCTCTCGACATTAATAATCCGCAATGGTATCAGGGCAGTCAGGCACTCAGAAATGTGCGCATAGGCGATGAAGTAATGTTCATACTTGAGAACAAGGACGGCTTTATACAGGTATCACGCATTTACTACTTTAATGACGGCAGTGTTTTCGGAGCCCGTTAAACAAAGAAAGGACAGGTTACTTAAATGAAAAACAATTTAAAAAATAAATTAATCGCCTTTGTCCTTGCTTTTATGACGGCTGTTGGCGCAGTATCTGCTTCGGCAGATGCTGCGGTTGTCCAAATAGATAAAAGCTTGTATAACACTATCGAGCAGACGTTCACTCCGATTGATTTAAGACCGTTTGCAAACCGAGGCTTTGCCGATGATGTCGAGGGCGACGGTAAAGGCGGCTGGGGCGACGGCGGTCCGAACAACGACTTGCGTGACTTTACTTTATATGGCACACAGTATTTTTGCGGCGTTGAGTTTGATATTATA
>DJRJ01000043.1:8965-9109 GCA_002438865.1 Clostridiales bacterium UBA6363
CTTCCGCTTTCGGTTGAACTTGATGTCAATCAGAAAGCGGGCGGCGTATATTTTCTGCATGCAGTGTCGTGGGCAAATGCCAGCAGCGGTAAGTATATCTTCTCATATGCGGACGGTACGGAGTACGCACACGAGCTTGTCTTA
>DJRJ01000004.1:0-2220 GCA_002438865.1 Clostridiales bacterium UBA6363
GCACTTGACTTGACAATCTATCGGGGTCGATGCCCTCATCGACCCGAAATTTTATGCAATCTCGCACTCGGGACGATGAAAGGCATCGTCCCCTACCGTAAATTGCAAGCATTTTCTCTCTCGGCAGGAGCAAGCCCCTGCCCTACGGTGATTGCAATCATTACCAACATAACACAGGCTTACAGCGCCGCCGCTGTCTTACCCAGTTCACGGCACGCCGAAACTCCATCATCGTCGGGCATTTCGTTCACGATAAGCCCCTCCTGCACGAGCTTTGCTCCCGCTGCCGAAGCACGCTCCTCCCAGGAGCGCATCCATTCTCCGTCGCCCCAGCCGTAAGAGCCGAACAAAGCGACATTCTTTCCCGAAAGCTTTCCCTCAAGGTCTGCAAAAAACGGCTCAAATTCGCCCTCTTCAAGCTCCTCTGCGCCCATTGCCGGACAGCCGAGAACAAGCGTATCGTACTCTGCCGCATCGTCTGCCGAAATTTCCGATACATTAAATAATTTTGCTTCGGGATTAACTTCCTTTGCTCCCTCGGCAACCGCCTCCGCCATTGCCTCGGTATTTCCCGTACCGCTCCAATAAATTATTGCTGTTTTACTCATATTAAAAACCTCCTGTTTATTTTACTGCGCCGCATTGAATATCTCCGCAAGCGTTCTGCCCTGCTCTATCCTTTTTACAACGGCACAGCGACAGGCATTGTATCTGCGAAAAAGTTCACGTGCTTTATCGGCATTTTCGTAAACCTTCCATTCGCCCGTCAAAAGACAGTCCTTGCCTCTGTGGTTTATAAACGCATAAATATCGTTTATCGGATAGCCGAGAAACGCACCTATCTCATGCGGAAATTCACAGCCTTTTAATCTGCTTTTTAATGTTTCAAGACTTTTTCCTATTTCCGTATCATATCCGTATGCGTACAGAAATTTTGCCGTATTGGCACTTTTAAGATGCTTTTCAAGCGTTTTTTTCCTGTATACCATAATAAGTATACGCCTGCTTCCCTCGCTTAAAACCTCAAAATATATATCTTTTTTGTTGAGCCGTGCGTTCAGTTTTTCAAGCTGTGCATATATTTCAGCCTTTTCCGACATACGGCACGATATAATATTTGACGGCTTTATTCCTGCAAGTGCGGGAGCGCAGAAATGCGCAATTACTTTTTCCGACATATATTTCTCCTTATGGTTAGTTTTAACTAACTTATGCTCAAAAAAAATTCAGTTTGCTCTCGCAAAATATTCCGTCAGAGTTTCGTTAAGAGCGCTTGCACTCGATGAATTGCAGTGAAGCACCTCTGCTCCCGATTTTTCCGCACGTGCCTCGGCAACGTTAAGCATTTTATGTGCAACCGTTCCCGTCAGTATCATTATAATGTCGGGCGAACCTATCTGATTTCTGAAGTTTGCCGGACACTGTGTGAATACCTTGCACTTACAGCCGTGCTTTTTACAAATTTCCTTATATCGGCTGTGCATTCTGTCATGACCGCCGACTATTACAATACTCATATTCTGCTCCGTTTCCGCCGCATAAGCGGCAATGCGTTATTTTTTCTTTCCGTGGCACTGCCCTGCCATTGCGCAGTGAGCGCAGTTACAGCCACAGGAGGATTTTCCTTGTCTTTTGTTTTTTACAAGCGACCTTATGATTAATAAAGCTATCAGTAGGAGCGCCGCAAATACCAAAATAGTCGATATGTTTTCCGCAATCCATTTAAACATACATTAACCCTCCGATACAATTGAATTTCCGTCCCGAACGGCGCATTCTGCGCCGTCCGAAACAGGAAGTGTGTGATGGTTACTTACTGATTTTTACCTTTGTTGTGAGCGTGTCTGACTCTTTATAAGGTTTAACAAGCATATATATCATAAATGCAAGCACTGCTACGGCAAAGATTGTTCCCACGATATGAACGTTACCCGTGAACAGGAGTCCGAACTGGTTTATCATAAGAGCTATCGCATAAGCGAATACGCACTGATAACCGATTGCGAACCATGTCCATTTTGCGTTGTTCATTTCACGCTTTATAGCTCCGATTGCCGCAAAGCACGGTGCGCAGAGCAGGTTGAATACGAGGAACGAATATGCGGTAATTCCCGTAAACGCATTTGCGAGGTTGCTGTAAACGGTTCCCGTTCCGCCGTAAAGAATACCCATTGTACCAACGATATTTTCCTTTGCAACAAGACCTGTGATTGAAGCGAC
>DJRJ01000004.1:2258-6906 GCA_002438865.1 Clostridiales bacterium UBA6363
CCAGTTGCCCCAGCCGAGCGGCTTGAATATCCAAGCGATAGCTCCGCCTATTGCGGCAAGTATACTTGAATCGATCTGATCTTCGCTGAGCATTCCGAAATGTCCGTCAACAAATCCGAAGTATGTTGTAAACCATACAAGAATTGTTGAAAGAAGAATGATTGTGCCGGCTTTCTTGATGAACGACCAGCCTCTTTCCCACATACTGCGGAGTACGTTTCCTACTGTCGGCAGATGGTATGCCGGAAGCTCCATAACGAACGGAGCAGGATCGCCCGCAAACATCTTTGTTTTCTTAAGAATGATACCCGATACTACAATCGCAGCCATACCGATGAAGTATGCCGAGGTTGCAACCCAGGCACTGCCCGAGAATATTGCACCGGCAATCATTGCGATGAACGGAACCTTTGCACCGCAGGGGATAAAGGTTGTTGTCATAATCGTCATCTTACGGTCACGGTCATTTTCAATCGTTCTCGAAGCCATAATACCCGGAACGCCGCAGCCTGTACCTATAAGCATAGGAATGAATGATTTACCCGAAAGTCCGAATTTTCTGAAAATTCTGTCGAGTACGAACGCTATTCTTGCCATATATCCGCACGCCTCAAGGAATGCAAGGAGCAGGAACAGTACGAGCATCTGAGGAACAAATCCCAGAACTGCGCCGACACCGGCAACGATACCGTCTAAGATAAGACCCGAGAGCCAGTCCGCACAGCCGATTGCGTTAAGACCCTTTTCAACAAGCACCCGGATACCGGGAACCCATATGCCGTAATCTGCGGGATCGGGTTCTTCACAATCGTACTTGTCATATACGTCAACCGCTTCAAGGAAATCGTCATAGGTTGCTACTTCTTCCTCGTCAGCCATTGTTTCTTCATCTACTACAGTGTATGTAACCTTATCTATGCCCTCTGCGTCCTTGGCGAATTTTGCAAGCGCCGTTTTTGCGGCGTCAGCGTCGAAATCTTCGCTTTCGGTATCGAGAGCGGCTGAAACTTCCTCCGTATCAATGCCGTTCTCCGACGCAAAGTCGATATATCCGTTTATAATGTCGGACGCTCCGCTAAATTCATCGGAAACCTCCTCGTATGCCGATGAACCTATTCCGAACAGATGCCAGCCGTCACCGAACAGTCCATCATTCGCCCAGTCGGTAGCCATTGAACCTACGCCTACCATTGAGATATAGTAAACAAGGAACATAATTACCGCAAATATCGGAAGTCCGAGCCAGCGGTTTGTAACAATCTTATCTATCTTATCCGAATTTGAAAGCTTGCCGGCGTTATGCTTTTTGTAACAGCCCTTCATAAGCTGTGATATGTATATGTAACGCTCGTTTGTTATGATGCTTTCCGCATCATCGTCAAGCTCTTCCTCCGCAGCGGATATATCCTTTTCGATATGTGCGAGTGTATCCTCTGAAATGTTAAGCTGTGCAAGAGCCTTTTCGTCACGCTCAAACACCTTGATTGCGTACCATCTCTGCTGTTCCTCGGGCATATTGTGAAGTGCGGCTTCCTCAATATGCGCAATTGCATGCTCAACGGGACCCGAGAAGGTATGCATCGGAACGGTCTTTCCGTTCTTTGCGGCGTCTATTGCCGCCTCGGCAGCCTCCATAATTCCCGTTCCCTTAAGAGCGGAAATCTCTACGATTTTACAGCCCAGTTCACGTGAAAGCTCGCTGATATTGATTTTGTCGCCGTTTTTCTTTACGACGTCCATCATATTTATTGCTATTACGACCGGAATACCCAGTTCCGTAAGCTGTGTTGTAAGATAAAGGTTTCTTTCAAGGTTTGTACCGTCTACAATATTCAAAATCGCATCGGGTCTTTCGCCTATAAGATAATTTCTCGCAACAACTTCCTCCAGAGTGTACGGAGAAAGCGAATAAATACCCGGAAGGTCGGTGATTACAACGCCATCATGCTTTTTAAGTTTTCCTTCCTTTTTTTCAACAGTAACACCGGGCCAGTTTCCCACGAACTGATTTGAACCCGTCAGAGCATTGAACAAAGTTGTTTTACCGCAGTTAGGGTTACCTGCAAGCGCTATTCTTAAATTCATTGCTTAATTCCTCTCTTTCACTATTATTCTACTTCAATCATTTCGGCGTCGGCTTTACGGAGCGAAAGCTCGTATCCTCTTACGGTTACCTCAACGGGATCACCGAGCGGAGCGACTTTTCTGATATGTACCTCTACGCCTTTTGTTATGCCCATATCCATAATGCGGCGCTTAACGGCACCCTCGCCGTGAAGCTTAACGACTTTCACCGTCTGTCCTACTTTGGCATTTTTCAGTGTCTGCATCCCCAAATCCTCCTTAAAATTAAATCATAATTTTCTGCGCCATCTCAGAGCTTATCGCAACACGTGTTTCTTTCACGTTTACAATAACGTTGCCGCCGAGGCGGTTGATGATTCTGACGCTTCCTCCGACAACAAAACCGAGATTTTCCAGATGTTTTTTAACCTCGGGTTTTCCGCCGATTCTTTTGATAATATTTTCTTCTCCTGCATCAGCAAGTGTCAAAGGCATCATAAGCTTATCCTCATTTCTGTATGACATTTCGGTTAGTATTATCTAACCTTCATCGGTTAGTTTAGCATAACTAACTTAATTTGTCAATACGTTTTTATAAAAAAAATTTCTTTTTGTTATTTTTTTTCGCCGTGTGCAATTTGGTTTGACTTTCCTAACCATCTGTGATATAATTACTTAAATTGATTTTGAAAGGTCGACTGTTATGAAAATACACGAATCTGCCGAAAATTACCTTGAGGCGATACTTATGCTAAAAAACAGCAACGGTTATGTCAGAAGCATTGACGTTGCAAATCATCTGAATTTCACAAAACCCAGCGTGTCGGTTGCAATGAAGTCGTTCCGTGAGGAGGGTTACGTTACCGTTGACCGTGAGGGGAACATATCGCTTACCGAAAAGGGACTTAAAATTGCGGAAAAGGTTTACGAGCGTCATCAGGTTATAGCAAAAATACTTATTGCCTTAGGCGTCGACGAGGAAACCGCCTATGAGGACAGCTGCCGTATAGAGCACGATATAAGTGATGAAACCTTTACAAAGCTTAAAGAACATATGCATAAGCATATGCACGAATAACATCTTTCAACAAATAAGATGTTGAAACTTTGTTTGTTTTAGTCATATATACGAAATTTAATTCTTATCATTGACAACCCGCTAAAGTAATGCTACAATATATACAACATAAACGGTACTGCATAATCCGTTTTACCGATTTATGTTCCGACAGTCGAGTTAGTCAAGGCTAACTTTTGCTGCCGCGGTGTTTCCGCCAAAAAGCGGACAAATACATTTTGGGAGGTCTTTAAATTATGACGGATTTTAAACAATGGGAAGGTTTTAAAGGGTCTAAATGGCGTGATGATATAAGCACACGTGACTTTATTCAGGATAACTACACTCCGTACAACGGGGACGAAGCTTTTCTTGAAGGCCCGACCGATGCAACAAACAAACTCTGGGGCAGACTCCAGGAGCTTCAGAAAGAAGAAAGAGCTAACAACGGCGTGCTCGATATGGATACCGACATCGTTACGGGTATCAATTCGCACAAGCCGGGATATATCGATGAAAGCATGAAGGATCTCGAGCAGATCGTGGGCTTGCAGACAGACAAGCCGTTAAAGCGTGCATTTATGCCGTTCGGCGGTATCAAAATGGCTGAGGAGGCTTGCAGCACTTACGGCTATACGCCCAACCCCGAGCTTCACAAAATATTTACCGAATATCACAAAACTCACAACCAGGGAGTTTTTGACGTATACACACCCGAAATGCGTGCAATACGTAAGAACAAGATTGTAACAGGTCTCCCCGACACATACGGCAGAGGCAGAATTGTAGGCGACTACCGCCGTGTTGCACTCTACGGTATCGATATGCTTATCGAAAAGAAAGAGGAGGATTTCAAAAACTGCGCAAGCGAATCAATGTTTGACGATGAAATCAGACAGCGTGAAGAGCTGAGAATGCAGATTAACGCTCTCAAGCAGATGAAAACAATGGCAGAGTCCTACGGCTTTGATATTTCACAGCCTGCAAAGAACGCAAAGGAAGCTTGCCAGTGGCTGTATTTCGGATACCTCGCCGCTATAAAGACGCAGAACGGCGCCGCTATGAGCGTAGGACGTGTTTCAACATTCCTCGACATATATATTCAGCGTGACCTTGACAACGGCGTTCTCACAGAAAAAGAAGCACAGGAATTAATCGATCATATGGTTATGAAGTTCCGTATGGTTAAGTTCGCACGTATACCGGCTTACAACGAGCTGTTCTCGGGCGACCCTGTATGGGCAACTCTGAACGTCGGCGGTAAGGGCGTTGACGGCAGATCGATGGTAACAAAGAACGACTACCGCTTCCTGCACACTCTTGAAAATATGGGACCCTCACCGGAGCCGAACCTTACGGTTCTCTACTCGGAGGATTTACCTGAAGCATTCAAGCGCTATGCCGCTGCAATTTCGGTACGCACAAGCTCGATACAGTACGAGAGCGATGATGTTATGCGTCCCGTTTGGGGTGACGATTACGCTATCTGCTGCTGCGTATCGGCAACACAGACAGGTAAGGAAATGC
>DJRJ01000004.1:6955-7153 GCA_002438865.1 Clostridiales bacterium UBA6363
TTGCAAAGTGCCTCCTCTACGCTATAAACGGCGGTAAGGACGCTAAGACAAAGATGCAGGTAGGACCGACAGTTCCTCCCGTTACTTCGGAATATCTCGATTATGACGAGGTTATAGCAAAGTACGACAAAATGATGGACTGGCTTGCAAAGGTTTATGTCCGCACACTGAACGTAATCCACTATATGCATGATAAAT
>DJRJ01000101.1:0-534 GCA_002438865.1 Clostridiales bacterium UBA6363
GGTGAATCATTCCGCTGCCCTTTGCCATACCGCCGAGACGGCACACCTTGCCGCCCAATGTAAACTCAACCGCACATTCCTTTTTTACGGTGTCGGTTGTCATAATTGCGGTTGCCGCCTTTAAATTGCCGTCATACGAAATGCCGCCGCAAAGTTCGCTTATACTGCCTTCAATCGGTTCTATCGGCAATATCTGTCCTATTACGCCCGTTGATGCAACAATCACCTCATTGGTTTTCACGCCGAGTTCTTTCGCCGCAAGCGCACACATCTTCTCCGCCTTTTCCTCGCCGTCGGCATTGCAGGTGTTTGCATTTTTTGAATTTGCAATAACCGCTCTTGCCTTATTTCCCGTTGCGGCAAGATGCTTTTTCGTAACCGCTATCGGTGCGCCCTTTACCTTGTTTGTGGTATACACCGCCGCCGTATTGCAGACCGTGTCGCTCACAACAATGCAAAGGTCGTTTTTGTTTTTGTCAGGGTTTAAACCGCAGTTTAAGCCGTTTGCCTTAAATCCCTTTGCGGCGCAGACGC
>DJRJ01000101.1:555-5336 GCA_002438865.1 Clostridiales bacterium UBA6363
ATTGCATTTCTTCCTTTCCCTTAATTTTTTCAAGGAATTTTTTATCGTCCTTTGTAAGCTCCGCCCTCATAAGCATATCGGGGCGTTTTTTTAATGTATTTAAAAGCGATTGCTCTCTTTTCCATTTTTCGATATTTGCGTGATGTCCCGAAATAAGTATTTCGGGGATTTCACGCCCGTGCCATACCGGCGGACGTGTATACTGCGGATATTCGAGAAGTCCGTTAAAATGCGACTCGTTCTCATACGAGCTTTCCTCCGAAAGCACGCCCGGTACAAGCCTTGACACGGCGTCTATCACCGACATTGCGGGCAATTCTCCGCCCGTAAGCACAAAATCGCCCACGGACAGCTCCATATCAACAATCTCGTCTATCACACGCTGATCCACACCCTCGTAATGACCGCATAATATAACTATGTTTTCTTCCTTTGACAACTCCACCGCCGTTTTTTGGTCAAACACTTTTCCCTGCGGCGTCATATAAATCGTAAGCGGTTTTTTCGGAAGATTCTCCGCCACCGACATATACGCATCATACACCGGCTGTGCCTGCATAAGCATACCTCCGCCGCCGCTGTAGGGATAATCGTCAACCTTGCGATGCTTGTTTTTTGTAAAATCACGTATATCGGTAAAGTGCATTTCAATTATGCCCCTTTCCCTTGCACGCCCTATTATGCTGTTGCCCAGTACCGCCTCAAACATAGACGGAAACAGCGTTAAAACATCAAACCTGATCATTCGTCCTCAAGCCCTTTCGGTATCCTTACAACCACACGCTCATTTTCAAGCTCCACCGTTATAACATCGTCAATATCCGGCAGGAGCAGATTTTTCATACCCTCACGCTTTATCTCATAAATATCGTTTGAGCCTGTGTTGAAAATATCGCTTACCGTACCGATAAGCTTTCCGTCCGTATCGACCGCTTTAAGTCCGATTATATCGGCTATATAATAAACTCCCTCGGGAAGCTCACCCAAATCGTCACGTTCCGCAAAAAGCGTTTTGTTTTTGAGCGGTTCCGCATCTTCTATTTTGGAAATCTCCTTAAACTTCAGAATAATATTATTCTTCTGATATTTCATATTTTCTATATTAAGGCGTATATCGCCTGTTTTTTTCTTAATGTAAACGCAGTCAATATCCTCAAAGGTTTCGGGCGAGTCTGTCCACGGAACTACCTTTACTTCGCCTTTAAGACCGTGCGTATTTACGATTTTTCCCACTTCAAGCCAATCCACTGTTTTCTCCTTTCAAAAACCGGTATGACAAAAGGAGCCGCTGCACAATGCAGCAGCCCCTCAAATCATACGATTTCAACTACGGCTTTTTTATTTTCTTTGCTTGCCGCAGCTTTAACCACAGTTCTGATTGCTTTCGCAATTCTGCCCTGTTTTCCGATAACCTTGCCCATATCGCTTTCTGCGACTCTGAGTTCAAGAGCTATTGTATCTGCGTCACCGCTGTCAACCTCCGTAACGGAAACCTGTTCGGGGTAATCAACAAGCGATTTTGCTATTGCTTCCAATACTGCTTTCATCGAATTTGCCCTCCGTAATTAGATAATATTTGACTTCTTTAAAAGAGCTTTTACAGTATCAGTGGGCTGTGCGCCGTTACCTATCCATTTCTTTGCTGCCTCAGCGTCGATTTTGATCTCAGCCGGATCTGTCAAAGGATTGAAAGTACCGATTTCTTCGATAAATCTTCCGTTTCTGGGGTATCTTGAATCTGCAACTACAACTCTGTAGAACGGAGCCTTCTTTGCACCCATTCTTCTTAATCTGATTTTTACTGACATTAAATTCACCTCCCGTAAAAATTGTGTATATGAAAAAGCTTTGCTTTTTAATACCTATCTCATTTTTCTCAAGCGCTTAAGCATTTTCTGCTGTTTTGCGCCCGTAAACTGCTTCATCATTTTCTGCATCTGCTCAAACTGCTTTAAAAGCTGGTTTACGTCCTGCACTCTTGTGCCGCTGCCCTTTGCTATTCTGATTTTTCTGTTTGCGCCGATAACGGACGGTTTTCTGCGCTCTTCAAGAGTCATCGACTGTATTATTGCCTCAATATGCACCATACGCTTTGCGTTTTCTTCGGTGTCAACCATATCTATCATTTTCTTGTCAACGCCCGGCAGCATACCGAGTATCTGCGAAAACGACCCGAGTTTTCTTATCTGCTTGAACTGCTGCAAAAAGTCGTCAAGGTCAAAACCCTCTTTTCGGATTTTTGCCTCAAGCTCCGCCGCTTTTTTCTCGTCGAGCGTTTCTTGTGCTTTATCGATAAGCGTAAGCACGTCGCCCATACCGAGTATTCTCGACGCCATTCTGTCGGGGTGAAACTGCTCCAGATCGCCGAGTTTTTCGCCGACCGACGCATATTTTATCGGTTTACCCGTAACCTGCTTTACCGACAGTGCCGCACCGCCTCGTGTGTCGCCGTCAAGCTTTGAAAGAATAACGCCCGTTATATCAAGCTGTTCGTTAAATGTCTTTGCAACGTTTACCGCATCCTGACCTGTCATTGCGTCCACAACGAGAAGTATTTCGGACGGGTTTACTTCTTTTTTGATGTCGCACAGCTCCTGCATAAGCTGTTCATCTATATGCAAACGACCCGCCGTATCGATTATTACAGGGTCATTGCCGTGCTTTAGCGCATGTTCGACCGCTTCTTTTGCAATCTTAACCGGGCTTACATCCGTTCCCATTGAGAACACAGGCACATCTATCTGACTGCCAAGCACCTCAAGCTGTTTTACAGCCGCCGGACGGTACACGTCACAGGCAACCATAAGCGGACGCTTGTTCATTGTTTTTGCAATGTTTTTCGCAAGCTTTGCGCTTGCCGTGGTTTTACCCGCACCCTGCAGACCGCACATCATAATAATTGTCGGCGGTTTTGATGAAAATTGCAGACGTGAGGTTTCTCCGCCTATCATCTGCGTAAGCTCATCATTTACTATTTTAACAAGCTGCTGTGCGGGAGTAAGAGATTCCATAACCTCCTGACCGAGAGCTTTCTCCGAAACTGCCGCAACAAATTCCTTTACAACCTTAAAGTTTACGTCAGCCTCAAGCAGAGCAAGCTTTATTTCACGCATAGCATCTTTTATATCTTTTTCGGTCAGCTTGCCTTTGCCGCGCATTTTTTTGAAAACGCCCTGAAGCTTTTCGCCCAGACTTTCAAATGCCATTCTCTGCTCCTCCTATATCTCCTCGGACAATTTCCGTGATATTTCTTTAAGACGCTCGGTTTCGCTCCCGTAAGGAAGTCCGTCTATTATAGCGTTCATTTCCGCAATCTGCTTTGTAATATCGTTAAAACGTTTTACAAGACCGAGCTTTTCTTCGTATTCGTTAAGCTGCTTTTCGCCTTTTTTGATAAAATCCCTTGCGCCCTGGCGGCTTATCGAGCTTTCCTCCGCAATTTCCGCAAGCGACAAATCCTGATTATAATACATATCAAGAGCGTCATACTGCTTATCGGTCAAAAGCTGACCGTAAAAATCCATCAGCATACCGATTTTCATATCCTTAGCCATACAAGCACCTCTGTAAAGCATTTTTACTTAACAGAAAGTATTTTACACCATTTTACTGCGTTTGTCAATAGTTTTTTATAAAATATTTGCTTTTTTACGCACAAGTGTGATATACTTTAAATCAGTAAACATTACGGAGGTTAATTATGTGGGCATTTGAAAGTGTATTTTATCAGATATATCCGCTCGGATTCTGCGGTGCGCCGTTTGAAAACGACGGAATATGCGAGCACAGAATATTAAAAGTTATCGACTGGACGGAGCATATAAAAAAGCTCGGAGCGAATGCGGTTTATTTTTCGCCGCTGTTTGAGTCGGATACTCACGGCTACAACGCACGTGATTACAGAAAAATCGACTGCCGTCTCGGCACAAACGAGGATTTCAAAAAGGTGTGCGAAAATCTGCATCAAAACGGCATACGTGTTGTTCTTGACGGAGTATTCAACCATGCGGGCAGAGGATTTTTCGCTTTTCGTGATGTTTTGGAAAACCGTGAAAACTCACGCTACCGTGACTGGTTTTACATTGATTTTAACGGCAATTCTCCATACAACGACGGATTATGGTACGAAGGCTGGGAGGGAAATTATGACCTTGTAAAGCTTAATCTCCGCAATGAGGAGGTTATAAATTACTTATTTGAAAGCATTAAACTATGGATAGATGAATTTGACATAGACGGTCTGCGCCTTGATGTGGCGTATTGTCTTGACCATGATTTTCTGCGCCGTTTAAAAGCATACACGGACAGCTTAAAACCCGAATTTCTGCTTTTGGGCGAGCTTCTGCACGGCGACTACAGGCAGTTTGTAAACCCGTCAATGCTCCACAGCTGTACTAATTATCAGTGCTACAAGGGCTTATATTCAAGCTTTAACACGATGAATATGTTTGAGATTGTTCATTCGCTTTTACGCTTTTTCGGTCCGGAGGACTGGACTGTATGCCGCGGCGAGCATCTGCTGAGCTTTGCGGATAATCATGACGTTACACGAATAGCAACCATTCTCAATAACAAAAATCATCTGCCGCTTGTATACGGCTTTGTGTTCGGTATGCCGGGTATCCCCTGTATATACTACGGCAGTGAATGGGGTGCCGAGGGCGATAAAAAGGACGGCGATCCGTCACTGCGACCCTGTTTTGACGCTCCTATCGAGAACGAGCTTACAGACCTTATTTCACGTATGGCTGAAATCCACAAAAACAGCGAAGCGCTGTGTT